>JANPIO010000223.1:0-2833 GCA_031425055.1 Phormidium sp. VAR_61_metabat_6
CAAAAATGAGCGACTTCCACATCTCTGGGCTGTTCTCTAGCTCGTGGTCGGCATAGCCCAGCATGGCTTTCCACTGGGGCGAGAAGAAGATCTCTCCGGTGATTAGATCCCAATCCCAAAACCCTTCTGAGGAGGCTTGCAGCACCAGGTGTAGCTGATCGTTGGCCGATTTGAGGTCAAGCTCTGCCTGCTTGCGATCGCTGATATCCGTGTGGGTGCCGATCATCCGCAGGGGCTTGCCGTCGGCGGCCCATTCAATCACCTTACCGCGATCTAAAATCCACTTGTAGCTGCCGTCTTTGCAGCACATCCGGTATTCGCTCTGGCAGATGTCGGTCTCGCCGCTAAAGTGCCTTTCAATGTCGGCATAGCATTGGGCTTTGTCTTCGGGGTGTACTCGGCTGTCCCACACGTCTAAACTGCTGCCAATTTCCGCGTCTGCATACCCGAGCATGGCCTTCCACTGGCGGGTCACAAATAGCTGGTTGGTCTGAATATCCCAATCCCAGACGCCGTCTCCAGACCCCTCCAGGGCAAACTGCCAGCGCGCCTCACTGGCCTGGAGGGCTGATTCTGCCTGTTTGCGATCGGTGATGTTGATGTGGCAGCCAATCATGCGAACGGGGTTGCCGTCGGCAGCCCACTCAATCACCTGCCCTGAACAGGCCACCCACACGGTTGAGCCATCTTTATGGCGGTATCTAACTTCGTTGTAGTAGGGAATGTCGCCATGGCTCTGCATATGGCGATCAAAACAGGCCAAAACGGTGACCAAATCTTCGGGAAAGATCAGCTGCTGCCAGGTGTCTGGAGAATTTTCAAGCTCGTGGTCAGCGTAGCCAAACATGCGTTTAAAGCCGGGGCTAAGGTATTCCTGGTTGCCCGCAATATCCCAATCCCAATAGCCCGCCAGAACGATATCTAGGATATTTTCTAGCAGCTTAAGTTCATAGCTAACGCGCTTCGTCTGGCGCTGAATGGCTTCAATCCTCAGGTGCTCAGCTTCGAGCTGCTTGCGATCGCTAATGTCTTTTACCTGGTACGAAAACTGGGGCCGTCCGCTGCTGGCGGTGCCTAGGTAGGTGACCACGGCCAATAACCAACGGGTGCCAATGGCCGTTACATGCTCATACTCAAACTGCACCGGCTGCCGCTTCGCCTGGCTCTGGCGATAGTGCCGCAGCCATAGCTGGATATGGTCGGGGGGAACCCCCATCGCACTGGCCCACTGATTGTCGAGGGCAGCAGCCTCGACCCCAAAAAACTGAAGCGTGGCCGGGTTGTGAAGCGTATGGAGAATGTCATCCTCGAATAGCTCAACGATGCCCAGCAGCAGCGGTGAGGTTTCATAGAAGATGCGCAGCAGCGTTGTTTGCTCCTGAAGGGCCTGTTCTGCCTGCCGTTGCGCGGTTACATCTCGAAAGATGGCGCGGGTCGCAACGGGTGTGCCTGCCTCACAACGGACATTGATACTGCCTTCTAGCAGAATGTGTTGCCCTGTCTTGCTAACCAAGGTAACTTCGAGCCGTTCTAGCTGGTGCACTGTACCCGCCTGTAGTCTCTGAAATATGCTTTGGCACTGGGGAAGACAGTCAGACGCCAGCAGATCAAAGATAGTTAACGTCGCGAGGTCGTCGCGCTCGTAGCCCAGGGTGGTGAGCCAGGTGCGGTTGACGTAGAGAAATCGCCCATCTTGTAGCGACACGCTCTGGATCAAGTCGCTGGCGTTGTCAAAGAAATCTTCGAGTTGGGCGTTGCTCTGGCGGAGTTCTAGGGCGGTCTGCTGGCGTTCGGCTTCGAGGCGATCGCGATCGCGACGGGCAACCCGCTGCTCACGGATATCGCGGGCAATCTTTGAGGCCCCAATCACCCGGCCCGTCTCATCGCGGATGGGGGAAATCGTTAGGGCTACATCCACCAGGTGCCCATCCTTGTGCAGTCGCTGGGTTTCGTAGGTCTCGACCTGCTCCCCGCGATGGATGCGCTGTAGAATTGCCGCCGCCTCTGCCTGGCGATCAGGCGGAATCAGCAAGGTCACAGGCTGGCCGACCACCTCCGCCGCACGGTAGCCAAAGAGGCGCTCGGCTGCCTGGTTCCAGCTGGTGATAACGCCCTCAAGGGTTTTGCCGATAATCGCCTCTTCGGAAGATGCAACAATGGCCGCCAGCCGAAACTGGTCGTTGCGGCTTTGGTGCAGGGCCTCCATCATCGCCTGGTTCTCTGCCGCCTGGGCTACCAGCTGCTGGTTGGCCTGCTCTAGCGCCTGGGTGCGGGCGGCTACCTCGGCCTCAAGATTGTCCTTGGCCAACCGCAACTGCGCCACCAGTTCGGCTTGGTGGATAGCGATGCCCATGTGTACGGCTATGTGCTGTAGACCCTCAATTTCTTCGGGCGGCCAAGAACGAGGAGCAGTGCAATTGTGGGCAACTAGCAGGCCCCACAGCCGCGATTCGCACAGTACCGGAACCACTAATTTGGCCTTAACTGAAAAGCCCGCTAGAAAATCGGCATGGCAGGGGGTAAGGTTTGCGGTGGTGACATCGGCGATCGCCCGCGCCTCCCCCTCATGGTAGGGGGTTAGCCAGCATGCCTCGAAGCAGCTGTCGTGCGCCACCTGCTCGATCAGCGACCACTGGGGATCGGAGATCGCTTCTACGACCACGCGACCGCTATAGTCAGGGTCGAACTGGTAAAGCAGGGCGCGATCGCAGCCTAAGAGCTGTTGCACGGCATCCACGGTAGTTTGCCAGATCGTGGCTAAATCAAGCGACTGGCGAATTTGCAGGGCTATCGCTGCGATCCTGTGTTCAACCTTCAAAGACTCCGTGAAACT
>JANPIO010000224.1:0-32530 GCA_031425055.1 Phormidium sp. VAR_61_metabat_6
CGATGATGCCAGTATGCAATATGCCTTTGCAGTTGACCCTGGCGTTTATGAGGTGCGTCTTTACTTCGCTAATACCTTTGATGGCACCAGTCTGCCAGGACAAAGAATTTTTGACGTAGCGATTGAAGATCAGATTTTACCTGGTTTAAATAATGTTGACGCTTCTGCTAAATTTGGTCACTTAGTTGGAGGATTAGTGAGCAACAAAACTAAGGTAACAGATGGCACTCTCAACATTGACTTTTTCCATGATGCATTAGATGGAATTGAAAATCCATTGGTTAATGCAATCGAAATCATTCAGATTGGTGATAGTAATCTTGTGCCGACAGTTTCATTTGTTGGCACCCCCTATATGGTCAATGAAGGAGATAGCTTTGCGAAGTTCACGCTAGTGACGAGTGAGCCAGTGCCTCCAGAGGAAAATGTAAAAATTGCCTTTGAGATTGTGCCTGATTCTGCAAAGCCTTTAGAGGACTACATATACGAGTCTATAACGGCAGATTTTGATCCTACTACAGGTATCTATACCGACACTGCAACGGTTCCTAGCGGCTTCTCTGTAGCTGGGGTTTTTGTCAATATTCTTCAGGATTCAATTACTGAAGGTGATGAAGCTTTTACAGTTAATATTACCTATGTTGATTCCTACTTCCAAATTGGCACAGGCGATTCAATATCAGTGACAATTGAAGAGGATAGCCTCGGTATGCCCTTTCGGCTGGATGATATACACCTCAACCTTGTAGCGCCCATTGGATTTGGCTTGTGATCAAAAGCCCTGCTTCATCCACAATCCAGAGAGTGGACTGAGGCGGCTCATCCAAGGGTTGAGACACCAATGGTTCAGCAACCGTAGTGGTTTTAATATCCAGTGACTCTCCCAATCCGTGGGTAGCTTCAGCATTAGGAGCCAAACCTCGAACCATGTAACCCTGCCCCTGGGTTAGCTCTTTCAACACACTTTTAGACGAGTAACCTCGCTCTAACGCTCCCAAGTCACGGGTATCCGGCAAGCCTGCAAACTCTGCTAATCGTCGGTAGGTCATGGCGTACCCTTTGCGGCTACAGGTGCCAGGCTGAGTCCGCTCTAGAATGACTTGCTTGAGAAGACCTAAGGATAGGGGCTTATCAACGGGCAGATGGTTGAACTTCAGCCGGTAGTCTTTATGGTAAGAGTTCAGTTTAGAGGGTTCTTGCGGGACTTTATCCCAGTGGTCTTCTTCAAATTTATAAATCCAGTCACTTATCATTTGCGCAGGCTTTGACTTGGGTTTGAGAAACAGCTCCCAGTCAAATCGTTCTCTTACCAGCAGGCTATCGATTTCCTGGGCCTTAGCCTGCGCTAGCTTGAGCCCTGCCGGAGTAGCACTACAACCGGAAGCAGTTCATAGTGCTTTGGAACCCGACCATCCCCCGGTTTGGGCGGGAAAGTTCCTCAAAAAGACAGCTTTTTTCCTTCACCCGGATAGCTACCCGCTCCAGGTGCTGGTTCACATCGGCGACCATCGGCTCAATGCTCATGGAAATTGCCCAAAAATTGCCCATGTTTTAGGCCATACTCACCGTCACTCAGCGCAAAATAGCTCAGGTGAGTGAACCCTGAACCTATTATATATCAACGGTTTGAACGGAGAGGGAGGGATTCGAACCCTCGTTGGGTTTCCCCAAAGCAGTTTTCGAGACTGCCGCATTCAACCACTCTGCCACCTCTCCAAAGGGGCGCTGCTATTCTACCGCTGAATCGGGTGCGTGGACGATCCAAAAGTCGAAAACCCGCCAAAAACAGTTGGCGAGGCAGGTTTTTGGGATGAACTATCTAGATCTGTGCCCTTTGCAGGGGTACCGCAATCCGGGAAGATGAAGTAGCTCTGTTACGCCCCTGCCTGCTAACTGCTATGGTGCCTGGTCTGACCGACGATTCGCTGGCTGAAAAACTCATAGACCTGGCCCTCAAACGGGGCGCTGAAGCGGCGGAGGTGCTGCAATCGCGATCGCGATCGCGCCCCGTCTTCTTTGAAGCCAACCGTCTCAAACAGCTCGAAACCTCCGCGGCCCTGGGCACAGCTCTGCGCCTTTGGATCAATGGTCGACCGGGGCTGGCGGTGGCCTATGGCAACGTTGACCCCGAAGCCATCATCGATAAGGCCTTAGCGATCAGCGCCCTCAATGATCCCGAAACCATTGACCTGGTCGCAGGTAACAGCCGGCACTACCCCGACATGGGCCAGGAGGTGCCGGTGGAACAGCTGATCGAGTGGGGGCAGGCCATGATCGATCGCATTCGCAGCGCCTACCCCGAGGTAATCTGCGGCGTGGATGTGGAGTGTGATGTAGAAACCACCCGCATTCTCAACACCAAAGGGCTCGATTGCCACTACAGCGACGCCACCCTGAGCAGCTACCTGTCAGCCGACTGGGTAAGGGGCGATGACTTTTTGAGCGTCAGCGATGGCCAAACCCAGCGCGATCGCTTGGAGGTGGATGCTTTGACCGACCAAGTGTTGCAGCGGCTAGCCTGGGCTGAGGAATCCGCCGAGGTCAACACCGGACGCATGCCGGTGATTTTTACCGCCAAAGCCGCCGACATGATCTGGGGCACGCTGCAATCGGCCCTCAGCGGCAAGCGAGTAGTGGAGCGATCGTCCCCCTGGAGCAGCGCCCTGGGCGAACAGATGACCTCGCCCCGCGTGACGCTGCTGCAAGACCCGGAGGCAGGGCCGTTTAGCTGCCCCTTTGACGATGAGGGCACTCCCACCCAGCGGCTGGTATTTATCGACAAAGGAGCAGTGGCGCTTTTTTACTGCGATCGCGCCGTCGGTCGCACCCTAGGGGCTGGATCTACGGGCAACGGCTTCCGGCCTGGGCTGGGCAGCTACCCTACTCCCAGTCTCTACAACACCCTAGTGGAACCAGGTACGCGATCTTTAGAGGCACTAATTGCCAGCATTGACAACGGGGTGCTTGTAGACCAAATTTTGGGCGGCGACCCCGGCATTGCGGGCGATTTTTCGGTCAATATCGACTTAGGCTACCGCATTCACCGGGGCAAGTTGGTGGGCCGCGTCAAAGACACCATGGTGGCGGGCAACATCTACACCGCCCTCAAAGACAACGTGGAACTGGGCAGCGACGGCGACTGGAATGGCTCCTGCTACACGCCCTCGGTGCTGCTGGATGGCCTATCGGTTACTAGCGGTTGAGCGGCTGACACTGGCGGCTGACACTGAAGGCAAACATAGCAACGCCTGCCGCCGATCATGATCTTGGCGATGGTGTCACCGCAGCGGTGGCAGGATTTGCCCTGGCGGCCAAAGGCCCAGTGGCGGTAGTCGCGGCGGCGGTAGCCGGTCTGCTTGAGGTGGGCAGCCAGGGCCAGGTCATTGGTAATGCCGCTGTGGCGGTACGACTGCTGAGGCAGGGCTAGGGCGGCCTCGGCAAAGGCGGCAATTTGAGTGGGTGTGCAGTCTACAGGCCGCTGGCTGGGGTGAATGCCCGCCACGTAGAGAATTTCGGTGCGCAAATAGTTGCCGATGCCGCCAAGGAAGCCCTGATCGAGCAGCAGGGTGGCAAACTGGCGGCGGCGAAAGGGGGTGCCCAGGGTGCGTTCTGCCACATTCTCTGGGGTAAGGGCGGTATCGAGGGTGTCGGGGCCAAGCTTGGCGATGTAGGGATGGGTGGGCACCGCTTCTGCCGTTAGCACCTCAAGCTCTGAGGCGCTGTAGAGCAATGCCCATCGGCTGGGGGTATGCACCGCAAACCGCAGTTGGCGACGGGTGGCGGGCACGGCATCGGGTTTGCAGATTACCCAGATGCCGTAGAGCTGGTTGTGGCTATAGACTCCCAGCCCGTTGTCGAAGGAGGTGACCATGGCCTTGCCGTAGGGCTTGACCGCCGTTACCGTGCAGCCGATTAGCTCCTCCTCGTAGGGTTTGAGGTGGTCAAAGGCAAAGAACACATCGGCGGCGATGTGGCCTGCGATCGCCCGATGGAGCTTGTCGGCCGCCCGGCGAATTTCGGGACCTTCGGGCATGGGCTACCGCTCGTAGCCCCAAAAGGCCATCAGCTCACGGGCACGGGTTACTCCTTCGGTGTTGCCCTGGCGGGTGTATAGAATCACCGCCAGCTCGACGTTCGAGAGCGCCTGGGCCTCTAGCCCCTGCCCGTGGAGCGCCAACCCCAGGTTATAAAAGGCGGCGGGGTCTTCTGGAAGGGCATCGGCCACCTTGCGGTAGGAGAGCACGGCTTGTAGGTATTGCTCCCGTTCGAGCAGCAGCTCGCCCAGCAGGGCATGGGCGGCGACTAGCTCAGGGTCGAGGCGCACCGCCCGCAGCAGATAATCAAAGGCGGCCTCGCGATCGCCCTGTTGGTAAAGCACATAGCCCATCTGGTGCTGGGCATTGGCGTTTTGGGGCGCTACCCGCAGCGCTTCGCGCAGGTTTTTGGTCGCCTCGGGGTAATTTTCTTGTAGTAGGTAGATGTTGGCCACACTGACGTGGAGATCGCCATCGTTGGGGTTAGAGCGCAGCCCCTCGTTTAAGTAGGTCAGGGCCTGGTCGTAGTCCTCTTGCTGCATATAGAGCGACCCCAGCGCCTCATAGACCTGGGCGTTGCCGGGGGCAATGCGGGCCAGATTCTGGTAGGTGGTCAGCGCCCCGTCGTAGTCGCTGCGCTCGATCTGAATGCCGCCAATGCCCAAGTGGGCGTTGACCTCACGGGGGTTAGTGTTAAGAATGCCCTGGTATGTCTCTAGCGCGTCGTCAAGCTGACCGTTCTTGTACTGGCTGTGGGCTAAACCGTAGCGAAAAGCCAGGTTGCTGCCGTCAAGGGCGATCGCGCTTTGGTAGGCCGCGATCGCCTCGTCGTAGTTCTCCTGCTGCACGTAGAGATAGCCAATGCCCGAAAACAGTCGGGGGTTGCGTCTATCAATGGTGGCCGCCTGCTGATAAATAGCGATCGCCCCGGCGTAGTCGCGGGCCGTAACCTTGGCCTGGCCCTGGCGCAGCAGCTCATCGACCTGGTCTTGCTGGGCGCTGCTGAGGCCGTTGCTGCTTTGGGCCAGCCACAGCGGTGGCACCGGCTCAGGGGCCTGCCCAAAATTGTTTAACGCCTGGGAAGGCGGCGCTGAAGCAGCAGCCTGAGCATTGGGGATAACGACCCCACTGCTCATGAGCCCGTACAAAATAGCGATCGCCGCGTGACTGCGTTTCACAGGAACTCTCCTTACTGGTAAGCCGAATCGTTAAGGGTGCACTCTATATATTACAACTTGCCAACGGCTGTAAAGAATGGTCACTGTCGCACCGTCAACCTCGGGTGATCCCGTAGCATTTAGGTATCAGGGTACACCAAATAAGAAAGCCCTGACCTGCTACAGACATCGCTACAGTCTGCCTACATCACTATCCTTAAGCCGCGAGGTGCCAGTCATGAAAGGTCTGAATCTCTCAGTATTTGGCTATTTTTTTGAGGGGTTAATGCAGTATTTCGCCGAGCCGGTCGGCAGAATCTTTGGCCCCGACGATGACAACTATCCCAAAACCGGGGTACAGCCTTTTGATGGCGACACCTACGCCGAAACGGTCGAAACCCTCTAAAAAAACGGTTTTTGACAACTCATTCTCTACCCAAAACCCGCTTGCTAAGGCAGTAAGCGGGCTTTAAAGTTGGGGGTAAGCGGCTGGGTAGAATGCCCCTGATCGAGGCCGGTAGAATTTTGGTCTGCATCGGCTTTAGGGGTTGTGCCGTGCTTCCACAGCTCGTACTCACTAATGTCAATGTCTTCATTCCAAACGATTCCATGACCACCAGCTTCGATGGTGAAGCTTTTGAAGAAGGCTGGCTGCTGGAGCGGTGCAAACATTGGTTTTGAGAGCAGGCGGCTGATGTCGTAGTCTTTGATGTCTTGGTTGCTAAAGGTGACTCTGAGGATGCGATCGCTAACCGCCTCAGCCCCACGAATTTTAGGGTAATCCATGCTCATATCGACCTTATTTCAAAGGAGGTAGCTTCCGAAACTCCTGGTCATTCCACATTTTTAATAGATCTTGCTGATACATTCCGGCCCAGTCGATCACCATCTTCTGAGCACGGCTCGGCAAATCACCCTCTATGATTTCCAAGGATTCAATACTCACTAAGGCATTGTATTCGCCGTAGATTGCATGAAGTGAGGTGGTGGATGATCGCCAAAGAAAACCTTGATGATAATTCCGTAAAACCTTGTAATCTCTGGCATTGTTAATTGGCATCTCCAGCTAGGTCTGTATCCATGCCTTTGAGAAAGCCCTTAAGTGCCTGTACTGGGCGAATGGGAATTAGCTCAATGCGGTCTTGATACCGCACGACCTGAAAGCGCTGCCCCTCAGATAGCCCCAATGACTTGCCTACCGCACTTGGAATCGTGAGTTGTAGGTCAGCCGACACAGTGACAGCAACGCCAGCAAAAGGATCTTGACTCATAGCTCTCATTCTAAATCCCCCATCCACTCATCTACTCATCACCCTCCGCTACCAGCGCCTGAAACCGCTCGTCGGAGCGAATAGGGTCGAAGTCGGTGTCGGTTTTGGCCAGATCGCGGTTTTCAGGGTCTAGGGTAGTGGCAGCTTGCAGAAATTGGACGGCGTTGTCGGCATCGCCCTGGAGACCGTAGCAGCAGGCTTTGTTGTAGAGCGCTTCGTGCTTGTCGGGTTTGATTTCTAAGGCGGCATCGTAGCAGGCGATCGCACCCGCCTTGTCCCCCAAGCCAGATAGCTCAACCCCTTTGTGCATGAGCGCTTCGTAATAGTCGGGGTTGATGTTTAAGGCGACATCAAAGCAGCGATTGCGCCTGCCTTATCGCCAATTTCGTCTTTTAGCAAACCCTGGCTAAACCAAAGCACCTCGCTTTTGGGGTGAAGCTTGATTAGTTGATGGTTAACTACTAAAGCTGTTTCATATCGTCTGAGTCTTACAGCTGCCACCACAAAACCAGCCAGGGCAGTTTCTAACTGCTGTGGGTGATTTCTTGATAGCTTAATCAGCAACTTGCCAACCCGAGCCAAGTTTTCCCCGACTTCTACCTTGTAGCCCTTGGCTTCTATTTGCCCATCTCTAGGCTGCAAAAGACGTTCGGTATGGTCTAGGTATTTCAGTCTTTGGTGGATTTTGTAGCGGTCTAAGCAGTGCCATGGTTGGGTTTTCTGGGTCAGCAGCGCAGCACTGTAATGGCTTGCAGGGGCACATTGCACTGCCGCAGCAGATCAATAGCATCGTAAATACACGTTGCGGTTTTGTCGCTACCAATGGCAGATTGGTAGCGGCTTTTCCAGGTGCCTTTTAGGGTGTCTTTATAGGTCTCTTTAGAGACGGTCAAACCACGATTTTTAGCGCGCTCTGCGTTTTCTACTGGGTTTCTAAATGTGCCGTTGTTGCGTCTGGCAATGTCGGCAAAGTCTTCGGGTTTTGCCGATAGGTTGGCCCGTTTGACAAGGCTAGTGAGCAAAGCCTCAATGGCTGTATCTGTCGGGGCTTGTAAATCGTGGTGATAAAACTGGCCCCAAAACTGAGGATAGTTCTCAACCGCTAACTTGTCCCACTCGCTGGGCTGACCAGGCTTCTCGGGAATGGTTTCGTTGCGGGCCGTAGCAATCACCCGAATGCGGTCTATGCCACAACTCCGTTCAAAAAACTCCAGGGTTTCTTGCATGCGCTCTTGTAGAGGCTGTTTGAACGCACTGGGTAAATTGCCTTGAGGTTCCCGACTGGCTTCAAGGCCCAGGTTCATCGCCTGGTTGAGATTATCGAGAAAAAACACCAGCCTGGGCTGCTCACCCACCGCCACCGCCGGGAACTTCGTCGGCACCGTCAACTGTTCAGCATTTTTGAGCTTGAGCACCGTCCAGCCTTCGTGGTTTAGCCGTTTGGCCAGCTCAGCCGCTTCTCGAGTTTTGCCCAGCCCCGTGGAGCCTAAAATTAGCAGCCAGCGGTGTACGTCTAAAAACCCTTCAAGCTGCTCCTGCACAATCAACTCTGGCCGACGCTGCTGATAGGGAATGTTGAAATCGGCTAGGGGGTCATCATCCGCTTGCTCTGACCCCATCAGGGTCTTTAAAACCCCCTCGCTCTTTGGTTTGACGACCTCAAAGGGAAACGATGGATCGATAGGTAATGGCGGCGCAGGTGCTCTTAATTGAGGGAGTAGCCAACGCCAAGCAGCAAACCCAAACCCCGAGAGCACCGTCAGGCCATAAATAAACCAGTCGGGGTGCTCCCACGCTGTCTTAATGATCGCGGTGGCCCTTTCAATTAGGTTGGGTTCATCCATGCTAGACGCACAAAATGGTTAAAGGGCCTTGGGGAGCAAATTATTCAGATTCTAGCTTTGGCCATCAAAATGTCAAAAAAGCTCAATCGCCCTACTGCCGCCTCAGAGACCAGGTTTTTCGCGTTAGGTGGGCGGTGGGTTACGGCGGGGCAGTGGTGGCGGGGTGAACGCAGAGTCACGAACCGCCTAACCCACCCTACAGATAAGCAAGACCACCCCTCACCCATCCACCCCCTACCCATCCACCCCTCCGCCCTTAACCAACTCTTACCGAATAAAACTTCACAGCCTTGCCAGAGTATTGAATGATGGAGGTAGTGGATTCTTGCTATCCAAACTTGAGCGGTGGACTTGCTCACTATAAAAAACCTCGCTTTGCTCCACGCTTCTCTCTCACCAGCCTATAGGACGAAACACTATGACAAGCTTTCCCATTGACCTGGGCGCATACCAGCGAATTTCCCTCGATGCGTCTAACCCCACCCTCACCGACGAGCAGCGCAGTGCCCTGGCGGCCAACATTCAGCTGTGTCGGGATGCGATCGTGTTCTTTACCGCGACCGGTGCGGCGCGGGGTGTGGGCGGTCACACCGGTGGCCCTTATGACACCGTGCCCGAGGTGATGATTCTCGATGCGCTGTTTCGCGGTGCGGGCGACAAGTATGTGCCGATTTTCTTTGATGAAGCGGGCCACCGGGTAGCGACCCAGTATTTAATGTCGGTGCTCAACGGCGACATGCCCGCCGAGCAGCTGATGCAGTACCGCGCCGCCAATGAAAAGCTGCCCGGTCACCCTGAACTGGGGCTGACCCCCGGCGTCAAGTTTAGCTCGGGTCGGTTGGGCCATATGTGGCCCTACGTCAACGGGGTGGCCCTGGCCAACCCCGGCAAAGTTGCATTCTGCCTGGGCTCTGACGGTGCCCAGCAGGAGGGCGACGACGCTGAGGCGGCTCGCTTTGCGGTGGCCAACCACGTCAACGTCAAGATTCTCGTTGACGACAACGACGTCACGATCGCAGGTCACCCCTCCCAGTACATGGGCGGCTTTAGCGTCAGAAAAACCCTAGAGGGCCACGGTCTGACGGTGCTCGAAGGCGACGGCGAAGACCTCGACGGCCTCTACGCCAACATTTGCAAGGCGATCAACACCCCCGGCCCGGTGGCGGTGATCAACAAGCGGGCGATGGCGGTGGGCATTGAGGGCATTGAGGGCAGCACCCACGGCCACGATGTGATCTCGGTGAAGGCGGCGATCGCCTACCTCACCGCCAAGGGCCACACCGCAGCGGTCGAGATTCTCGAAGGCATCGAGACTCCCAAGCACACCTACGAGTTCATGGGTTCGTCTAAGAACGTGGGCGCGAACCGCAACGTGTTTGGCGATGCCATGGTCGAAGTGCTGGGCGAGCTGGATGAAACCACCCGCAAAGAGAGCGTGCTGGTAGTCGATAGCGACCTGGAAGGCTCCTGTGGTCTGGCCCAGATTCGCAAGGCCTACCCCGAAGTTTTCATCAGCGGCGGCATTATGGAGCGGGGCAACCTGTCGGCGGCGGCGGGCTTTGGCATGGCCGAAGGCAAGCAGGGCGTGTTCGCCACCTTCGCCGCCTTCTTGGAGATGTGCATTTCTGAGATCACCATGGCGCGGTTGAACTACTCCAACCTGCTGTGCCACTTCTCCCATTCGGGCATCGACGATATGGCCGACAACACCTGCCACTTCGGCCTCAACAACTTCTTTGCCGACAACGGCCTAGATGACGCCTACGACACCAAGCTCTACTTCCCCGCCGACCCCAACCAGATGAAGGCCTGCGTTAAAAAGGTGTTCCACGACCCCGGTCTGCGCTTTATTTTCTCGACCCGCTCGAAGGTGCCGATGATTCTCGACACCGAGGGCAACGAGCTGTTTGGCGGCGACTACACCTTTACCCCCGGTAAAGATGAGGTGATTCGGGAAGGCACGGCGGGCTACATTGTCACCTTTGGCGACTCGCTCTATCGCGCCCTCGATGCTGTCGAGCGGCTAAAGCAGGAGGGCATTGATGTGGGCCTGATCAACAAGGCTACCCTCAACGTCATCGATGAAGAGACCATGGCCAAGGTGGGCAAAGCGCCCTTTGTGCTGGTGACCGAGGCCTTTAACCGCAAGACCGGTCTGGGCAGCCGCTTTGGCTCCTGGCTGCTAGAGCGGGGCTACACGCCCAAGTTTGCCTTCATCGGCACCCACCACGAGGGCAGCGGCGGCCTGTGGGAGCAGTTCATTCACCAGGGCATTGACCCCGACGGCATCATGGCCAAAGTGAAGGAACTGGTGGGTTAGATCGCCCCTGCCCCCGTTGATAAGGGGGGCGCTAGCGCCCCGGTTTCTTAGGGAGCCGGGGCTCTGCGATCGCAGCCCAATGAACCTAATCGGGAATAGTATCGGCGATGAAAGTTGATGTATTTAAGATCGCCCAGAGTGGCCCCGACGACTTGAGCGGTCTAGCCGCACTGGTGCAGCAAGGGACGCTAGACCCCAAAACCATCGTGGCGATTTTGGGCAAGACTGAGGGCAACGGCTGCGTGAATGATTTCACCCGTGGGTTTGCGGTGGCCACGCTCAAGGCATACCTGCGGGGGCTGATAGGCGACGAGCTGACCGACCATGTGGTGTTTGTCATGTCGGGTGGCACCGAGGGGGTGCTCAGCCCGCATATGACGGTGTTTACTCGCCAGAGCGAGGGGCTGGCGGGGCCGACCCAGACCGGCCTGGCCCTGGGGGTTTGCCACACCCGCGACTTCTCGACCGATGAAATTGGCACGTTGACCATGGTGGAGGTGGTAGCGGCGGGGGTAGAACGGGCGCTCGCCGCTGCTGGCCTCACCGCCGAGGCAGTTCACTTTGTGCAGATCAAATGCCCGCTGATCACGGCGGCGCGCCATAGCCAGGCCGCCATTACCCAAGACAGCTACAAATCGATGGCCTACTCGCGGGGAGCCTCGGCCCTCGGGGTCGCCCTGGCCCTAGGTGAAGTGCAGCGGGGTGATCTGACCGCCGCCGATATTTGCCACGACTACCGCCTCTATTCCTCAGTGGCTTCGACCTCGGCGGGGGTCGAGCTGCAAAACTGCGAAATTTTGGTGCTGGGCAATGCCCCCGATTCCCACAGCCGCTACCGCATTGGCCACAGCGTCATGGCCCACGCCCTCGATATCGCCGCCGTCAACCGGGCGATTCACAGCGCCGGGGGGGTGGGCGACGACGGCCAGATTGTGAATGTGTTTGCCAAGGCCGAAGCCGACCCCTCGGGGCAACTGTTGGGGCACCGCCACACCATGCTCGACGACTCTGATATCAACCACACCCGGATGGCTAGGGCGGTGGTGGGGGCTGCGATCGCCGCCGTTGTGCAAGACCCGATGCTCTATGTGTCGGGCGGCAGCGAACATCAGGGGCCAGCGGGGGGCGGGCCGATCGCCGTCATCGTTGTATAACGTAGGCATAACTTAGAATCTTGGCCTAGAGAGGGGTAGCCTCGATGGTGAAAACCGAGCGAGAGAAGATGCTGGCCCATGAGCTATACCTGGGGGCGGATCCAGAGCTGGTGGCAATGCGGCAGCAGACTCAGGAAAAGCTGTATCGGTTTAACCATGCTCGGCCTGGGGAAGTTGAGGTGCGGCAGGCAGTGGTGCGATCGCTCTTCCATGCGATCGGCCCCAACTTCGAGATCACTCCGCCCTTCTTCTGCGACTACGGTGGCCACATTCGCGCTGGCAAAAACCTTTACCTCAACGCCCACTGCATCATTCTCGACTGCAACTGGGTGACGATTGGTGACAACGTGCTGATGGCCCCCAACGTGCAAATTTATGCCGCCTACCATCCCACCGACCCGACGGTGCGGCTAACGGGGTTAGAACTCGCGGCCCCCATTACTATTGGCAACAATGTGTGGCTGGGCGGTGGCGTAATTGTCTGCCCTGGAGTGACGATTGGCGACAATACCACCATCGGCGCGGGCAGTGTAGTAACAAAATCTATATCTGCAAACGTAGTTGCCGTGGGCAACCCTTGCCAGGTTTTGCGCAAGGCTTGAAATTTGCGTGATTGCACTAGTGTCAGTGAGTTGTTGCGGCTCGCTCAACAAGGTTTTAACAAGGCTTGCTGCATTTTTAATTATTACTATGTTTTTCACTCTTTTGGTTGATACATTTCCTTAAAAAATGTGCTATCGCTCTCACATTTGTCGGTTTTTTGCTGGCTTACTCAACAGCACTATGACGATTTCTTGCGACTTCATCTATCTGGCCTCCCCATGACACTTCCTAGATCGCACTGGGAACAATAAACGCTAGCAACTGATTAAGAACTTGGGTTATGGGCTTTAATACCTCTAAGACTTGCGCTTGTCAAACTATCGGTCAGTGCCAATCTGGCGAGGCAGGGCGGCTTTTTCTGTGGTTTCCGGTTCCCCATGCGCTGGCAAAAGTCGTTCCTTTTCTAAAACAGGAATTGCTTGAATTTGAGTTGATGCAAGAGCGGTCGGGTTTGACTATAACCTGTCAATCTGGCCAAGCTCAAAATGTTGCCCAAGCTATGGCCCAGTTGATCACCTCGCGAGAGCTGGAAGAAACCCAAGTTTTATTTGTTCGGGGAACAGTAGAGCCTCGGCTGCAAGATTTTAGCGACATTTCTTCACTTCAGCGCTTTGTCAAGCTTAGCCAGGCCAATTGGTTGGTTGATATGTTGGCGAACGATCGCATTACTAGCCATTTTCAACCGATTGTTTCGATGGCCGATACGTCCCAGGTGTATGGGCACGAAGCGCTGCTGCGGGGGCTAGATCCGCAGGGCAATTTAGTTATGCCAGGCTCCATTTTTAATATGGCTACTGACGCTGGATTGCTGCCGCAGCTAGATCGCGTGGCCCGGCTTAGCGCCATTCATCAAGCTAGTCAATACCACTTGAGCGGGCGCATTTTTATCAATTTTGCCCCCACAGCGCTGTACGATCCAATATCCTGCCTGCGGAGCACGGTAGACGCTATTGACAAAGTCGGCATTCGCCATGACCAGGTTGTGTTTGAAGTGGTTGAGTCAGATAACCCTCAAGATCTAGACCACCTTAAAACCGTATTGAAATATTATCGAGAAGCTGGTTTTGCCGTTGCCCTAGACGATTTAGGGTCTGGATATTCTGGCTTGAATTTGCTGCATCAGCTACGTCCCGATTTCGTCAAGCTGGATATGGAGCTAATTCAAAACGTTCACCTTGATGTTTATAAAGCTTCCATCACTGAAAAGCTCTTGGAAATCGCGCAAAATTTGAATATTAAAACCGTTGCTGAAGGGATTGAATGCATTGAAGAGTTGAACTGGTTGCAGGAACGGGGTGCTACCTTTGCCCAGGGCTATTTGATTGCTAAACCTGCGGCTACACCGGCTAAAACGACGCCGCACTTTAGCTCAACGGTGTCGCTCACCCCAGCGCCTTCGCAGCCAGCGGTGCAAAAAGTACAACACCAAACTGCGCCTGAGCGCATTGTTGCAGCCGTAACTCAGCACATTCGGCAATCGTTGAAGCTAGATGAGATTCTTCAAACTACAGCGGATGAAGTTCGACAGCTATTTGAGGTCGATCGAGTCGTCATCTATCGGTTTGAGCCCGACTGGAGCGGGTTGGTGGCGGTAGAGTCTTTGGCAGAAGGGTGCCCGTCTATTTTGGGTTTCCACGTGATGGATACTTGCTTTCAGACGACCCATGCGGCCTACTACCAGCAGGGCAATACCCGAGCGATCGAAGACGTTGAAACGGCGGGGCTAATGCCGTGCCATGTGGAACTGCTTCAGAGCTTAGATGTTCGAGCAAATTTAGTTGTGCCGATTCTGCAAAAAGAGCGGCTCTGGGGGCTTTTAATTGCCCATCAGTGCAGCGAGACGCGCCAGTGGCAGCAGTCGGAGGTGAATTTGCTATATCAACTCGCTGGTCAGGCGGCGATCGCCATTCAGCAAGCGGAACTGTATTACCAGCTGCAAACCGCTAATCAAGAGCTTCAGCGCCTGGCTTCGGTGGATGGGTTGACCCAGGTGGCCAACCGCCGCTGTTTTGACGATCGGCTGAGTGCAGAGTGGCAACGGCTGGCCCGAGAGCAGGCTCCCCTATCTCTGATTCTGTGTGATGTCGACTTCTTTAAGCTCTACAACGATACCTACGGCCACCTGGCCGGAGATGATGCGCTGCGGCAGGTGGCCAATGCCCTTGTGCAGGCCTCTAGGCGGCCGTCTGATTTAGCGGCCCGCTACGGCGGTGAAGAATTCGCAATAATTTTGCCAAATACTACGGCTGAGGGGGCGATCGCCGTGGTCAAAACAATTCAGGCTAATTTGGCGGCGTTACAACTGCCCCATCCCCAATCTCGAGTCAGTGACCTAATGACGCTTAGCTTTGGCGTAGCCACAGTTGTGCCCCAGAGCCAACTGTCGTCTACGACGTTGATTGCCGCCGCTGACCAAGGTCTTTATCAAGCGAAAGCCCAAGGGAAAAACTGCGCGGTGCAGATGAGTATAGAAAAATAGCGGCGTCATCTCCATAATTTGCTGATGATTAGCACCGATAACTGGGTTTTTCCAACCTGTAGAAACCAATCTAAAGGTGTTGAGATGAGGTGAATAAACTACGGCTTTTGATAGCTAATCACGCGCACCGACGCAGTCGAAGGCTCTTCGCTGAAGATCAAAAAACCTTCGGCCTCGGAGCGAGCGGGAATAAAATCGAAGGTGGTGGCGGCCACTTCTTCGGGGTTGGTGGTCTCCAGGGTACCTTCGACGGTCACCTCGGCAGCGGTGGCGTCGCCTTCGTTCTTGATGGTAATGGGTAAGTAATAGTGGTCGTTGGCGGGCCGCACTTCCCCCGGTTCTACAGTAAATTCGGCGGGTTTGAGCGATGGTTTGAGCCACAGCGAAGCTACCGTGGCAATCACTGCCGACAGCAGCGCCAGGGAAATGCCGAGGGAAAACCACTCGGCGCGATTGCGGATGGGTTTTTCAGACATGGGATTAGGGATTACACAGCTAAACGACCGGCTGCACCGCCAATGGTGCAGGGCAGGCCCAATACGATGATATAGCTCACCCACTGGTTAATTGGGTCGCCCACGCGAAGAACCTGAAACAGCCACAGCATGAACGCTGAAGCGGCCAGCGCAATGAGGTAAGCAGCCACGGTCTCGCTGATGGGCTTTTGGAAAAGGCCGGACTGCGATCGCCGCTGCCGCTGAGCCCCAAAACTGGCCTCAAACACAATGATGTACGACAGCAGCAGCGAACTAGCCATAATCAGCAGCAGGCGCATGGGCTCTAGGGAACTGGAGATCATGGGGATTTCATCAGTAGGGGCGATCGAGGAGCCAACGATAATCGCGCCTAGGAGGGCCGCCCCGGCATCTGACAGCGTGCTGCGCCAGGGGTGGTTGCGCTTTTGGGTGGGGTCAGCCTCATCATCGTCGGTCTTTAGCAAAAGGTTGTTGGCAATGCCGACCCCGATCGAAAAGGGCAGCGACAGGGTAATCAGTCGGCCCATGATGGCGTCTATGCCGGTCTCAAGGTGAAGAAGGTCGAGCAATGTCAGGCTGAGGGTGGCGGTGAAGAGGGCGATCGCCAGCCCTTCGGCACTTTCGACCAAGACCTGGGTGCGGCTGCGGGGCTGCTCGGCACGAAACCCACCTTTGATATTCAGCAGCACCAGGGCCAGGTAGGCCATGCCCAAAATCAGCATCATGCGCGGTGGCGAGGTGAAATTGCCCTTCCACCACACCTCCATGGTGTAGAGAAAGGGGGCACCAAACAAAAACGCCCCGGCAATGCCGCGCATCAAATCGCTAAATTCTGTCTGCCAGTCTTGGATTTTGATTCGTCCCATACCATCAACTACTGAAGTTGCCCTCAATTTTGGCAGATTGTGAGCACCGCTACATACCGGAGTCAGTGCTAGGGGTGCTAGAGGTCGAGGCGCAGGGTAGCCACCCGCGATCGCTCGGGCATGGATGGCTGTGCCCCCGGCACCATCACCGCCGCCGCCGCCACAGCGTTGGCAAACTGCACGGCCTCCTCCAGGTCCATTGCCTCAGCCAGGCCAACGGCCAGGCCGCCGTTAAAGGCATCCCCGGCGGCCACGGTGTCAACGGCCTGCACCGGCAGCGCTGGCTGGTGAAAGGTGCGATGATTTTCGGCGACCACAACGCCCTGAGCGCCCAGCTTGACGATGGCGATCGCAACGCCCTGCTGCACCAGCTGTTGAGCCGCCTCGGTGGCGGTGGCGACATCGGTCACCGCTAGCCCGGTGAGCTGACTGGCCTCGACCTGGTTAGGGGTGAGAATATCTATGGTTCTGAAAAACTCAGGCGGCAGGTCGGTGCGGGCGGGGGCGGGGTCAACAATCACCGTTGTCCCCTGGGCCTTGGCGGCCTTGGCGGCGACCATGACCAGCGGCAGCGGCACCTCAAACTGAAGCAGCACCAGGTCGCCGGGCCGCAGCCGGGCCGTGAGGCGATCGACATCCCCATCGCTGATTTGGCCGTTGGCACCGGGGATGACCACGATGGTGTTTTGGCCAGCGCGATCGACCGCGATCGCTGCCACCCCCGTCGCTGCCTCCCCATCGACCGCCACCCCGCTGGCATCGACCCCAGCATTCTGCAAACCCTGGATGAGTTGGCGGCCAAAGTCATCTGCGCCGACTCGACCGACCATGGTTGTGGGTGCCCCCAGCCGCGCCGCTGCCACCGCTTGGTTGGCCCCCTTGCCGCCGGGCAGAGTCTCAAAGTGGGTACCCAAAATGGTTTCCCCCGGCTGGGGCAGGTGGGGCGTGCGGCAAACCAAATCCATATTGAGGCTGCCGAACACGTGAATGGTTTTGGGCAAGGGGGTAGGGGCCATCGGTAAAGGGCGCTGAGACAGTTGAACGTTCTGGGCAAAAGAACAGGTTTGGCCGCCGCTACAATCTCCTAAAACAGTTCCCTGTCGTCATCGTCGAGGGTGCCGTAGGGCGATGGGGGGCGATCGCAGCTCCAGGCCCACCAGGGCGTCCCGCACTCGCCGCACTGGTAAAACTCCTGCCACTTGCGGCGGTGGTCGATGCCGTAGACGGGCGATCGGCGGTTGATCCAGACGGCTTTGGCCTGGCGGCTTTCGGCTCCGCACTGGGGACAACAAAACTCGTTGGCGTGGGTGGCAGACTCAGCCCAGTCAGGGGGAAAAGGGGAAAAAGCTTCCATAGTTTGGAGCGGTGGGTCATATCCATTATGGGCCAGGCTGGAAAGAAGGTTTGAGGTTTACGGTCTGAGGTCTATGGTTGAGGGCAAATCTGTGAACCATAACCTACTGCCTTGCATCTATTCCAGGATTAAGTTCTAGGACGAGGCGATTCGTCAGGGGCGTTATTCGGCATAATCGGTGGCAGGCTCGCCAATTTTGGGCCAAAAGGAGAATGAGCACCGCATGACACTGCGTTTAATTTCGCTGCTGGGTATGTTTGGCCTTTGCTTTATCGCCTGGTTGGGGTCAGAAGATCGGCGGCGAGTACCGTGGAAGGTGATTGGGTGGGGTATTGCCATTCAGCTGTTGGTGGGGTTGCTGGTGTTTTTGCTGCCCTTTACCCGCGAGGTCGTGGTCTGGCTCAGCTCGATTCTCAACGCCCTGATCGATGCGTCGGATGCCGGGGCGAGGTTTTTGTTTGGCCCCATTTTTGTGCCCGACTTTAACCAAACCGTCGGCCCCGCCGGAGCCGGCCGCTGGGTTGCCCGCGCGCTGACGCCGCCCTTTACTGCTGTGCCGGGCGATCGCCTAGGGGCCGACAACCTCAACCTGGGCTACATTTTCGCCTTTCGCTCGCTGCCCCAGGTGGTGTTTTTTGCCTCCATTTTTGCCCTGCTGTATAACCTGGGGGTGGTGCAGCCGATTGTGCGGGTGTTTGCCCGCTTCTTTCGCTGGGCGATGAATATCAGCGGGGCCGAGGCTCTGGCGGGGGCGGCAAATATTTTTGTCGGCATTGAGTCGGCGATCGCCATTAAACCTTTCCTAGAGCGCATGACCCGTAGCGAGTTGTGCTGCGTGTTGGCGGCTTGCTTTGGCTCCATTGCCTCCACGGTGCTGGGCCTGTATGCGGGCTATCTGCGGCCTGTTTTTCCGTCGATCGCAGGCCACCTGATGTCGGCCTCGGTGCTAACGATTCCGGCCTGTTTTGTGATGGCCAAAATTTTGGTGCCCGAGCGCGAGGTGCCCGATACCCTGGGCAAAGTGCCTGCCATTGATTTTGCCGACGACGAGCAGCAAAGCCCCATGGATAGCCTGATTTTAGGTGCCCTGGACGGGGTGAAAATGGCGGTGGGCATCGTCGCCGCCCTGATCGCCATTCTGGGCCTGATTGCCCTGCTCGACCTGCTGTTTGCTCAGCTGGCTTTGTTAGCTACTAGCAGCATTGGGCCGCTGCGGCTGATTGGTCAACTTTTCAGCGTTGTCACCCTGCGAAATATTATGGGGGTGCTGTTTTTGCCCCTCACCTTTCTCACCGGAGTTTCCCTCGACTGGCAAGAGCTGTGGCTGTCGTCGCAGCTGATTGGGCGACGGTTTTTAGAAACGGCGATCCCGCCTTACATTAGTTTGGCCAATGCTGCGGCTGAGGGCACCCTGAGCGATCGCGCCCTGGTGATTGTCAGCTACGCCCTGTGTGGCTTTGCCCATCTGCCCTCGGTAGGCATCTTTGTTGGCGGGCTCTCGACCCTGGTGCCCTCCCGCCGCAAAGACATTGGCGAAGTGGCCTGGAAGGCGCTTTGGGCGGGCACCCTGGCTACGCTGATGACCGGCTGTGTTGCGGGGCTGTTTTTCTACGAAGGGGCAGCAGTGCTGGGGCGGTAGGGGAATTTAGGCTATGAATGGAACGTTATGGCATTGCAAATCTCATCTTGAGACTAATGTAGCTCTTTTCTGGTCTTGAAGAAGGCGCAGTGAGACTTGAGATGAGATTTGCTCTTCAGGAAGAGCCGGCTGATGGCTACAATTTCAGCGTCAACACTAAATGGACTACGGTGCCTCAACTTCCTCGCTATGTTGCTAAACGGGTGCGCCACGACGGCCAAGGGGCCGGGCAAGGCCAACGCAAAATGCTCTACGAAGTGGAGGGGTGCTGCTATCCCGGCGTGACCACTGTGCTATCGGCCACCAAGCCCCAGGAAGCGCGGGAGGCGTTGCAGCGCTGGCGGCAACGGGTTGGGGTTGAAACCGCGCAACAGATTTCGGGCAAGGCGTCTTCGGCGGGTACGCGGCTGCACAAGCAAATTGCGATTCACCTCAACGGCGCAACGGCAGAAGTTCCGGCTGATTTGGCAGGTTATTGGCAGTCCATCTTGCCGGTGCTCGATCGGGTAGATGAGGCGCTGCTGGTGGAAGGGGCAGTGTGGCACCCAGCAGGGTTTGTGGGCATTCCCGATGCGCTGGTGATGGTGAAGGGTGAGCTGCACCTGTGCGACTGGAAAACGGCCCTCAGGCCCAAGCAGCCCCAGTGGTTGGGGGATTATTTTTTGCAAATTGCAGCCTATCGACAGGCCGCCCATCAGGTCTATGCCGACTTTGGGCTAGTGGTGCAAAAGGGGCTGGTGGCGATCGCCCTGGCCGATCAACCGGCGCAGCTATTTGAGCTGTCGCTAGACGATATGGATGGCCACTGGCAGCAGTTTGAGCGACGGCTGCGGGAGTTTGAGCGCCGCCGACTGAGGTTATAGGTGAGGTTGGAGCCATAAAAGGGCGACCGCGAGCATGTTGATTCCATGCTCGCGATTGTGTAAAGCCTATCTAGCTAAGCTTTTCTGAGGCAGCTAAGGCCAGGTAAAGCTTGGCAGAGTAGAGCGTACATGTGCTCTTAATTGTGTGCTTCAAGCTGCCCACGAACGGCCCCATCGGGAAAGGTAGGGTTATGGACATTGATGTAGAACGCTTCAGGATTGCTCAGAATTCGCTGAACAATACCAGCTTCACCAGTGGGAAACTTGCCTTCTTCACCTTCGGTCAGACAGTCGCCTGCATTACCGTCTTCTGGGCCAGCTAGGGCGGCTACCACAGGGCCATTCTCGCCCATTGCCCCTTCGTGAATGTGGGCAGCCATGCCTTCGCCCACAGGAACCATCTGAATGCCAGACACTTCTAAGACGTAGCACAGGGTAGTGGGGTCGCCATCAACGCCAAAGACGTAGGCGCTGCCGGTGCCAGTGGCATCGCCGACCATTTCGCTAGGGTCTTCGCTGACTTCGGCGCTGCCGTCTAGTTGGGTGGTCAGCACGGTATTAGTGTGGCCTGCAAAGGCGCTCTGAGATAGGGTGACACCTAGCGCTACAGCCGCTGTGCCCAGGGCAAAACTAAAACCTTGAATCTTGTTTTTCATATCTCTTTTCTTGCGGAACGTTATTTGGGGCCAAACGCATGATGGCTCAGCTCGTTGGCGTTGCTGCGCTTGCCCCTTCTATATTCTTATACGTAGGAAACGCAAGATTGGATGCACCAAAGGCAAGAATGAGGCTGTAATTGACGGATTGGTGACAGTTTGCTGGGTTTGCGGGGGTGCTTTTGAGCCCATCTACAGGGTTACTCTCTATTCGCGAGCGCTCTGGTCTGAACAATCACCAGCGCCATTTCCCCAGCTATGAGGCCCCAAAAGGCGGAGCCGATGCCAAAGAGGGTGAGGCCGGAGGCGGTGACGAGGAAGGTGATCAGAGCGGGTTCGCGATCGCGTTCGTCTTTCAACGCTGTAAACAGGCCATTGCCGATGGTGCCGAATAGGGCTAACCCGGCGATCGCCAATACCAGCTCCTGGGGAAAGGCGGCAAAGACTGCGCCAACGGTGGCTCCGAAAAAGCCGATGAGTAGATAGAAGAAACCGGCGGCGATCGCCGCTACATAACGCTTATCGGGGTCTTCGTGAGCCTCGCGTCCCATGCAGATGGCGGCGGTGATGGCGGCCAAATTTAGCGCAAAGCCACCAAAGGGAGCCAGGATGACGGTGGCGGCTCCTGTCCAGCCAATGACGGGGGAAATGGGGACTGAAGCATAGCCGGAGGCTTGGAGAACAGCAACACCTGGCACGTTTTGGGAGGCCATGGTGACGATAAACAGCGGTAGAGCAACACCGATCAGCGCGCTCAGGGAAAACTGGGGAGCGATCAGGACAGGGTGGGCTAGTTGCAGGGTGACGGTGTCGAACTGGATTAGGTTTTGCAGGGCGGCGATCGCCATCCCCACTGCCAACGCCACCACCACGGCATAGCGCGGCGTCAGGCGGCGCATCGCCAGGTAGGTGCAAAACATGGCAAAGGTCATGGCAAACTGGGTCTGCATCGCGGTAAACACATCTAGCCCAAAGCGCAGCAGCACCCCGGCCAGCATGCCCGCCGCCAGCGACAGAGGAATGCGGTTCATCAACCGCTCAAACCAGCCGGTGAACCCGGCCAGGGTAATCAGCACCCCAGAGATCAGAAAGGCACCGATCGCTTCGGCCATGGGCACTCCAGCAGCGGAGGTAATCAGCAGCGCAGCGCCGGGGGTCGACCAGGCGGTGACGACGGGGGCACGGTAGCGCAGGGAAAGGCCAATGCAGGTGAGACCCATGCCGAGACCCAAAGCCCACATCCAGGAGGCGATTTCCGCTGGCGTTGCATTCAGCGCCTGGGCGGCTTGAAACACAATCACTGCTGAGCTAGTGAAGCCCACCAGCACGGTGACAAAGCCCGCGATGATCGCCGAGAAAGAAACGTCGTTGATGATGCCTTTAATGGCCATGGTCGCTGGGGAAGATGGAAAACCCTCAGGCCATAGTGCCAGGTTGCCCTTAAAAAAGCGATCGCTAAAAAAAGCGACGGCTGAAATTGGGGATTTCGGCCATCGCTGTTGCCTGGAGTTTCTGTTGGGTCGTTCTACTGTTGTCTTATTGCCCCTGAATTAGCTGGGTAGCGCGGACTTCGCCCAGCACCCGCTCGATGTCGCTGACCTTGAGGGTGCCTGCGTCTTCGAGGTTGGGGGCCGTGAGCCGCATGCCCTGCGCCATGGGGACGGTGTACTGGCTGCGGAGGGGTTTGTCGTTGACGCGCCCTTCGTAGGTGACGGTGGCGTTAAAGGGGGCACCGTTGGAAACTACATCCAGGGTGTTGAGGCCGGGCTGGAGGTTGATTTTCAGCTCTTGGTTGGCCTCAGCAGGGACGTTCTCGACGGTGACTTTGACGAAGTCACGCCCGGCCCCCAGCTTAGACACCGCCGACAGGGTGTAGGTGTTGGCATTTTGGGCCACCACTTTGAACTCGTTATCGACAGCCTGGAGACGGGCAGCGGACATGGTGACTCGGTCATTGGCGCGAATGGCTCCGCCAATCTGCAACGCCTGCAAAGGACGCTTCAGGTAGTAGTTCAGCCGCCCAGTGTTGACGCCGCGCAGGGTATGCACCCAGCTATCGAGGTCGGTGGGCTGCTGCACGCGCTGGAGAGCTTCTAGGGCGGCGCGATCGCGAAATCGAGCCGTTGCCCCCAGGTCAACATTGAGGTTGGGGTTAACGTTGGTAGACATCGTCGTACCCAAGTTGCGACTTAGGTTGCTGACGTTGTTGAGCTGCACCGAATTGAGCAGCACGTTGTCGAGGGGGAGCAGGCGCGATCGCTTCGGTCGCATGCCCAGCAGCAGCTCGCCTTTGATCGGGTTGTTGCCCGAGAGACCGGGGAAGGGCACAAACTTGCCAGACAGATTCTCGACCTTGCGAGAGGTGTCTTTAAAGGCATTGAGATTGCTGCCGTTTTCGTCGGTGAGGCTGAGGGTTTCGGCGCTGTCGCCCAAAATCAGCACCACGCCGCCCAGCAGCAGCATAATCGCATCCCACACGGGCGTGCGCTGGCGGTGGTTGAGCACCGAGAAGGGCATGTAGTGCAGCCGTCCGCCGCTCCACTCGCCGCCTTCGTAGACCCGGCCATTCTCGTAGCGGAAGGTGTTGCGGGCCGGGTCGATGACAATGCGCCGGATGTTGCTCCCTGAGTTGGGGTCAAACACATCGATCTGCATTTCGGTGCCGGTGTTGCGCCAGGCGACAGGCGTGATGCAGTGGGGTGCGCCGCTAAAGTCGTAGTTTTGCGACAGGCAAATCACCGGGTTTAGCCCCCGATTGTGGGCATCCCACGTGTCTTGAAAGACGCTGACTGGGCTGTGGGTTTTGCCGCTAAGAAACTGGCCCACAAACCACCACATTGCGTCGGCCCCCACCTGGTAGGCGTGGCGCACGTTAAAGTCGTTCTCGACCTCGGCCCAGGTGCCAAAGCGGCTAAGGGGGCGGCTGAGACGGCTCATGTCTTTGTAGGCGTAGATGGCTTCGGTGGCCATGCCAAAGCAGTTGCCCCCGGCGGCGACGCCCTTCACCACCAGCTCGTAGAACAGCGCCTTGAGGCCGTCGTCGATCAGGCCAAAGTCAAACTCCCAGTCGGGGTCAACATCGCCAAAGGCGGCGGCATATTCACGAAAATCGACGGTGGGGGTGCCCCGATTGATAGCCGAGAAAAAGTCGAGGGGCGTATTCGCCCCGAGCTGAGGCTTAATCGACCAGTCCATAAAGTTCATCCAGGGGCCAAAGTTGCTGGCCCTAAAGATGCCGTTGGCGTTGTCGCGCAGGCCCCAGGCATTGCGAATATTCAGGTCTTTGGTAAAGCGGCCTAGCAAATCGTCGCCGCCGCCAAACAGGTTGCCCGAGTCAGACTCCCAAATTTCGACCTGGAACTGCACATTGAGGTTGGGGTCGCCGGGCAGCACGGCGTAGGGCACGTTGAAGTTGACGTCCTTGATATTGGCGCTGCTGAAGTGCTTGTCGCCCTCGGGCAGTTTTTTGTCGTAGACGCGGTGGCCATTTACCGAGATGGTAATGCGGCAGTAGAGGTCGTTTTGGCCGTCAACATCGAGAAAGTCGCGGTCTTCTTCTTTGGTGTCGACCCGGCCCACGAAGAACCGGAAGGGGTAGCAGACATGGAGCTGCCCGTTAAACCAGAGAATGCTGCCCTGCTGAAAGGTGTTGTAGCGGGCGGGGCCAGACACACCGGGAATGTCTTCTTCTGAACTGGTGGGAAAGCCCAACGCCCCTTGGGGGCCGCCCGCCTCTAGGTATTTGCGGCGAATGTCGCCGTAGATGATGTGGGCCCCAGTGGCCCCGCTCCAGTAGATCGTGCAGCTCTCAAAGTGGCTGACCTTGCCGAGCACCTGGCTGTCGCGGCGCACATCGCTCTCGTGGCTGACGGGAAAGCCCCAGCGACTGACGCCCCCCGTGGCATCGTACTTGCCGAGAATGTCGCCGTGTACCTCAAAGGCGTTGGAGGCCCCGCTGCGGTAATACATGCGCCCCCCCTGAAACTGCTGCATGACGCCGCCCGGCACGGCGACTTGAGCGGCGGTGGGTAGACCGATCGCACTGCCCCCTTCGCCCAGCATTTCGTAGTCGAGATAGAGGCGGCCGAGCACCGGCACCGCGCCGGTCTGGGGCGACCAGTAAATGCAGCCCTGGGCAAAGACGCTCTTGCGCGACCCAGATCTGCGACCGTTGATCTCATCGCTGGCGGGGGCACCGAGGCTGCGGCGCAGGTTTGAGTCGCCCTGGTAGAGAGCGTGGATGCTGCCGTGCATCTCAAAGGCGACGCCGTGGGCCTCGGTGTAGGAAATCAGGCCACCTTCGAAAGGCTGCACGTAGCTGCTGATGGCGCTGTCGAAGTAAAAATCTGAGACCTTATTGCCCAGGTTGAGCGTGGGCCGAATCGCGTTGTATTTGTGGGTGAGAAACCACTCGGGGGTCGAGCGCTTGGCGTCGAGGGCGGTTTCGAGTTCGGTGGGGATATCGCTGTAGACCTGCACGGCGGCAATATCGCCCTTGAAGGGCCAGCGCAGGCCATCGACCCAGGAGCCAATCCACAGTTTGTCGCCGCTGCCCGCCTGGAGACCACCGTTGGGGAAAGCGGTGACGGCGTGGACGGTGCCATCGACCATGAGGGCGAGGGTGTCGAGGTCGTAGACGAGGCTGACCACGTACCCGGTGTTGAGGGTGAGGGCGACGCGGTTGGTGGTGTGGGCGATCGCCCAATCAACGCGGCTATTGGCCACAGCGACGACCAGGTTGAAGCGATCGCCAGCGCTGCCCGGCTCTAAAAACATCGCAAAGGGCAGGGCGGTAGACTCGACCAGGTTTTGCCGGGTGGTGACTGGCCCATTGGCCGAAAAGGCGACGCGAATGCAGAACCGGTTGGGAGCAATGGCCCCTGGCGACAGGGTGGTTTGAATGGAGGCCCCAGTGTCGAAGTGCAGGGCTTTGTCGAGGGTGCCCAGGGCGGTTGCGCCTGGCCCAGCAGCTTCGGTGCAATTGGTGAGGATGGCGGGCAGGGTGCCGTCGGGGTTAGCAAGGGTGGTGGCGCTAGCGAGGGAATAATTGACGACGAGATCGGCCATGGAAAAATCTCCTTGGGTGGGCAGGTTTCCCGAGGGCTTTCGTTGAAGGGAGAGGGGGCGAAAGCCGTTGGGGTGGGCTAGGGCTGTAGATGCAGAAATGCTGGGCTAAGGTCGCCCTCAAGCAGGGAATGATGGGCTTCTCTGTAGGCATTTCATGACAAAATCTTAGGCGCTGGGGAGGGGCGTTGCTAATTACCCGTGCGGGTAATCTTGGGCTCTGCTCTCCTTTTTGTACCGCGATTGGCCCTCTACCTAAATCCCTCTCGCCCTCTGAGCTACTAAGTACACACAAGTCATGTTGTAGTAGGGTGCGGCCAGTAATCACACGCACCTGCTAGTGCGCTCTTAGGGACTTTGCGGTCTACTGAGGTTGATCGACGCCCTGTAGCTAGAACGCTCAAAAAAAATAGAAAAAACTTTTGCGCTGTTGTCGCTCTGCCCTCTAGCCAAACGACTAATTCACAAAGGCGACAAGTTCAGGCCAAATCTACCGTCAATCACCTGGCTGCCAGCAAGAGACCCGTTTGGCCGCTTCAAACCTATCCATCCAGCTATGGGTTCATTAGAAGGGTTGATTTAGGCACAAAAAAATCGGCGGTGTGCCGCCGATTAAAGATTAAATGGGTCTTCTATCTGTTGCTTATTGGGTTATTTCCTTGAGGCCTAGATCGTAGGAAACCTCATGGACACCAGGAATAGACTTAACATCTTCGATAATGGCTCGGGCTGTGTCGCGGCTCTTGACCTTACCCGATAGCCGTACTGAGCCATTGGAGACGCTGATTTTGAGAGTGTCAGGAACCTTGCGCTCCACTCGGTCAGTAATGTCCTGATCGCCTAGGGGAGTACCTTTGACCTCAGCGTACTCAATGCCTTCATATTGACTGTCGTTGGGCGTGGACAGAAGCGTTTCGTTGAGGTCTTTTTGCTCGTCAGTCAGCGCATTAGGATTGACTGCCCCAGCCAAAGCGGGCTGGGTAAAGCCGACCAGCATGACGGCTAAGCAGGTCATGGCTACTAAGCTAAGCTGACCCGATTTAGGGAGCCGCACCAGCAGTAGGGCTAACCCTAGACCAGCTACCACCATTCCAATCTCTAACGATATCAACATAGATCTACTCCAAATCAAAAGCTACGGGCGAGGGCACAGAGCGATCGCGATCTTCACTGTTGCGCCTCACTGGTTAGACCAGCATTCTATGGAACTTCGCCCAATCCCATATCTTCCAACAGCAGTAAGACGCCTACGCCAAAAGACATAGTTTTGCGATCGCGTCTTCGCCCAACGCTGCGGCTGAAATTTTCTCCCTCAAGCTTTTGTCAACCCGATCAAAGAGATCTAAGCCCTAGACCGGGGGCAATAAACATTAGTTTATATTTTGGGCTTATCTATCCAATAGTAGACACACATACCGGCATAGGTTTTTACCGTGGAATTAAGCGAAGTAAATTAAACCATTTACAGTTGCCCTGGCCTTTGAGGTGCTAACCGCTTCAATTCAGCTTGGCAAAACTTCACTTAATCCAAGGCTTGTAGTTTTTCAGGAGATGACACTATGTGGAGCATTCTTTTATCTGGCTTGGCAACGGCCCTTAGCCTGCTGGTTGTGGATCTCGTTGTGCCTGGGGTCACTATCAGCACCCTAACCGCAGCGGCGATTGCCGCTGTTTCGGTCGGTTTGGTCAACGCCTTTCTCAAGCCAGCGCTGCAAACCGTGACCATGCCCATCAACGCCGTTAGCTTTGGGGCCTTTTCACTGATTCTCAACGGCCTCTGCCTGTGGGTGGCCTCTTTGGTGGTGCCCGGCTTCTATATCAGCGGCATCATCGGCTTTTTGGTAGGCCCGCTGGTGCTATCGGCGGTGAACACTTTCATCAACAACTACTTCGACAAGAAGACCCCTGCCTTTCTGCGCGATGGTACTGGCTCTGAGTTGAGCACCGATCGCTCGTCTCAGCTCTAGTATCTAGACCCCAGTCCGCCCGATGGCTCTAAGTTACGACCACTGGCCGTCGAGCGGGATGGTAGCCAGCCTATGACAACAGCGTTTTTGCCCAGAGGTGATCGAAGTGGAAGATTCCGTTAGCACGCAACCGTCACAAGATACGGAAGCCAGTAAGTTAGAGCGGTGGGCGTCAATCATTAGCGGCGGCGCTTTGGTGCTCAGCGGCTTGCAGCAGCGATCGCTGCGGGGGGTCTTGATGGCGGCTGCCGGTGGCGGCTTAGCCTATCAGGGTGTGCAAAAGAAAAGCACGCTCAAGCAGGTTGGCGAAGCCGTTGGCATCGAAAAGACCATTCTGGTCGAGAAAACCGTCACAATCAATCGTCCGGCAGCAGAACTCTACAGCTTTTGGCGGCAATTCGAAAATTTGCCCCAATTTATGCGTCATGTCAAGTCTGTGCAGGTTCACGACGAGCAGCATTCCCACTGGGTGGTCAGCGCCCCCCTCGCTCAGAGCCTCGAATGGGATGCGGTGATTGTGGACGACCAACCCGATCGCCTGATTGCCTGGACTTCGACCGACGATGCCGAAGTGAATCACTCCGGGTTGGTGCGGTTTCAGCCCGCTACCGGCGATCGCGGCACCGAAGTCAAAGTGGTCATGGAGTACGAGCTGCCGGGCGGTGCTATGGCTGCTGCGATCGCCAAGCTCTTTGGCGAAGAACCCGAGCAGCAGATCGGTGACGACCTCAGCCGCTTTAAGCAACTGATGGAAACGGGAGAAATCGCCACTACTGAAGGTCAGCCCAAGGGAGCCTAGCCCTGGCGTTGACTAGCCAATGTTTTTAGACCTACTGCCATGAAGACTTTGTTTTATTCTTTCTCCGCTCTCGTCTCATTCGTTAAGACCACCGTCGGGAAAGCTCGACTTGGTCGGCGGGTGGCATTGGCTGCCCTAGCGATCGCCCTTTGGGTAGGGTCGGTCGGTTATATGCCCAGCGCCCAAGCGGCCAATGCGCCCCGAACCGGAGCCGGAGACACTAGTGCTGTGCGCCCGACCCGCAACCCAATTAGCAACGAAAATTTTCAGGGCGGGGTTGATCTAACGGCGCTCGATCGCCAGGGCAAAAACATCCAGCCGCCTGTTGAGACCAAGGTTAGCCTGCTCGATCGGCTCAAAAATCTGCTGCCGGGGCTGTCTTCCGAGAAGTTACCCGCCAATGCGCCCCGCAGCACCGTCCAGCCCGAGAGAAATTCGACCCTAGACCGCTATACCAACCAGGATTGAGATCCTGAGCGACCGAGCCTTTAGCGCATTGTCTGTTGCCCCCTGGGTTAATGCAGCACTGTTACGGGCTTTTGACCAAGATTCGTTGAACGCAATTACCTCAGGAGAATCTCGATGAAAGCAGTTTGCTGGCATGGCACCCACGATGTTCGGGTCGATACTGTACCCGACCCGACAATTTTGAACCCGCGTGACGCCATTATTAAAATTACCTCCACGGCGATCTGCGGGTCTGACCTACACCTCTACGATGGCTTTATTCCCACCATGCAGTCGGGGGATATTTTGGGCCATGAGTTTATGGGTGAAGTGGTCGAAACCGGGCCGGGGGTGAATAACCTGAAGCAGGGCGATCGCGTGGTAGTGCCCTTTACCATCTCCTGCGGCAGCTGCTTTTTCTGCAACCAAAATTTGTGGTCGCTGTGCGACAACTCTAACCCTAACGCGTGGATGGCCGAGAAATTTTACGGCCATTCGCCAGCGGGTTTGTTTGGCTACTCTCACCTCATGGGGGGCTACGCCGGGGGCCAGGCCGAATATGTGCGGGTGCCCTTTGCTGATGTCGGCCCGCTCCAGGTGCCTGACGGGCTCACCGATGAGCAGGTGCTATTTCTCACCGATATCTTTCCCACTGGCTACATGGCAGCCGAGAACTGCGATATTCAGCCCGGTGATACGGTGGCGGTGTGGGGCTGTGGCCCCGTGGGTCAGTTTGCCATTCGCAGCGCCTTTATGCTCGGTGCTGAGCGCGTGATTGCCATTGACCGCGTGCCCGAGCGGCTAGCCCTAGCCCAGGCGGGCGGGGCCGAAATTCTCAACTATGAAGAGCTTGACCCTGGAGAAGCCCTGAAGGAAATGACTGGCGGTCGCGGCCCCGATAGCTGCATTGATGCCGTCGGCATGGAAGCCCACGGCACTGGCCCCATGGCGCTCTACGACACTGTGAAGCAGGCGGTGCGGCTAGAAAGCGATCGCCCTCAGGTGCTGCGGCAGGCGATCGCTGCCTGTCGCAAAGGGGGCAAGGTCTCAGTCCCCGGCGTCTACGGTGGGTTTATCGACAAAATGCCGATGGGTGCCTTTGTAAATAAGGGGTTGACGATGCGATCGGGCCAAACCCACGTCCACAAGTACCTAAAGCCGCTGCTAGAGCGGGTGCAAAAGGGAGAGATTGACCCCTCCTTTTTAATCACTCATCGGCTGCCCCTAGAAGAAGCTCCCCGTGCCTACAAAATCTTTCGCGATAAAGAAGACAACTGCATCAAGGTTGTCCTCAAGCCCTTTGCCACCGCTGCATTAGTAGACGAGAAAATAGGCCAGCGCCAGGCCGATTAGACCCGGTCTAGTTGGCTATGGTCACGGCTTTACATTGTTAACTCCTTGAGGAATAGAGCCCATGACAAACGATCATGAAAGCGAAGAAAACGGACTGATGGCAAACGTTGACGACAAAGAAAGCGAACAAAATAGACTATTAGAGGAAGTTGCCAACAATCCGGGTGCTAGAACTGCTGCTATCCACCAAAATCCAGAACTGATTCAGCAAGAAGCCCGCAACGCTGCCGCTGGCGAGGGGCCAAATGGGGCTGGTGGATCTGGGGCATCCTCCGAAGCCGAAGACTATGTGCCCAGTAGCTCTGATCCCGAGGCAACCGATTTACCAACCGCTAACTCTCCTCGCCGAGGGTAGCCTGTAACCTTGACCATAAACTCTCCTTTAAGAGGGAGTAAGCCCAAAATAGAGTCACAGCAGATACAGAGCTTGGGAATAATTTGCTATGACTACTCGGCTATCTAAAGAGCCATTTTATTTGCTTCAAATCAGTTAACTGCCTAGTCATTCTCCTCTACCTAAGTAGAGAAGGGGGTTTATTGGGTTAATCATGCTGTAGAGAAACCCAGCTTCTGATCTGGGGTTGGGGCGATCGTATCTCTTTGAGCGGCGGTAAGCCAGCCAAGCTCAAAACCTAGCTTTGTTCAGCTTTTCATTATTCTAGTGCTCTGACTAGCGCTACGCTTTGAATTGACGCAATTAAAGGAGCTGTTTCTAACGAATCTATGCCCCACGATAGGTCGCTTCTAGGTATAGATCTATTTACCATCAGGGCATCATTGTGAGCGATCGTCCTATGCAAACGTTTGATGTCATTCTTATTGGTGCAGGCCACAACGGTTTGGTTTGTGCTGGTTACCTCTTGAAAGCGGGCTACAGTGTCCTGTTGCTAGAGCGACGGTCAATCCCTGGGGGGGCTGCCACTACCGAAGAGGCCCTGCCAGAGGAAGCCCCTGGCTTTCACTTTAACCTCTGCGCCATCGATCATGAGTTCATCCACTTAGGGCCAGTGGTCGAGGAGCTAGAGCTAGAGAAGTACGGGTTAGAGTATCTCTTTTGCGACCCGATTACCTATTGCCCCCAAGCCGACGGTCGGGCGTTTCTAGCTCATCGCTCGATTGACAAAACCTGCGCCGAAATTGCTCGTTACAGCGAAAGAGACGCAGCCAAATACAAAGAATACATGGCCTTCTGGGACAAGCTCACCCAGGCCATTACTCCTATATTTAACGCACCGCCAAAATCTATTGTCGATATTTTAGGCAACTACGGCCTGCATAACATTAAAGATCTGCTGTCGATTTTGGGGGGCGTAGACAAAACGCTGGATCTGGTACGCACCATGCTTACCAGTCCTGAAAACATCCTCAACGAGTGGTTTGATACTGAAGTGGTTAAAGCTCCCCTGGCGCGACTGTCGTCAGAGTTGGGGGGGCCACCCTCGGAGAAAACCCTGGCCATTGGCTCAATGATGATGGGGCTGCGCCATAACCCTGGGATGGCTCGACCCCGTGGCGGGACAGGGGCATTGGTCGACGCCCTGGTGCGGATGGTGGAAGACCACGGGGGCACCATTCTCTGCGACCAGGCAGTAGAGCGGCTTTTAATCAATGCCGAAGGGCGAGTTGAAGGAGTACGAGTAGCCGGTGGGCAAGAGTACCGAGCCACCAAAGGAGTAATTTCAAATATTGATGCTCAGCGAGTCTTTCAAGACTTGGTGCCCGCCGCCGATGCTCAGTCCTTCGCCCCCGGCCTGGGTGAGCGGCTCGATCGCCGCATTGTCAACAACAACGAAGGCATCCTAAAAATTGACTGCGCCCTGTCAGAGATGCCCCGCTTTGAGGCCTACAACCACCAAGACGAGTATCTGATTGGCTCCGTTTTGATTGCCGACACGGTGGATCAGGTAGAAACAGCCCACACCATGCCCATGCAGGGGTTGATTCCTGACCACGACCCCTCACTGTATGTGGTGGTTCCGACGGTGATGGACCCGTCGATGGCACCCCCAGGTCAGCACACCCTGTGGATTGAGTTTTTTGCCCCCTATCAAGTCAAAGACGCTGAGGGCACCGGGCTATTTGGCACGGGCTGGACGGATGAGCTAAAGAATAAGGTTGCCGATCGCGTGATCGACAAGTTAGCTGACTACACCCCCAACCTTAAGCAGTCGATCATCGCTCGCC
>JANPIO010000225.1:0-8464 GCA_031425055.1 Phormidium sp. VAR_61_metabat_6
GCGATATTTCGCCCGACAACTTGATTCAACGCAATGCTGACGGTCGCCCAGTGCTGATCGACTTTGGCGGCGTGAAGCAGCTAGTGGTGAATGTGCGCTATCAGCTGGGGGTGGCCCAGCCCTACCAGGCCGCCGATGGCACCATCACCCGCCTGGGCACCGTGGGCTATGTCCCCGAAGAACAGGTTGAATCGGGCCAGGTGAGTCCGGCTACCGACCTCTACGCTCTGGGCATGACGGCCCTGGTGCTGCTGACGGGCAAAGATCCCGACGCCCTCTACGACGACCGTCGCGATCGCTGGGTTTGGCCAGAGCAGGTTGAGCTATCGGCTACCCTGAGTCAGGTGCTGACTCGGCTGGCGGCTCACGATCCGGGCGATCGCTACCAGTCTGCCGGGCAGGCGTTGGCGGCCCTTAACCTGGCCCACCCCGACGCGCTCTCAGCGGCTTGGTCGCAGCCCATGCCCGTTCGTATGCAGCCCACGGTGCCGCCGCCTCGGCGGTTCGGGCCGAGGCCAGCACCCACGGTGGCAGTCGCCCCGGCGGCTCCCTACGCGCCACCCATGGCCTACGACCCCACGGCCACTCTGGCCCCGCCGCCTCGGGCAGTGCCGGTGCAAAAAACATCGTCGGGGTGCTGGCCTGCCCTGGCCGGTTTGCTGGTCATGGTGGGAGTCGCTGGAGGGCTGTGGTGGTGGCTCGACCCCCTAAGCCAGCTGGTGGGAAACGGCTCTGAAGTCGTCTCACCCGGCGGCAGTGATGCTAGCAACCCCAACCTTAGCGAGGTTGAGCGCGATCGCAAACAGGCCCTGCGCGATCGCGCCGTCGCCCTCAACGTTGAATGGTCCTACGTTACTAGCCTGACCGATCAGCTGTTTTACGAGCAAAACCCCGATCGCCAGGGTACTCAGCTCACCGATCAGCCTCAAGATGAGCCCCTACGGACGGCGTGGGATGCGATCGCCGCCGACCATCTAGACCTGATCGAAGCCAACCTCAGCACCGATGCCCGCAGCAAGCTAGGCCGCTACAACCCTACCGACAGCGATCGCTGGAAGCGCCAGGTCAACGCTCTCTCCGTCAGCAGCAACGCCCTTTACGATCTGGTCGATGCCCGCTTTAGTCAGCTGTTTCCGGGGCGAGCGAGGGAGGGCTTTGTCGAAACCCCCGTCGACCAGATCTGGTTTGCCCTGGCCCAAGACCAGGTCAACGCCATGGAAAATGGCGAAAACCTGACCGAAATTACCTTCGAGCAAGGCACCTTCAACCAGCAACAGGAAGGCAACCTCAACCCCGGCCACGGCCAGATTTACGTTCTCAACCTCAGCGCTGAACAGCTGCTTCGCCTCAACCTGCAAGCCCCCCCCGAAAGCACCCGCCTCTCCCTCTACGTGCCGGTACCCACCGACGAACTGCCCCACATTCTGGCCGATGCCAATCAAAACACCTGGGCCGGAGAGCTGCCCCAGTCGGGCTACTACGAAGTAGTGGTGGTTTCCAGAGCTAATAGCACCATTCCCTACAGCCTGACCGTGGCGGTTGACAACGTCATCAACGATATTATCAACCGCCCCGACCCGCCCCAAAAAGATAATTAATAGGAATTATCCATGCCGCCCTGGCGATAATTCCCCGAACAAAGGAAAGAAAGCCGTTACCTTTTGCAACATCGGGGGCAAATTAACAAGGTGATGCCGTCTGTGCCAAAGCACCCTTTACCGTATGAATCTTGTTCTGCTCAACTCCATCCGGCAGTCCGACGGTCGCTACCTGAACGATTCAGAACTGCGCCCCCTGGCCCAGTTTGTCACCTCCTTTGACTCTCGGGTTAGAACCTACACCCGGCTTGAAGCCGAGGGCGCAAGCCTAGTGCTTAGCGCCCTGCGGCAGCTTAGGCTTACCCACCGTGAGGCCGTGCAGGAGCACGGGGCCAAGTGCCAGCGCGATATGCAATACACCCTCGGGTGTATTGCCAAAGCCATTCTGCTCGATAACTCCGACGGCTTTATGGAAGAGTACGTGATATGGATGCAAAATATTACCCGCGCTCTGCATAAAGAAGACTCTGCGATCGCCGCCTACCGCTGCCTGCAAACCGAAATTCTCGCCACCCTGCCCGCTGAGGCAGCTCAGCTAGTCAACGGCTATTTAGACATGCTCGTCACAGCCCTGGCCGAGGGTATGTAGATCCGTAGCATCAACAACATAACTTCACCTTTAAAAGCTGATGATGGCCCAAGTCGGCTGGGAAGACTATAGGGTACTGGTGCTTTTATGGTTTGGCGCTGATGAGTCTACGCAATCACACCTACGTCACAGTTGCTTCGAGGGCAAATATCTTGACTCATTCCACGGCACCTAAACCCTACCTGATTAGGCTTTCGACCTTTCAGCAGCAGCCGCTACTAGGTGACTATAGGCAGGGCCAGGTGTGCCTCAACGACTGCGGCCTGATCGTGGCCGACGAGTGGGTTCGATCTGCCGCCAACCGCAAAGGCATCGACCTCGATGTCTGGACGATAACCCCCACTAGCCTGCAAAGCATTGTCTTTTTACAGGTGCCAGCCGCAGTGGGTACCGGGCTAACCGGCCTCCACGAAAGCCAAAAACCCTGGCTGTTGTCGTCATTTATTGCCAGCTTTAAAGCGGTAGCGGCCAAGCGCATCAATCTGCGGCTTAACCAGTTGGGGCAGTCGGTGTGGCAGCGCAACTATAACGATCACCTGATTGGTGACAACGACCATCTTGCCGAGCTGCGCTATCAGCTGCAAAGCCAGAACCAACAGCCCACTGTCTAGACATCACCTCGAAAAGTTATGCAAAGTGCTTGAACAGATCTGGTGATGACTAGATCGCTTGGGAGCGATGTTCGGCTCTAACCCGCTAGTTTGGCCTTAACCAAGGCCTGCACCTTGCCACCGTCGGCGCGGCCTTTGAGCTGCTGCATGGCTGGCCCCATCACTTTACCCATATCTTTGGGCGACGCGGCCCCGGTTTGGGCGATCAGATCATCAATGACGGCTTCGACTTCGGCATCGCTGAGCTGCTGGGGCAGATATTCTTCAATAATGGCTAGCTCTTGAGCCTCCTGGGCGGCCAACTCCTCGCGGCCAGCGTTTTGATACTGCTCGACTGAGTCTTTGCGCTGCTTGGCCAACTGGGTCAGCACCTCTAGCTCTTGGTCGGCGGTGAGTTCATCTTGTCCGCTGGGGCGCACCAATGACTCTTTTTCGAGAATTACTTTTTTAATGCTGCGAACTGTCTCTAGGCGCAGCTTATCTCTGGCCTTCATGGCAGTTTTGATGTCGTCGCTGATGCGGTCTTTCAGACTCATGGGGAAGATTCCTTACGCCTATCTCGACGGCGCATTGTAGGCTACCCCTTCACTTTAAATCGTTGGTTGGCCAATCAGGCGGTAGAGAAGGTGAGGAAAATAAGGGGAGAGAGCCAAGAACAGAAAGCAGAAATTTAAGCACTCCCCATCTCCCTCATCCCCCTATCTCCCTTATCTCTGCATCTTGCCGATTCTCCAACTGCTGCTCTAAAAAGTTCACCAGATCAGCGCAGGTAAACAGCTGAGTTTCGTCGAAGTGCTCGCTGATATCGAGGTCAAAGGTTTCGTAGAAGTCTTCACAGAGGGTGAGGCTCCAGTCAAACCAGCACACCGCTGGAAACGACAGGTCTTCGACCAAACGATCGCTGGGTTTTACACGACCGATCTCGAGGCCGGAGTAGTCGGTTAGCTGTTGGTAGGTAAAGTCAATCAGCGGTTTGGGCAGAGGTCGGCGCACGGCTGGCGGAGTCCAATGGTAGCGGTACCACTCGTCGCAGGTGAGGCACGGGCGCGATCGCAGCCACTGGTTGACCCGTTGGCGGGCGACCATGTCGGGGCTGAGGGCCATATAGGTGGTAAGGCTATTGACAAAGTTTTTCAACGGTTGCCACATCGGTTGCTGGAACGACAAGCCCTAAAATTGCGTTTAGGGGTTGGCCTCTGGGGCTTGCATAGAGTGTGCCCAGGGTAACGCTCTAAGTCATGGTTTGGGCATGAACTTAGCTCAACCTGCAAAGCTCAATCCGCAAAGCTCAGCCAGGGTAGCGGTAAAGCTCGGGTAGGAAACCGCTGCTGCTTCGGCCCGCTGTACCTGCATCGAGCCTTTGACTCGCAGGGCGGCGATCGCCAGGCTCATGGCGACTCTATGATCAGTGTAGCTATCGACGATGGCACCTGTGAGGGGGGTGCCGCCATGGATGGTGAGGCCGTCGGTGTGTTCTTCGATGCGGGCACCTAGTTGAGTGAGTTGGCTGGCCATGACGCTGATGCGATCGCACTCCTTCACCCGCAATTCTTCAGCGTCAGTGATTACCGTAGTGCCCTCGGCAAACAGAGCCGCCACCGCCAAAATCGGCACCTCGTCGATCATGCGGGGGATCAGGTCGCCGCTGAATCTAGCGGCCTTGAGGCGGCTGTGGCGTACCCGCAGGTCGGCCACCGGCTCCCCTGTGACCTCACGCAGATTCTCTAAGGTGATATCGGCTTCCATGGCTTCTAGGGCGTCGAGAATGCCGGTGCGGGTGGGGTTGATGCCCACATTCTCAATGACTAGATCGGAGCCGGGGGTAATGGCTCCGGCCACCAGCCAAAAGGCAGCGGAGCTAATGTCGCCGGGTACCACCACGGTTTGCCCAGTGAGGGTGGCAGGGCCATGGACGGTGACGCTACAGGTGTCGGAATCCACTGAAATATCGGCTCCAAAGGCCCGCAGCATACGTTCGCTGTGGTCGCGCGACAGGCTGGGCTCGGTGACGGTGGTGTTGCCCTCGGTTAGCAGCCCGGCCAGCAAAATGCACGACTTGATCTGGGCAGAGGCCACAGGGGAGTGGTAGTGAATCGGCTTAAGGGACTGCCCCCGCACCGCTAGGGGCGCTAGGCGGTTGTTCTGCCGACCCCAAATCGCTGCGCCCATCTGGCTGAGGGGTTTAATCACTCGATCCATGGGGCGCGATCGCAGCGAACCGTCGCCCGTGACTGCAAAGTAGCGATCGGGGTGAGACGCCAGCAGCCCCAGCATCAGCCGCAGGGTGGTGCCCGAATTTCCGGCGTTGAGCACGTCCGCCGGTTCCTGCAAATTGCCGAGGCCCACCCCCTGCACTGTTACCCATTCGTCTTCAAGCGATGACAGGGTGACGCCCATGGCCTGAAAGCAAGCGGCGGTGCTGCGCGGATCCTCGCCTAGCAACAGGCCCTGAATGCGGGTTTCGCCCTGGGCGATCGCCCCCAGCATCAGCGATCGGTGAGAAATTGACTTGTCCCCTGGTACCCTTACCCGGCCTCGCAGCGCCACCCCATCGCCGGGGAACTCCAGGGTGAGGGTTTGGTGCAGGGCAGCGTCAGTCAGCTCAATGCGGGCAGTCATGGCAGCAATAGTGAAAAGCCGTTGCGATCGTACCCTATTGCAGTCAGGCCTACGACGCCACTATTGAGGTTTTGGGACGGGCGAAGATCATACGGCCAGCGGAGGTTTGCAGCGACCCCGTCACCACCACTTCTAACTCTTCGCCGATGTAGTCGCGCCCTTCTTCAACCACCACCATGGTGCCGTCGTTGAGGTAGCCCACGCCCTGAGACGGCTCTTTGCCCTCCTTGAGAATCTTCAAGTCGATGTCGTCGCCGGGCAGGTAGGCCGGGCGAATGGCCTGGGCTAGATCGTTGATATTGAGGACTTCGACAGCCTGAAAGCTGGCGACTTTGTTGAGGTTGTAGTCGTTGGTGAGCAGCATGGCGTTAAGCTCCTGGGCTAGCTTCACCAGCTTCGCATCCACGGTGGGGATGTCGTCAAAATCGACGGAGTTAATCAGCAGGCGGTTGGGGTACGACTCACGAATGCGGTTGAGTACGTCCAGACCCCGACGACCGCGATCGCGCTTTTGGTCGTTGCTGGCATCGGCCACGTTCTGAAGCTCTTGCAGCACAAACTGAGGCACCAGCAGCTGCCCCTCCAAAAAACCCGTCTCCATCAGCCCTTCGATGCGGCCATCGATAATGCAGCTGGTGTCGAGCACTTTGGTTTTGCTGGGTTTGAGGGTGCCCTCGGCTACCAGGGTTGACTCTAAAGTGCTGGGGCTGATCAGGCGCAGCAGCGATCGCCCGTGGGTATCGGCCAGGTTCATACCCGACACCGCAAACAGCACACTGCCTAAAACCGCCGTCAGCGGTTTAATAAAGCCAAACTCAGAGGGGATAGGCAGTAAAAACAGCGGAGCCAGCATCAGGTTGGCGATCAGCAGGCCCAGCACTAAGCCCACGGCGCGGGTGAGAATGCGATCGGGTGGCAGTTCTTTAACCTGGCTTTCGAGGCGGCGGTAGCTGGTCTGCATGACTAGGCCCAGCCCGGTACCAATCAGCCCGCCAAACACGGCAGTCACCGCCCCCAGCGCCTCAATATTGGTCACCTGCTGCAAAATTGGCTGGGGCAGCAGGTCAATGCTGTAGAACCCAATGCCCGCCCCGGCCAGGATAAATGAAAATACAATCAGTGCATCTAGCATGGTGGTATGCGGTTCTGGCCTTGATTTTGCAGCGGGTAGAGGCTAAGTGCCTATTCCTCTCAGTGTACTCCCCTAGATCAAAAGCGCCCGATGAAACGCGCCCGATCAAATTTGCCTAGGAGAGCCGAGTTGGCAAAAGTATACCGCTAATGCCCATCTTCCTAGCCGCCCTACCCGCTCTGCAATAATGGGGGGGTTACTGCACTTGCGTTCTCCATGGCTTTGCCCTTTTTGCGATCGGCGGTGGTTCAACTGACGGCCTACACCCCTCACGTTGAGTCGGCAGACGACCCCTCCCCATCTAATTTCGATATTCTCGATACCAACGAGTGCCCCTATGACCTGCCCGAGGCGCTGAAAGAAAAGCTGGCCTGGCATCTGCACCACGATATCGCCGCCAACCGCTACCCCGACGGTGGGCATGGGGCATTGAAGGGTGCGATCGCCCAATACGTCACTGAATCGGCTCCGGGTACCGCCTTCACCACCGACCACATCTCCATCGGCAATGGCTCTGACGAACTGATTCGATCGCTGCTGATCGCCACCTGTGTCGGTGGCGGAGGCTCGGTGCTGGTGGCCAACCCCACCTTCTCGATGTACGGCATTCTGGCCCGCACCCTGGGCATTCCGGTGGTGGCGGTGGGGCGCAGTGAGGAAACCTTTGAGGTGGATCTGGCGGCAGCGCAGCAGGCGATTGACTCTCCCCCAGACTTGCCGGTGCGAGTAGTGTTTATGGTGCACCCCAACTCCCCCACGGGCAACGCCCTCACCCCCGCCGAATTGGCCTGGCTCAAATCTTTGCCCCCCGAGATTCTGGTCGTGGTAGATGAAGCCTATTTTGAATTTAGCCAGCAGACCACCGTGGCGGAGGTGCTGACTCGGCCCAACTGGGTGGTGATGCGCACCTTCTCAAAGGCCTTTCGCCTAGCGGCTTATCGGGTGGGCTACACCGTGGCGAATGCAGAGCTGACGCAAGCGCTCGAAAAAGTGCGACTGCCCTACAACCTGCCCAGCCTCACCCAGGCAGCGGCTCAGCTCGCCCTCGCCCATCGGCAGGAGCTATTGGCGGTGGTGCCCGAGATTCAGCAGCAGCGGCGGGAATTGGCGGCGGCGATCGCCCAGCACACCCCCCTGCGCCTCTGGCCCAGCGCCGCCAACTTTCTCTATGGACGACCGCCAGTGCCCGCTGGCCAGCCCCCAAACGCAGAGCTAGAGCGCTGGTTTAACCACATGCGCAGGCAGGGAACGCTGGTGCGCCACACGGGCGGCGGCCTGAGAATCACCATTGGCACTCCGGCGGAGAATCAGCGCACCTTGGCCCACATGCGACAGCTGTAGGGCTCTACCGAAATCCTGTCTGTCATCCTCAATGTCGTTGGGCAAATGCCATTTGCCCCTACACTAGGGCGCGGGCGCGGCGCACGGTGTAGGGGAGTACGCCCACTAGCAGGGCAAAGGCCTCGTCGGGCACCTTGTCGACGATGTTCTGGTCAAAGTAGCTCTTAAACTGTTCGAGGATCAGCTGGGCGCGCTCGAGGGGCACCGGCTTATCAGTAAAGTTTTGGGTCAGCCGCACCCACTGTAGGCGAATTTTGAGGGCTTTTTGCTGCGCCTCCGCCGACTCGGGAGAAATTAGCGATAGGCTGCCCAGGGGAATCACGGCTCGGCAGTCGGCATCTAGGCCACCGCCCACAGCGGCACCGGGGCCAGCAAACTCGGTGTAAAACTCTTTGTGGATAATCAAACCGTTGCGACGGCGGCTGTTGACGACCCACAGTTCACCGCCGCGAATTCTAGCCAGAATGTCATCTTCCTCTGACAGCAGGCCAGACTCAAAAAATGGGTTTGAAAGGCTGCTCACTGAGCTAACGGCGTAGGGACGCATAGGTGGAGATGCCGCAGAAAACCCAGG
>JANPIO010000226.1:0-24851 GCA_031425055.1 Phormidium sp. VAR_61_metabat_6
TGCGGCGCTGGTTCCAGCCCCGTTCAGCCAATTGCCAGCGAGGGTTGGGGATGCGCCAGTCGAGGGGGGCAGCGATCGCATTGCCAACCAAAAACGTCACGATCAGCAGCGCCACCATCAGCAGCAAATACTGTACCTGAATCGAGGCGTAGAAGATCAGGCTGGCCACTACCAGCAGCCACAGCCGCGCCTGAAGCGATTCCAGCGTCCAAAACACGCCGACGACGCTGAGCAGAAACAGGGCGTAGACCAGGGAGGGCAGGGTCATGGCAGGGCGGGGGGAGCGGGGGGAGCAGAGGGAGCGGCGGGGCGGGGCCAGGCAATCAGCGGGTCTTGCCCCAGCTGGCTAGAGACCTGGTACGCGCCGTAGCGGTTCAGGTGGCTGGGGTCTGAGAAGTAGTCGTAGCGATCGGGCCAGAGCTGGGCGAAGTCGCGAAAGAGAAACCCGGTCTCGGTGGTGGAGAGCTTGAGCATGTGCTGCAAGAACTCAGCCTCAGCAGCCTGCCGGTAGTCGTCGAGGTATTCATCGGTGAGGGGGGTGTTGATGAATACAATGGGAATGTCCTGCTCCTGGGTAAAGCTGAGCAGATTGGCAAAGGCCTCCACCTGCTGCCCTTCGAGGCGAAAGCTGTCGTAGTCGCCGTCGTAGCGGCCCGAAACCCGGGCAAAGTCTTGGTAGTAGGTGGCGGGGTTAAACCGCACCGAGAGGGCCAAAAAGCCGTCGAAGTCGATGGTGCTGCCCTCGGGCATGGCGGCATCGAGGCCCTCTTCGCTAGAGCCGGTGGGGGTGGGGGTGGCAACCATCAGCCGCTGTTGAAACCAGCCCTTGAGCCGATCGCGATCGGCATACACTGCCGAGACCGTAGACAGGCGATCGCTGAGCCACTCATCCATGGCGGCGTAGCTCTTGGGCAAAGACCCAGTGGCAGTTTCGGGGTCACCTGGTGCCGTGGGGTTGCCGAGGGTAGCAACGGCCTCAACTTTCTCGGTGCGGCGGCTGGCCACCTCGCGATAGCCGGGTGAGGCCGCAATGGCGTTGTAAGTGGCATCGACTCGGCCGCTGTTAAAGGCCCGCGCCCCGTCGGCCCAGATAATCAGCTGGGGCAGCTGATCGGGCTCTAGCACCTGACGAATTACCAGGTCAACCACCTGGGCGGTGGCCCCGTTGATGCCAAAGTTGAAGACGCTGACATTGTCGTAGCCGATGGTGGCTAGCTCTTGGCGCAGGGCCGCCGGGTCAACCCCCCGCAGGGCGCGCGAGCTGCCCACAATCATCACGTCGGGGGGGCCAGACTGCTCTAAACGCTGGTAGTAAAGCGCTAGCTTTTCGTTCATCTGGTCGCTGTTAAAGCTGGAGAACGACGCCTGCTCGACCAGGTCACTGATAGCGACGATGGGCTGGCTGGGGCTAGTGTCGAGGGATTGTGCCCCGGCGGTATCGCCGTTGGAATCGCTGGTAAAGCCGCCTTCGCCCCAGCCGTTGTCGCTGCTTTGAGAACCCGGCCAGTCGAGCTCGGCTAAGTCCTCAGCGAGGGGGTCGCTAGGCTCAGGGGGTTCGGCTATGGGGGGCGCAATGTCTTCGGCCTTGGCCTGCTGGCTGGGCGGGGTAATGATCTGCCCCAGCAGCCAATCTACCTGGAGGGCGACGAGGATACCTACCGCCGCCCACACTACGGCAATTTTGAATCCGTCGGAGCGGTCTAGGTCATCTAGGCTCTCGATGCTGTCGCCCCGGTCGGGGGTGGCGCTGGTTAAAAGCTGCGATCGCAGCAGTAGCCGCCGCCCCTGGGCCAGCACGTCCTGTACCCACTGGCTGAGGGCAACGTCTTCCTCTAGCTCGGCTTCGATCTCGGCGGCGGTGACGGGGCCATCGGGTCGAACCAGCAGCTCGTTGACGTAGGAGTCGGAGGCGGTGAACTCTGGAGTCGCCTCGGGCACCAGGCGGCGGCGGGCCAAAAAGTCTTGGCCAAAAGTCCAGGCTGGCTGCGACTGCCCCGATCGCCGCCCGTAAATCCGCACTCCCTCAATGCTCATAGGGCTGAGGGCCAGCAAATAGTCGTTGATCGGCGGGGCTACCAGGCGGCGACGGGGGGCCATCGGGCCATCGACCATGACGTGCAGCAGCCCATCGCGGCGCAGCAGCTGCACCCGCTGGCCGCCCGTGGCCAGGCGGTCGTCGAGGCTGGGGTTGAGCAACCGAGTGAGCAGAAAGGCGATCGCAGGCAGGTCGCCGGTCTGGCCTAGATACTCGGGGGTGTCGGCCAGGGCGCTGTGCTCGGCGGCGGGCAGGTCGAGGTAGTGCACCCAGGCGGGGGTGGCGTTGGCCCCGGCTTGACCGTAGATTACGGCTCGGGGAATGCCCTGGGGGGCGAGGTCGTTGAGGGGCGTCGTCAGGGCTTCGAGCACGGCCTCCTGGGCCGCTAGCCCCTCGGCCTGCTGGGTGTCGTGGTCGCCGCTCTGGGGCGAGCAGATCAGGTGCAGGGTGCCGTTAGTCAGCTCAGCGGTAACGCCTAGGTGCCAACTGGCCACCGCCGCTGAGAGCAAGCGGGCGATCGCATCGGTATCGCCCCAGCGGCCCCACTCCCGCAGCATTTCCTCGGGGGGGGTGAGGTCGATGCGCAGGCTCCAGTCGGGCTTGGTTTCGCCCCGCACCTGAAGCAGCAGCACCGCATCCTTAAACTGGGTGAGCTGGAGCTGCCGCAGCCGTTCCGCCGTGGGTCGGGCAATCAGCGAGGGGTCGGGGCTATAGGTGGCCTCGCAGAGAATCCACAGCCGAGAGATAGTCGTGTCAGTAACCGCCGGGTCGTCTGCCGTAGTTTTGTCATCGTCGCCAGCGATGCGCGACGCCAGCCCGACCGGAATCGCCATCCGGTGCAGGTGAGCGGTGCCGGGGATGGCCTTAATGCTGACCCACACGCCGACGTCGAGGCTGCTGAGGGTCTCACTCAGATACCAGGCGAGCGCCTCGGGGTCGCCCTTGCGGGCCAGGCTCAGGTTCGACATCACGATCGCCCCGCTGCCGCCCTCGGCTCCCCGGGCTGACTGGCCCTGGTTATATTTCTCCAGCAGCGACTGGGTGGCCTTGATATCGGCCTCATCCTGGTTTTCGAGCACCAGCTGGGCCAAGTGCCGCTCTAGCCGGTTGAGGTAGATTGGGGCGGTCCATTCAGGGGTGGGGTTGCCCTCTAGCCGGCTGTAGACGTAGAGCTGATACACCTGGGGGTAGTGCTGGCGCACCAGGTTGTCGCCGCCCTCGATCAGCGATCGCACCAGCTTGAGCAGCACCGCCGACTGATCTAGCGCCGCCGGAGTCTCACACAGCACGTGGAGAATGTTGCCCCGCAGCTTGATATGCAGCTCTGCCGTGGGCAACCCCATGGCCTGCTTCAGCCAGCCCAGCACGGTGGCTGCGGGTGAGTTGGAGCTAAGGGTGGGGTTGGATAAAGACACAGGCATAGGGGGTCAGGGTAACGGCTAGGCTAAGGCCACACTCCCGAATTGTGAGACAACGCCTGGCCGTGGCGCAGTCGGTTTAATTTATACCAACTCCAGCGCCAATCAGCCGATTTCTTTTAGGGCAATTTCAAAACTGGATCAGCCCAGGGGTGCTCAGCCATCGACCCTATCCTACTTGCCCCATCCTACCTGCTCAACAATATAGGAAAATTAAGAAGTGACAGGGATGCTCTGGCCAAGGCCACCTGGTCAGGTGCAATCTCCCTTGTCTAATATATTAGTGATCAATTGCGCCGACGGTAGGCCTAGGCGATCGCCCTCCGAGACCCCTTTAAGTATCGCTTCCACAGTCGGCCCTGACCCTAGATTCTCCCCCCATTTGTGCCCCCAACTTGTGATTGTTTTATGACCTCGTCACGCCATTCTGATTTTGCCCCGGTTAGTCGCCAGTCTGCGGAGGTGGCGGTGGGGCTGCTGGTGCCTCCGGTGCTGCTCGGTATTTTGGTGACCCGGGCCCTGGCCGATGGGCTGACCCAGCTGGGGTTGGTCAGCGAGCAGCTTTTTTCAGGCGATCGCCTGCCCAACTTAAAAATGCCGCCGGTTGCGCCCGATATTGCGGCCTCTGCGCCAGAGGGCTAGGTTGTTTTACAACGGGTTTCTCTTGCCTGAAAACCTTGTCAGAGAAGGGTTTGGTCGCTTTGGCAAATGCTTATTAACCTATAACTTTTCAATTTGTTGATCTAGATAAACTTCTTCCGGTCAGGGTAATCCTATAGAATCTTTGCGATATCCCCGTTCTCTTTGCTGTCATACCCATGAGTTCAACGCTCCACTCCTCCGGGGATGCCCGGCCCGCAGCTCAGACTGACCCGGCTAGCCTGCCCGCAGCGGTGGATGATCAGTCCTCCTGGCAAGATTTGCTGCTGCGCCACCGGCTGCGAGTGGTCGAAGATCTGTGGGAAAACGTTTTGGAGCACGCCTGTGGCCCTGAACTCCTAAAGCTGCTCCAGCAGCTGCGGCGCATGTGCTCCCCCGAGGGGCAGGCTCCCACCGCCGCCGAGGCGCGGGTTAAAGCCGTAGTTGATGTAGTCGAAGCCCTCGACCTCGAAGATGCCATTCGGGCTTCGCGGGCCTTTGCCCTCTACTTTCAGCTGATCAACATTGTCGAGCAGCACTACGAGCAGCGCGATCAGCAGCAGCAGTACCGGGCCGCCTACGAAACCTCGGAGCTGGCCCAGCGCATTGGTCAGTCAATTTTTGGCAACAATGTTGGCGACAGCGAGTCGAGCAACCTCTTCCAGGCCGACCTGCTGACCCGCAGCATTGCCGACCCCCCCAGCAGCCGCAAAGAGGCGGGCACCTTCCACTGGCTGTTCCCCACCCTCAAGCGGCTAAACGTGCCGCCCCAGGTGATTCAAAACCTGATCGATCAGCTTGACGTGCGGCTGGTGTTTACCGCCCACCCCACCGAGATTGTGCGCCACACCATCCGCGACAAGCAGCGGCGGATCGCCAGCATTTTGCGCCAGATGGATCAGGCCGAAGAGAGCGCCCAAACCCTGGGCCTGGCCTCCTCCTGGGAAATCGAAGAACTTAAAGAGCAGCTTACCGAAGAAATTCGCCTCTGGTGGCGCACCGACGAGCTGCACCAGTTTAAGCCCTCGGTGCTCGACGAGGTTGATTACACCCTGCACTACTTCAACGTGGTGCTGTTTGACGCGCTGCCCCAGCTATACCAGCGGTTTGAGCGGGCGATCGCTACCACCTTCCCCGAGCTTGACCCGCCCCGCCACCGCTTCTGCCGGTTTGGCTCCTGGGTAGGTTCCGATCGCGACGGCAACCCCTCCGTCACCCCCGAAGTCACCTGGAAGACCGCCTGCTACCAGCGCAACCTGGTGCTTAACAAGTACATGGCCTCCGTCGATCGCCTAGTCGAGCTGCTCAGCCTCTCCCTGCACTGGAGCGAGGTGCTACCCGAGCTGCTTGAGTCGCTGGAGCAAGACCAGGTCAAAATGGCCGACATCTACGACGAGCTGGCCATTCGCTACCGCCAAGAGCCCTACCGCCTCAAGCTGGCCTACATCAAGCAGCGGCTCAAAAATACCTGCGATCGCAGCCAGCGCCTTTACCACAGCGACCCCTTCGCCGACCACTCCAACGACCCCGCTGGCTTGCCCATCTACCGCTACGGCCACGAGTTTCTCGCCGAGCTGCGGCTGATACAGCGCAACTTAGAAGCCACCGGCCTCAACTGCCAAGACCTCAACACCCTGATCTGCCAGGTCGAAATCTTTGGCTTTAACCTGGCCCAGCTTGACCTGCGCCAGGAGAGCACGCGCCACTCCGACGCCCTCGACGAGATCGCCCAGTACTTGCAAATTTTGCCCCAGCCCTACAGCGAGCTGCCCGAGGCCGACAAAATTGCCTGGCTGGTCAGCGAGCTCACCACCCGCCGCCCCCTTACCCCCCGCGAGCTGCCCTTCTCCGACAAAACCCGCGAGACCATCGCCACCCTGCACATGGTGCGCCAGCTCCACCAGGAGTTTGGCCCCGACATCTGCGGCAGCTACGTGATTAGCATGAGCCACACCGTCAGCGACCTGCTGGAGGTGCTGCTGCTGGCCAAGGAGGCGGGCCTCTACGATCCCGCCACCGAACTCAGCAGCATTCAGCCGGTGCCGCTGTTTGAAACCGTCGAAGACCTCCAGCGCGCCCCGGCGGTGATGGATGAACTCTTCCAGCTGACCCTCTACCGCAACCTGCTAGAGGGTCAGGCTAACCAGCCTGCCGACTCTGGCCCCGGCAGCGTGGCCGCCCCTCGGGCCGTGCCCCTGCAAGAGGTGATGCTGGGCTACTCCGACAGCAACAAAGACTCTGGTTTTCTCAGCAGCAACTGGGAAATTCATAAGGCCCAGCAGGCCCTCCAAACCACCGCCGATCGCTACGGCGTTTCCCTGCGGATCTTCCACGGGCGGGGTGGCTCGGTCGGGCGGGGCGGCGGCCCCGCCTATGAGGCGATTTTGGCCCAGCCGGGCCGCAGCATCAAAGGCCGCATCAAAATCACCGAGCAGGGGGAGGTGCTGGCCTCTAAATACAACCTCTCTGACCTGGCCCTCTACAACCTAGAGACCGTCACCACCGCCGTCATCCAGGCCAGTCTGCTGAGCAACAGCGTCGATGACATTCAGCCCTGGAAAGAGACCATGGAGGAGCTGGCTACTCGCTCCCGCAGCCACTACCGCCAGCTGATCTACGAAAACCCCGATTTGGTCAACTTCTTCCACCAGGTGACGCCGATTCAAGAAATCAGCCAGCTCCAGATCAGCTCTCGCCCCTCGCGGCGAGGGGGCAAAAAAGATCTCGGCAGCCTGCGAGCGATTCCCTGGGTGTTTAGCTGGACTCAAGCCCGCTTTTTGCTGCCCTCCTGGTATGGTGTCGGCACCGCCCTGCAAGAGTTTGTGGACGAAGCGCCAGAAGAACACCTCAAGGTGCTGCGCTACTTCTATAGCAAGTGGCCTTTCTTTAAAATGGTGATCTCAAAGGTGGAGATGACCCTGGCTAAGGTCGATCTGCAAATTGCCGAGCACTACGTACGCGAACTCACCACCCCTGAGGATAAAGAGCGGTTTTTGGCCCTGTTCGACACGATTTCCCAAGAGTTTCACCTGACCTGCGATATGGTGCTGCGGATTACCGACTGCGCTCGCCTGCTCGACGGCGACCCCGATTTGCAGCGATCGGTCTACCTGCGCAACGGCACCATTGTGCCCCTAGGCTTTTTGCAGGTGGCTCTGCTCAAGCGCCTGCGCCAGTACAAAGACCAGGCGGCGACGGGGGTGATTCGATCGCGCTACAGCCAGGGTGAGCTGCTGCGCGGCGCACTGCTCACCATCAACGGCATTGCAGCGGGGATGCGCAATACGGGCTAAATTCAACCCTTAAACTGAGTGGGCAAATCACCGTGACCAACAGCGCTATTGACTATCTCACCGACTCAGAAGGCAACCCTAAAGCCGAAGTTATACATATTGAGCTATGGCGGCTATTGCTGCCCCAAGGTGGTGAATCCATGCAAGATTTAGCTGAAAATCTGGAAGATTATTGCTTGAATAAAGCCATGGATGAAGCTCAGGCAACACCTCTACTGAGTCGAGAAGACGCTTTAGCGTTTTTAGAAGCGGAGGATGTTGATTGAAGGTTGTCTATCGAAAACTCTTCTTGAAAGACCTGAAGAAGCTCAAAAAACAGCCTACTTACCAATCAATTCACGACATTGCCTTCAATGCTCTGGCATCGTCAAACTCAATTCCAGATTTGCCCAATGTCAAAGCTCTGACCGGCGCACCCAATCGCTATCGCATCTGAGTTGGTGACTACCGCATTGGTGTTGAGCTAAACGGCGACACAGCAGAACTGATGCGCGTTTTGCATCGCCGCGAATTTTACCGCTACTTTCCCTAAATTTTAATTTCCTGCCCCTGGCCCTGAAATTATTAACGCTGGCTTACACCACGATCCGGTACTCTCCGACAACATTAAGCAAAATCTGCACGACCTAGCCGCAATTGCGGTAAATAGATATGCCCTTCTCGTCGATGTGCTGCTTTAGAGCCTCGCGGGTGATGGTGCCGTAGGCTACGAAGTCAAAGAAGTAGGGTAGGTAGGTATCTTCTTCAATGTCAAATTTGAGCCGAGCCGCCAGCGCTGAGTTAACCTCGTTCCCTTTGATGGCAATATCTACATCGGAGGCGGGTTTGTGGGTACCGATCGCACGCGAACCAAACAAAACTGCCTCTTCCACCTGCGGGTAGGCGGCGATGAACTGAATGATTTCCTCAAGTTGCTGATCGGACAGGCCGTAGCTCATTGTTTCGCCTTCAGTTCGCTGTGGAGCGTTTGCACCAGAGGCTTAAACTCATCGCGAATGAAATCAATCGTCTCCTGCAAAACTATCGCGTTGTAGACATGGCTGGTCATATTGCGTCGGGCGATCGCGGCCATCCAGCCCTCTGCATCAGTAATCAGCCCCGCCTGAAAGGCAACTCGCACGGTTTGCTTACTATTGCCGACACCGCTGTAGCCCTCGTACTCTAAAAAATCTTTCATCGTCTTCCAGGCAATTTCAAAGGTGAATTCAAATGCCTGAATCAGCGCAATTTGAATAATCTCATCCTCAGGGGCGGTCTGGTAGCGTTCGAACACCCGACCGAATGTTTGGAAGGCGTCATCAAAATTCTGAAACCGCTGAACCCAGCGTAAATCATCTGCCATCTCAAAGTCCTTGGTTACGCTGCGTAAGACTTAGCATCTGCGATCGCCCTTCACCCCCCGCCTCTGACCCGCGCCTCAGATTTCTCCCTAACAATCTTACCGACCGGAAAAATTCAGTGTGTCGAAATCTGACCAATGCAGTAAGCTTATCGGCAGACTAAGGGTATCAGGGCCAAAATCGCCCTACAGCGATGGGTTCGGGTCGGCATCGGTAAGCCCGCACAGTCAGCCAACACACAATCGTTTGAAGGGTTGAGGAGTAACTCCATGAAAAGCTTAGGGCGTTGGATGGGGCGTACGGCAGGGGCTGCTCTGTTAGCAGTGGCCGCCACCGCTACGGGTGCGGCGATCGCCCCAGAGGTCGCCGAGGCCCAAGTAGCCTACGGTAGCTATGTCGGCATTGGGGCCGGTCTCGGCCTGACCAGCGACGCGGCCACCGGCCAGGGCGGCGGCGTGCAGGGCGTGATCTCTGGCCGCTATCGCCTTTTACAGTATCCGGTTTCGCTGCGGGCCCAGGGCTTTATTTTTGGCGGCGACTTTGCCTTTGTGCCAACCGTCTCCTACGACGTGCCCCTGAGCTGGAATACCGACGTGTATGTCGGCGCTGGAGCCTCGTTTGTCGGCGGCGGCGGCAACGAGCCCTCCATTGTGGGTGACAAGACCTCTTTTGTGATTCAGCCGGGGATTGACCATCTGTTTCCCAATAGCAATTTGGTCGCCTTTGGCAATGCTATTTTTGCCTTCGATGCTTACCGTCAGGGCAACAACATGGCCGTCTCGGTGCAGGGCGGCGTCGGCATTCAGTTTTAGCGATTGGGCTTAGGCCCCTCGCCAACGGTTTTGATTGAGCGGTTGAGTTCTGAGCTATCTAATGAACTGGGTAGCTCAGAACTCTTTTTTTGTGCTTGGGCAAGTCAGAACAAATGTATTAAAATTGGCTGAACTGAAGGGGGCGATCGCTGGCCTGCTGTCTAAAGTTCACACAGAGGATTATCCATGGGGATGAGTCAGCCGCTGGGGTCAGTCATCCAGGGTTCGCTGAGCCAGGGGCTAGAGGTGCGCCTGCACCCCGATATCTCGGTAGAAGATATGCGGGTGGGCAAGTTTTTGGTGGTGCAGGGGCGGCGATCGCAGTTTTTCTGCATGCTCACCGATGTCACCCTGGGCACCGGTAGCCAGCGCATTTTGGCCCATCCGCCGGAGCCGTCGAACCTGTTTTTGCAGGAGGTGCTAGCGGGGACAGGCACCTACGGCACGATTAACCTGACGCCGATGCTGATGTTCACTCAGGAGAGTGATGGGGTAGGGGGTGATGGGGTAGGGAGTAGGGAGAAGGCCAAGAAGAAAGGGGCCGATAGCAGCTATGGGTCGATGGCGGTGCAGAGTAATGCCGATGTAGAACTGCTGCCGGTGAAGACGATTCCGGCGCACTTTAGCCAGGTATATGACGCTAGCGATCGCGACTTTCGCATCATCTTTGGCTGGGAAGACGACCCCCATCGGCGCAACTTTGCGATCGGTCAGCCCATCGATATGGAGGTGCCGGTGTGCCTGGATCTCGATCGCTTTGTGGAGCGCAGCAACGGCATTTTTGGTAAGTCGGGCACGGGCAAATCGTTCCTCACTCGGCTGCTGCTGGCCGGGGTGATTCAGCGCCAGGCGGCAGTAAATTTAATTTTCGACATGCACTCCGAGTACGGCTGGGAGGCGGTTAGCGAGGGCAAGCAGTTCAGCACTGTCAAAGGGCTGAGGCAGCTGTTTCCCGGTCAGGTGCAGATCTTTACCCTCGACCCCGAGGCCACCCAGCGGCGGGGGGTGCGCGACGCCCAAGAACTCTACATCAGCTTTGACCAGATCGATGTGGAAGACCTAAATCTGGTGCGGGGCGAGCTGAATCTGTCGGAGGCCAGCCTAGAGAACGCCATCATTCTGCGCAACGAGTTTGGCAAGGCCTGGATCAACCGCCTGCTGACCATGACCAACGAGGAGATCCAAGAATTTTGCGAGACCAAGATGGGCAGCAAGTCGTCGATTATGGCCCTACAGCGCAAGCTCACTCGCCTGGCCGACATTAAATATATGAAGGCGGCCAGCGGCACCAACTACATCACCCAGATCCTCGCCGCCATCGATGCGGGCAGGCATGTGGTGGTGGAGTTTGGCTCTCAGTCGAATATGCTGGCCTATATGCTGGCCACCAACGTGATCGCCCGCCGCATCCACGCCAGCTACGTCAAAAAGGCCGATCGCTTCTTGCAGACAAAAAACGTCGTGGACAGGCCCCGCCAGCTGATGATCACCATCGAAGAGGCCCACCGCTTTCTCGACCCGGCCACCGCCCGGCAGACCATCTTTGGCACCATCGCTCGGGAAATGCGCAAGTATTTTGTCACCCTGCTGGTGGTCGATCAGCGGCCCTCGGGCATCGACAACGAGGTGATGTCGCAGATTGGCACCCGCATCACCGCCCTGCTCAACGACGAGAAAGATATCGACGCCATCTTTACTGGGGTGTCGGGGGGGCAGAGTTTGCGATCGGTCTTGGCCAAGCTCGACTCTAAGCAGCAGGCGCTGGTGCTGGGTCACGCCGTGCCCATGCCCGTGGTCGTGCGCACCCGTCCCTACGACAGCGCTTTTTATACCCAAGTAGGGGCCACCGCCTGGGAAGAGCTACCTGACGAGGTGTTGTTTAAAGCCTCAGAAATGGCTCGCGCCGATCTGGGGTTTTAGAGAGATTTTAGCGGTCGAGCCGGAGAGGGGAGCTGTTATCATCAGACCTCTGCGATCGCGCTAACAGTTGCGGTGAGGCTACCTTGGGGCATGCTGCCTAAGAGATGATGCGTAGAAAGATCTGTCCCAGCCTCGCCTAGGTTAGTACAGGAGTCCAAAATCTTCCGGAAAAAATCAACCTCTAGATAGAGATTAAATCTATAGCTAAGTAGAGCTAGCCTGCCGTGATACCCTATGGCTAATCGTCGCTACGAATGTTGTCTTGCTGCCACTTCAATCTTAAGTTTCTAAGTATTGTTGGGAGAATTGCTAAGGTAGTGGATAATTCTGCACTGCGGTTAGCTTTGAATGTACTAGCGTTTTGTGTTCCTGCGCATTTTTGACTGCCCTAGAGCCATGGCCCGGTTGGCTCATGATTAAACTGGGAAACAGGCATCTTCCCCTCCTTTGAGGCCAGGACAAACAAATATGGTCAATTCACCCAGCCAACCCCTCGATCGGGCGGCCAATTCTGAAATTCGCCACTATTACCAGTCGCACCGGCTGTTTCGCGATCGCTACCGCGTGCTCAAAAAGCTCGGTCAGGGGGGCTTTGGGGTTACCTACCTGGCCCAAAACGCCACCCTGCCGGGGGAACCCTACTGCGTGATCAAGCAGCTCTGCCCCAAGGCGGGCAGTGAGCTATCCCTAGAGCGGGCCAAGGTGCGGTTTCGTCGCGAAGCTCGGGCTCTAGCCAGCCTGGGCAGCCATTCGCAGATTCCGCAGCTGCTCGACTACTTCACCAGCGGGGGCGAGTTTTACCTAGTGCAGGAGTATGTGCATGGCGAAACCCTGGCCCAGGAGGTGCGGCGGGCTGGGCGGCTGACCGAGGCCCAGGTCAAATATTTTCTGCGTGAAATTATTCCGGTGGTGCGCTTCATTCACCGCAATCGCATCATTCACCGCGACATTAAGCCTCCCAATATCATTCGCAGCGAGCGCGATCGCCGCCTGGTGCTGATTGACTTTGGCGCGGTGCGCGAGTTTCTCTCCGATGTGGATGACTACGGCTCGATGCAGGCTCCAGCCACCCAGTTTGTCGGCACTCCTGGCTTTGCCCCGCCCGAGCAGCTGGCTCTGCGTCCCTGCTACGCCAGCGACGTATATGCCTTGGGCATGACCTGCCTGTATTTGCTTACTGCCCGCACCCCCATTGAGTTTGACCAAGACCCCCACAGCGGGGTGATTCGCTGGCAGCACACGGTCACCGTTAGCCCCCACCTGACTATGGTGCTCGATCGCATGCTGCTGCCCGACTCCCAAGACCGCTACACCACCGTTGACGAGCTGGAGCGCGCCCTGGAGCTAGAGCCCCACCTCGATGTGTTAGCCGGCTGCATGAATACGCGTCAGCACCCGCCCAACGAATTTGGCGATCAGTCTGCTGATCTACCCAGCGATGCCTACCTGACCCCCATTCAGCGAGAGGCCCAGGCAATTCGCAAGTGGCGCACAAAGCGATCGCTCCCCCAAGGGCAGGGGCGTTCGGCGGGGCCGGTGTCGCGGCCCTAGGCAACCTTAAGACTGCTGCAAGGCCGGGCTTTTGCCCCGCAGCCAGGCCTCGACGCGGGCGTTGAAATCGGCATCGGTTTCGTCGTAGAGGCAGTGGCCCCCATCGGGCACCACCTCTAGGGAAAGCGCCTGGCTCAGGGCTGTCAACCCTGCGGCCAGCCCCACAGGAACCACCCGATCTTGGTCGCCCCAGAGCAGCAGGGTAGGTACCGCCAGGGTCGCGATCATGTCTTTGACCGAAGGGCTAAACCCAGCATCGGTGCGCGATCGCACCAAATAACATAGGGTTCGGGCGGCACCGCGATCGCAGGGCGGCAGCGCAAATGAATTCACTAAGTCATCGTCTACTCGTTCAGCCACCGTGTAGATGCTCGCCAGCGCCCGCCGCAAAATGCTGGGGCGACGTACCAGGGCAAAGAGCGATCGCATCAGCAACGGATTGGCCACCAGACTCTCGACCCGCAGCGCCAGGGCTGCCACCCAGCCTGCCACCAGATCCTCACGGTTGGCCTCCAGCGGCAGGGTAATCAGCGCTAGCTGCCTCACCCAGTCGGGGTGATTATGGGCCGCCGTCAACGCCACCAGCGCCCCCAGGGAATGACCCACCAACGCCACCGGCTGACCAATCACCTGACGAATGAAGTCTGCCACCTGAGCCGCCCACAGCTCTGCGCCGTAGAAAGTTGCTGCCTTCTCAGAATCGCCAAAACCCAGCAGATCGATGGCATACACCGGAGCCACCCGGCTCAGGATCGGCAGGTTGTGCCGCCACTGGTTGAGGTTGGCCCCAAACCCGTGAATCAGCAACACCGGCGGCACCGCTGCATCCCCCGGCCCAGGGTGAAACCAGTAGCGAATGCGCCAGCCCCGCCAGTGCCAAAACCGCTGGTAGCCCGCCTCGCTGAGGGGAGAAGATAGGCTGCTGAGTAACGTCGGAGGTTGAGGCACAACACAAAGCCCAGTAGGGATGGTGGGCACTGCCCACCCTACGATATTAGCTTTGAATTTCCTCCCCCATCTTCCCCCACTCCCCCACCCCCTTACTCCCCTCCCTCCCTATGCAGCCGCCCCGCTTTAGGTCATGCTAGATCCCGAAAACGCAGTGATTTACGAGGAACTAGAGCCATGACCGAGATGGATCCTGTCAAATTGATGAAGCAGGAAGTGGGGCGTCAGGCGGCGGCGCGGGTGCAGTCAAACACTGTGGTGGGCCTGGGCACTGGATCGACCACGGCCTATGCCATTCAGTTCATTGGCGAGCGGCTGGCCAGCGGCGAAATCACCAACATCAAGGGTGTGCCTACCTCCTTTCAGGCGTCGGTGCTGGCTAAGCAGTACGGCATTCCCCTCACCACGCTGGACGACGGTGACGAAATTGCTTTGGCTATCGACGGGGCCGATGAGGTTGACCCCCAAATGAACCTGGTGAAGGGGGGCGGTGCCGCTCACACCCGCGAGAAAATTGTGGATTCTCTCGCCAAGGAATTCATTGTTGTGGTGGACAGTTCCAAGCTGGTGGATAAGCTCGGCACCACCTTTGCTCTGCCCGTTGAAGTCATGCCGTTGGCCGTTACTCCTGTCACTAAAGCTCTAGAAGCCCTTGGCGGCAAGCCCGACCTGCGTATGGGCATTAAAAAAGACGGCCCTGTGATCACCGACCAGGGCAACATGATTTTGGATGTGAAATTTGATGCGATCGACGACCCGGCTGGGCTAGAGAAAACCATCAACAACATCCCTGGCGTGCTCGACAACGGCCTGTTTGTGGGCCTGGCCACCGAGGTGCTGGTGGGTGAAGTCAAAGATGGCCAGACCAGCGTTCGCAAGCTGTAAAGCTTGCAAATCTCAGTTTGAGAATAGCCGATGGCTACGATTTCGCTTAGCCTTCGGCTATTTTTGTGCTCAGAGGTGGCAGCGTTGACGGGCACAACAGGCTTTGGGCGCGATCGCTCGGTTTTAAGGAAATAAATGATTTTGTATGCCCAGCGGTTAGCCGTCATACACTGCTTATACCCAGCCCAGCCGGGTGGCAAGGTTCAGTTTTCTACAGCCAGCTAGCAATCAGCGCTATGTTTTTTTTGGCAGATTGGCGTATTCAGGGGCGACGGCTTAAACACTGGCTGCTGGGCCTGGCGATGGTGCTGCTGGTGCTGTTGCCGCCCGCCTTAGCAATTGGGGTGCCAGCCCCCGCCTTAGAGACCGCTGAGGCAGAGCGTGTAGAGGTAAAAAACGCCGGGGGCGAGAATGCTGGCCCAGTTTCTTCAGAGGCGGTGGTTGGCAATGTGGTCGATGGCTTTCCGGTGGTGCTGGATGGGGAGCCGCTTTTCTACGTCAGACAGGGAATTGCGGGGGTTACCTCAGCTGAAGAGCGCGCCGCAATTATTACCCAGCGGCTAGGGGCGATCGCCGTTGATGCCAACCTTTCTCCAGCCACCATTCGCGCTGAAACTGAGGCCAATCAAAGTGTGGTGCTGGCGGGCGACACCGTACTGTTTACCGTGCGCCAGGATGATGTGGCGGCCTACGGTGTGTCCCATCCAGAACTGGCCGCCGATGCAGTCGAGCGGATTCGGCAGGGGGTGATCGACTACCGCGATCGCCGCAGTCTACGGCGCATTGCCACCAGTCTGGCGATGACGGTGCTGAGCACCATCACCGTGTTTTTGGTGCTGCGAGGCATTTTGTTTAGCAGCTCTAGGCTGTTGACCCACATTCGCCAGCGGCGGGAAGCCGATACCCTTACCCTGCAAATTCAATCGGTGCGGGTGTTGGGGTCTGGGGCCACCAGCTATCTGCTTGGGGGGGTAGTACGGCTGCTGCGCCCGGTGCTGATCTTGCTGGCGCTATACCTATACGTGCCCTTTGTGCTCAGCCAGTTTCCGGCGACGGCGGCCTTTGGTGATAGCCTGCTGCAAGATATTGCCTTTCGTCTTAGCCTGCTGGCCCAAGGGTTTGTAGCCTATTTGCCCAAGCTGGCGATGATTGGGGTGATTGCCCTGCTCACCTATTACATGATTGAGTTTGCCCGGCAGGTGATTATTGAGCTGGGTCGTCACGATGTCTACCCCTGGTTTTATCCCGAGTGGGTGCAGCCGACTAATCGGCTGGCGATGCTGCTGATCGTGGCGATCGCCATGGTGATCGCTGGCCCCTACCTGCCGGGGTTTGGTTCCCCCGCGTTTCAGGGCATTTCTCTATTTTTAGGGGCGCTGCTGACTTTGGGGTCGTCTTCGGCGGTGGCCAACGCCCTCTCGGGGATTATTTTGATCTACACCCGCGCCTTTCAGATCAAGGATTTTATTCGCATTGACGACATCGTGGGCGAGGTGCAAGACAAGTCGCTGTTTGTGACTCGGGTGCTCACCCCAAAGCAAGAGACCGTGACCATTCCCAATGCCTCGGTGCTCAACAGCAACTTGATCAACTACAGCGCGATCTGCCGCGAATCTCACGGGTTTCTGGTGCTCTACACCACCATTACCCTGGGCTATGACCTGCCCTGGCGCAAGGTGCATGAGGTGCTGATAGAGGCGGCGAGGGCAACGGCTGATATTGCGATCGCGCCCTCGCCCTTTGTGCTGCAAACCGCCCTCAACGACTTTAACGTCAGCTACGAGCTAAATGCCTACACGGCCTCACCGGCCAAAATGCCCGACATTTACTCCCAGTTGCACCAAAATATTCAGGACTGCTGTAACGCCGCTGACATTGAGATTTTGTCGCCCACCTTCTCAGCTCTGCGCGACGGCAACCACTCCACCATCCCCGCCGACTATTTGCCCAGCGACTATGCTGCGCCCGCCTTTGTGGTGCAGGGCACTAACGGTCAGCCGCCTTTGGAAGACTCTAGGTTGAAAGAGCCTAGGCCAGATACCAACGGTTCTTAACACTTCTAGGCTCAGATGGTTAATCAACCGACCCTTCGGCAGCCATTTTTAGATACCTGGGGCCAGCCGCTGGGGCTATGCCTGATTCTGTTTATGCTGTCGTACACCATTGGGGTGGTGCAGCCGATTATGCCGCCCCTGGTGCAAGAGTTTAACTCCAGTGTGGGCTATGTGCAGTCGGCGCTGGTGCTGATGTCGCTGGTGACAGCTTCGTTTACCCCGACGGCAGAAAACTTGAGTCAGCGGCTGGGGCGTCGGCCAGTGCTGGCGATCGCCCTGGGTCTGTTTGCCCTGGGTTTGCTCGTGGTGGTGATCAGCCCAGATATTGGTGTGTTTACCCTGGGGCTGGCGGGGCTAGGGGGCGTGGCCGGAGCCGTGCTGGTCAGCACCCCGGTGGCGCTGATGGATTCCCTTTACCCCAATGAGATGGCCCAAAAGTATGGGCTGGTCGCGTTGGCGATCGCAGGCGTGCTCGGTGCTCTAGTTGGCTCCATCACTGGCGGGGTCATGGCCTTCGACTTTAGCTGGCGCTGGGCCTTTGCTGTTGAGCTAGGGCTCATCCCGCTGATTTGGCTGCTGGTGCGGCCCATTGCAGTACCCTCCCCAGCCCAGACCCTGCCGATCGACTGGCTGGGGGGACTGCTCTCGGTAGCAGGGTTTGGGTTCACTCTGGTGGGGCTCAGCCTAGCCTCAGAGTTGGGCTGGTGGCAGCCCAAGGGCGACCCCCAAAGGCTCGCTTTTGTGCTGACCCCCTTTGGCATCTCCATGGCTCCGGTGCTGATAGCGACGGGGCTGATTTGTCTGGGAATCTTGGTGTTTTGGGAACGGGTGAGAGTGCAACAGGGCCAGCCGTCGCTGTTGCGCTTGGGGGTGTTTAGTCGCCGCACCTACACCATTGGCCTTGCCATTGGCACTCTGCACACCATGACGACAGTGGGGGTGCAGTTTAATTTGTTCCAGTTCATTCCGGCAGTGATGGGGCTTAACCCAGTGCAAACCTCCATTGCCGTCATGCCCTCTACCATTGCTCAACTGGCCGTGCTGCTGCTGTTGGTCAAGCGGCGACCCCAGTTTCCGCCCCGCTACCTGCTTCAGGCGGGGCTGTTGGTCAAGAGTGTGGGCATTGCTATGCTGGTGGCTGCCGTTGGCCCTCCGGTAACCTCCCTGGGTTTACTGCCCGCCCTGGTGGTAATGGGCGTGGGCACAGGGCTGTTTACCACCTACATTACCTCTCTCACCTTTGCCGATACCCTCAAAAACCAAAAAGCCGAGGCACGGGGAGTGTATCGCCCGTTTCAAAACCTGGGAGCCTCGTTGGGGCGGGGCATTTTGGGCACGGTGCTGGTCAGTGTGGCCTCTTACAAAATTGTTGATGGCATTGTGGCCGAGCTGGGGCAGTCGGTGGAACCCGAGGTGCGGCGTAATGCAATTCGCTCATTACAGGTGGCCATACAGACTCTGCGACGCAGCGAACGACGAGACCTGTTTACTCAGCTGCCCGAGTCGATTCAGCCCGCCCTCAATGGCATTTTGCAAACGGCTGCCATTGAGGCAATGCAGAGTACGCTGCTACTCATCTTGGCGCTGTGCTTGCTGTGTCTGGGCCTATCGTTTTTATTGCCCAAGACAGTCAAAACCCTAGAAGCCCCCATCGAGTGAGCGGGTTAGCCAATCGATGAAGCGATTGACTAACCCATCTGGTGACTGTTACCTCATCCGCCAAACGTAAGTATTGCTAAAGTCTCCCAATTGCACCAGCTAACAGCGTAGTTGAGCTAGTGCAGCCCGTCAGCGCGTTGCGTCAGGGCTGGGGCCTTTTGCCCAACGACCATGATGGCTGTCGGTGCCTTCTGACAGGTTCCAGAATTGGTAGGACGCGTCCTGCTTCTCCTGCGATCGCGGGAATCGGCTGGGCACCGGCATCTCTTCTAACCCATCGGCCTTCAGTTCTTCGATCGCCGCTAGCTACTGATTTTGGTGCATAGTATCGCGGGCAATCATGTAGCTCAGGGTGTCTTTTACGCCAGGGTCGGTAGACATTTCGTACAGACGGATAGCCTGTAGACGACCAGACTCCTGCCAAAAGTTTATCCGCCTCTCTGGCTAGTTGGTAGAGCGTTTTAGTTGCTGCGCGTACGTTATCGCTTGGCAGGCAGAGCATTGCTATAACTTGCGCTCATCTCACCACTGGCCTAGGCGCACCTTTACAACCAGCAATCCCTTGACTACCGTGAGGGATAGCCCTTTGCTCTTTTGTAAATTCATTTCCTATGCAGTACCGCCGCTTTGGTCGCACTGAGCTTCAGATGCCCGTATTTTCTTGCGGTGGCATGCGGTATCAGCACTCGTGGAAAGACGTGTCGCCGACGGATATACCCCGCCAGAACCAGGAGAATCTAGAGGCCACGATTCACCGAGCGCTGGCGGTGGGCATTAACCACATTGAGACCGCGCGGGGCTACGGCACGTCTGAGATTCAACTGGGGCAGATTTTGCCGGGGTTAGATCGAGAGAGCCTGATTGTGCAAACCAAAGTTTCCCCCACTGCCGACCCCGCCGAGTTTCGCCACAATCTGACTCAATCCTTGGCCAACCTCCGATTAGACACCGTTGATCTGCTTGGGCTCCACGGCATCAACACCGCCGAAATTTTAGACTGGACCCTGCGCCCCGGCGGCTGTATGGAGGTGGCCCGCGACTTTCAGCGGCAGGGGCGGGTGCGGTTCATTGGCTTTTCGACCCATGCACCGACGGCGGTGATTCAGCAGGCGATCGCATCCGACCAGTTCGACTACGTCAACCTGCACTGGTACTACGTCAATCAAGATAACTGGGCCGCGATCGACACCGCTCAGCGCTATGACCTAGGCGTCTTTATCATCAGCCCGTCCGACAAAGGGGGCCACCTCTACAGTCCCCCCGCCAAGCTAGTGCAACTGTGCGACCCGCTTAGCCCAATGGTGTTCAACGACCTGTTTTGCCTCAGTCACCCCCAGGTGCACACCCTCAGCATTGGGGCGGCGCGGCCCAATGATTTTGATGAGCACCTCAAGACGCTGCCCCTGCTGGAAGACGCTGACGCGCATCTCAAACCCGTGCTCGATCGCCTGCACCACCATGCCCAAACCGTACTGGGCGAAGACTGGCTGCGCACCTGGGCGATCGGCTTGCCCAGCCCCAACGACACCCCTGGCAACATCAACATCCCCGCCATTTTGCGGCTGCGCAACCTGCTGCTCGCCTTTGATATGGAAGACTACGCCAAGGCTCGCTACAACATGCTGGGCAACGCGGGCCACTGGTTCCCTGGCGAAAAGGCCGAGAACTTGAGCCAAATCGATCTATCCGAATGTCTGCGCCGCAGCCCCCACGCTGAGCAAATTCCGCATCTGCTGGCCGAGACCCACGCCGCACTGGCGGGTCAAGCGATGGCTCGACTGTCGAATGCCTAATGGTTATCACAGTTGACTATGTAGATTGGGTGGCGCTAGCAGAACCGAACAAAACCCAGCCTGGCATTGGGTTCCGCGCAGGAATTTAGTATCAAGAAGATAAGCCAACGCAGTTCTACCGTAAATTCTGGCACATGGCCTGCGCCATCTAGGACTGCCCCTGGCTAACCTTGGGGTGCTTTGCCCACCGAGAAATCTTGCTATGAAACGCGCCCTTGCCGTTGCCCTGGCTCCGCTTTGCCTAGGGCTTGCAACCACCCTGCCGCTGCCGACGTTAAACGGCTGCTCAATGCTGGCCTGGGCTCAAGAAACCCGCACCTACGGCAGCGATGGCAGCGATGGCCGCAGCGGCAGGTCTGGGCGTGATGGCACTGCTGGGCCGAGCCAAACCACCGTGGCCGATGGCACCTCCGCCAGCTTTAGCCTCACCGGCAGCGACGGCGAAGACGGGGAAAATGGCGAAAACGGCGATCGCCCCCGCTGTGGCGGCCAGCCCCGCAACGTTGACTACAATCTGCGCGCCCCCGACGGTGGCTCTGGCGGCGACGGCGGCAGCGGTGGCAGCGGCGGTAGCGGCGGCAATCTGACGGTTTACTACGGCGATCGCGCGATTCTGCAACGGCTCTCGGTAGACGCGCGCGGCGGGCGTTTTGGCCGAGGCGGGCGCGGCGGCAGTGGCACCATCGGCTGTCGCTGCGATCGGCGTGATTGGGAGATGCAAACCTGCACCGGCACCCCTGGCCAGGCTGACTATCAATGCCAGACGAACCGCTACCGCTGCTACGATGGCCGCAGCGGTGATAACGGTTCCTTTGGCCGCGACGGAGATCCTGGTGCTGACGGTCAACTGTGGATTGTCAACCAGCTGGAGCCGCTGCTGGGCGAAACCCCGGCTATGTCGGTGGGGCTGCAAACCCTGGCCAACCAATCCGTGCGGCTTTCTCGAAATCTGTGGGCTGAGAGATCTGGAGCCAACGCCCTACTTGCCCCTGGGTCGCGGGTCAACGACATCTACCGCGAATACACTGGGCGGGTGGAAGGAGACGTTAGCCTCGACTGGCAGGCTCCCCGCCCCCTGGGCAGTTTTGCGGGGGGCGATGTGCGCACCGAAATTCAGCCCGATGGAGCGCTGAGCGCCACCTTCCCCGACAGCCTCTGGGCCGATTACACCACCAGCCGTCAAGCTGACCAGCTCACCATTACCGTCACCAATGCGGTGCGGGCCAGCGACGTTACCCGTCTGGCCTCAGGAGGGGTGCAGGGCAGCGGTGCTAACCTCAAGGCCGTGGTGCTCGATCTGGCGGGTGAGTCGACCTACTTAACGACTCAGTTTCGCCTGACGTTGAGAACCACCGACGGCGACCCTAGGGACGATCGCCGCCCGCGCTACGTCACTGTTTACGACGATGTGGTGCCAGCGGAGCTGGTGAGCCTGGCGGGCAACCGCTTTGAACTGGCGCTAGGTCGTCTACCCATCGATCGCGGCCCCCTGACCCGGGGCAAATACGCCCAGATTGAGATTACCGCCGTGCGATCGCTGGGCACCAACAGCGCTGAGCAGTCGATTTCGTGGCAGGGGCAGCTTTAGGGAGTGGATGGGTAAAGGGGTAGGGGGTGGATGAGTGGGGAGTGGGTAGCTAAGTTTAAGGAATCAGAAAAAATCTCTGTGAAGCTTTGCAGTAGAGGACGTAATCGCCCTTTAGGTAGCAGTGCGACCCGCCGCAGTTTGGCTATAGTAGCGGCGAGTAAACATCCTCGCTAGCAAAACACGGGTGGATAACCTATGACTATTTCCTTGGGGCGTCACCTGTGCGGTAATGCGGCGATTGCCACCCAGCAGGAATGGCTGGTTACTAACGGCATTGGCGGCTATGGTAGCGGTACGGTGGCTGGCGTGCTGACTCGCCACTACCACGGGCTGCTGGTGGCGGCGCTCAAACCGCCGCTGGAGCGCACCCTGCTGGTGACTAAGGTTGACGAAACCGCAACTTATCTAGGCCAGTCCCACGCGCTGTACTGCGATCGCTGGACCGATGGCACGCTGCAACCCGAGGGCTACCTTTACCTAGAATCCTTTCGGCTGGAGGGCACCATCCCGATCTGGGTCTATGCGATCGCCGATGCTCGCCTCGAAAAGCGCGTCTGGATGGAGCCCGGTGCCAACACCACCTATGTGCGCTACACCGTCAGTCGCGCCAGCGCCCCCGTCGATCTCACGCTGAAAGTCTTAGTCAATCACCGTCACCACCACCACAGCACCCAGGGCCAGGGCTGGCAAATGGCGATTCGCGAAGCGAGTCCTACGGGAATCGCCGACTGCCCCCATGGCCTGCGCATTCAGGCCAAAGGGAATGTGCAGCCCTTTTATTTGCTCAGCGAAACCGCCCCAGCTATACCCGCCCACACCTGGCACGACGGCTACAGCCTCGCCGTCGAAACCTACCGAGGCATTCACCCCTACGATGACCACCTGCACGCGGCCACTTTTGCCCCCACCCTGGGCCAGGGCCAGTCATTTACCCTAGTGGCCACCACCGAGGCCGAGGCCGATCGCTCGGGGCAAAGTGCCCTGCTCCGCCGCCTGGCCCACGAGCAACATTTGACTACCCAGGGCAAGACGGCTCAACCCGACGACGCACCACCCACCTGGGTGAGTCAGCTAGTGTTGGCCGCCGATCAATTTATCGTCAGCCGACCCATCACAGTGCTGGAAGCCAGTGATGCCATGGGTGCAGTGGATTTTGAAGGCACCCCCTCCCCGCGGCCATTGAGCGATTTCGCACCGGTCGCCAATCCCCAATCTGAGATGAACCAGGAGGTCTCTACGGCCTCGCAACCAACGCATGGGGGGACGGAAGGGTCTGACTTCACCCCTACCAACCCAGGCAAAACTGTAATTGCGGGCTACCCCTGGTTTGGCGACTGGGGTCGCGACACCATGATTGCCCTGCCGGGGTTAACCCTAACCACGGGGCGTCCGGCCCTGGCCCGGCTGATCTTGCAGACCTTTGCCCGCTATCTCGATCAGGGCATGCTGCCCAACGCTTTTCCTGAAAATGGTCAAGCGCCCCACTACAACACCGTAGATGCCACCCTTTGGTACTTTGAGGCCCTGCGCGCCTATCACCAGGCCACCGCCGACACGGCGCTAGTCGAAGAACTCTTTCCCCAGCTACAGGAGGTAATTACCTGGCACTGTAAAGGCACCCGCCACGGTATTCAGGTCGATGCCATCGATGGCCTGCTCTCTGCCGGAGAGCCGGGGGTGCAGCTCACCTGGATGGATGCCAAGGTGGGCGACTGGGTGGTCACCCCCCGCATCGGCAAGCCGGTGGAAGTCAACGCTCTGTGGTACAACGCCCTGCTGGTGATGACCGACTTTGCGGGAATTTTGGGTCAGCCCGTCGGTCAATTTCAAGAGTTGGCGTCTCAGATCCGCCAGGGGTTTCAGCGGTTTTGGAGCGACGATCTGGGCTACTGCTACGACCTGCTGGATGGCCCTGACGGCGCGGATGCAGCCCTGCGGCCCAACCAAATTTTCGCCGTTTCTCTGCCCGATGCCGCCTTGGGAGAACCTTGTCTAAGTTCCGAGCAGCAGCGGGCGGTGGTAAATGTGGTGGCCCAGCGACTGCTGACCTCCCATGGGCTGCGATCGCTCGACCCCGCCCATCCCGACTATCGCGGCCACTACGGCGGTGACCTGGTGCAGCGCGACGGAGCCTACCACCAGGGCACCGTCTGGAGCTGGCTGATCGGCCCCTTTGTGCAGGCCCACTGGCGGGTCTACCAAGATGCCGACCTAGCCCACAGCTTTCTTGACCCGCTGATTCACCACCTCCACGGCGGAGGCTGCCTAGGCACCATCAGCGAAATCTTTGACGGCGACGCCCCCATGGAGCCGCGCGGCACCTTTGCCCAGGCCTGGTCAGTAGCCGAGGTGCTGCGAGTCAGCGCTCTGCTCAGGCCGTTGATGAAGGAGTAGGGGCGTAGGCGAAGCCAAGCCAGAGGCTTTACGGCGTTCGCCCTACCAAAACGAGGGAGAGCATCAGGCTTGGCAGCCGCAGAAAATTCGCAATCGTTAAAGTGGGGCGTTGGCGCGATCGCAGCTGCCCCCCAGTGCTTCGACCACCACGCAGGTATTGGCCACTAGCACCTCCTGCATGGTTTCGGCGGCACTGCCAGGGCCACTTGGCCCTTCCACAAAGAGGGGTTGCTCCGCTACGATAACGCCCGCATCCTTGGCGACGGTTTCAATCAGCTGGGGGGTGGTGGTGGTTTCGGCAAAAATGGCGGGTACCTGGGTGGCCTTGACCTGCTCTACCAGGGCCGTCAGCGCACCGGGCGTCGGCTTTTGGTCGGTGCTGAGGCCGCTGAGCGCTCCCTTCACCTCAAAACCATAGGCCTCGGCAAAGTAGCCAAAAGAATTGTGGGTGGTGACCAACTGGCGCTGGTCGGCGGGTACGGTAGCCACCTGGGTTTGAATCCAGCGGTCGATTTCTGTGAA
>JANPIO010000227.1:0-8062 GCA_031425055.1 Phormidium sp. VAR_61_metabat_6
ACCTCATGGGCGTGCTCGTAGCCCAGTTCACAGCGCAGGTGGAGACGATGATCTACCGCAAAGCGCCCGTCAATTTGGCCTTGGTGAATCGTATTGATCATCGGGCCAAACTGGGTCATGCGCATGGAGGTCGGCGTGATGTCACCCACCGCGATCGCATCACACACCGTGGTAATGCCAGCCGCCGCTAAATCTCGATCGTGGTATACCGCAGCAACATCCATCGGCCAGCGCACCTTGGGCCGGGGCGACAGCCGCTGCTCAAAGTTATCGGTGTGCAGCTCAACCAAGCCGGGCAGCAAATAATCGCCGTCGCCGTTGTCCCCCTCGCAAACAACGCCGGGCTGCACCTCGGCAATCACGCCATCCCGCACGACTAGCGTACCGAGAACCTCTTGATCGGGCAGCTGCAAGCGGTAGTTGGTGAAAATAGTTTCGGTCATGGGATACGCAATGGGGACGGATACATATAGACATCTATACTCATATCGGGCCAAGATTAACTGGGCGTTATCTCAGGCCTAAGGTCTCTAAAACTGGAGAACGCGATCGCAGACCCGCTCTCTGACTTCGTCATCGTGAAAAATGCCGACCATGGCACATCCCTGGGCTTTGCAGTCTTCAATGAGCTGCATTACAACGTCGCGATTGGCGGCATCTAAGGCAGAGGTCGGCTCATCTAACAGCAAAATTGGGTAGTCGACCGAAAAGGCCCGCGCTATATTCACCCGCTGCTTTTCGCCGCCGGAAAACGTGGTGGGAGACAGCTGCCACAGCCGCTCAGGTAGGTTCAGTTGAGTGAAGAGCAGCCGAATTTTGTCGTAGGCGATTTCGGGATCTATGCCCAAATCCATCAGAGGTTCTGCGGCCACTTCCAGCGCCGGTACGCGAGGAATCACCCTGAGAAATTGGCTGACGTAGCCTACGGTGTGCTGCCGCACCTCTAGCAGTTGGTGGGGGCGGAGCTGGTGCAAATCAACCCAGTCGCCCTGATGGTTCACCCAGATCGAGCCTTTGTCGATGCGGTAGTTGGCGTACAGCGATCGCATCAACGTCGATTTGCCTGAGCCCGATGGCCCCTGGAGTGCCACACACTCCCCCGCCTGCACTGTGAGGGACACCCCCTCTAAAACCGGCATACAAGCTCCCCCTTGATGGTGCAGCACGAAGCTTTTGTAGAGCCCCTCGGCCCGGAGCATGGCCCCGGTGGGCGGCGAAACCGGCAAGGCAGAATGATTCGACAACAGCGATTGAGTCATGGTTTGAGGGTGTCAATAACAGTAGAACGGCAGGCGGCATAGCCCCTAGGGCATGAGGGTGGCACTCACCAACTGCTGCGTGTAGGGATGGTGGGGGTCATCGAGCACCTGGTCGGTCAACCCGGTTTCGACCACCTGACCGTTTTGCATCACCATCAGCCGATGGGCCAAAAGCCTGACCACACCAATGTCGTGGGTCACCAAAATGACGCTGAGATGGAGCGTCCGCACCAGCGATCGCATCAGATCCAAAAGTTTGGCCTGCACCGAAACGTCTAGTCCACCCGTGGGCTCGTCCATCAGCACTAGCCTCGGCTGCGTCACTAAAATGCGGGCGAGCTGCAGCCGCTGTTGCATGCCGCCAGAAAAGGTGCTGGGCAAATCATCCATGCGGCTGGGGGGAATTTCTACCTGGCTCAGCCACTCGATGGCCTCGGCCCGAATATTGCCGTAGTGGCGATCGCCCACATCGAGCAAACGCTCGCCAATATTGGCTCCGGCGGTGACGGTCATGCGCAGACCGTCCCGAGGATTTTGCTGCACAAAACCCCACTCGGTTTTCATCAGCTTGCGGTGGTGAACTTCCGGCAGAGTGCGCAGGTTGATGGGCTGACCGCTGCGATTGCAGTAGGTAATCTCGCCCGCATCCACTGGAATGTGACCGGCAATGGCATTTAATAACGTACTTTTTCCCGAGCCAGATTCGCCAATAATGCCTAGGACTTGGCCGGGGTAGAGATCGAAAGAGATGCGATCGCAGGCACGAAGCGAATGATAGGTCTTGCTGAGGTCGTCAATGGTTAATAGTGGCTGCATGGTGCTGCGTTAATTTTCAACTTAAGGTGGGGGCTGGCAAAAGATTGTTGTGCTGTCGCTGGTTGCAGTAGTCCGTATCCGAGCAAATCCACAGGCGACTGCCCTGGTCATCGGTGACCACCTCATCGAGATAGGTGTCCGTCGCGCCGCAAAATTCGCAGGGTTGATCCCAGGTTTCAACGGTGAAGGGGTGATCCTCAAAATCAAGGCTTTTGACCTTGGTATAGGGCGGCAGGGCATAGATCCGCTTTTCTCGCCCGGCACCAAATAGCTGTAGGGCCGGGTTCATGTGCAGTTTAGGGTTATCAAACCGGGGAATCGGGCTGGGTTTCATCAAGTAGCGATCGTTCACCATCACCGGATAGTCGTAGGCCATGGCAATGTGGCCAAAGCGAGTGATGTCTTCGTACAGCCGCACATACATGGGGCCGTATTCTTCCAGCGCGTGCATTTTATTGGCTTCGGTACGAGATGGCTCGATAAAGTACAGCGGCTCCGGCATGGGCACCTGATAAACCATGATTTGCCCCTCCCGCAGCGGCGTTTCAGGAATCCGGTGGCGAGTTTGAATCAGAGTGGCTTCCTCGGTGCGTTCGGTAGTGTTGATACCGCAGACTTTACGAAAGAACCGACGAATATTGACGGCGTTGGTGGTATCGTCAGCGCCCTGATCGATCACCTTCAGGGTGTCTGTCTGACCAATCACTGAGGCGGTTACCTGAATCCCCCCTGTCCCCCAGCCGTAGGACATGGGCATTTCACGGGAGCTAAAGGGTATCTGATGTCCCGGAATAGCCACCGCCTTGAGGGTGGCGCGGCGGATGGATCGCTTCGTCTGTTCGTCTAGGTAGGCGAAGTTGAAGCCCGGTTCAGGGGGCGCTGGGGAGCTGGGAGCATGCGGCGAAAGGGTCATGGGGGCAACGATTAGGAGTAAGTTGAGGCGCTTGGAGTTGGCTGAGCAGGCGATTTCACGGGATTTTGATCGGGTGAGTCCAGGGGCGATCGCTGTTCTACCTGGGCTTTGTCGTATTGACGCCGCAGCTGACGGATCAGGTTTAGCTCAGCCTGAAAGTCGATGTAGTGGGGCAGCTTGAGGTGCTGGACAAATCCCTGGGCTTCGATATTGTCGGAATGAAATAAGACAAAGTCTTCATTCTGGGCGGGCCCGTCGATCGCCTCGCCTAAATCCTTAGCTTGCAAGGCTCGGTCTACCAGTGCCATGGCCATGGCCTTGCGTTCGTTGTAGCCAAAGGTGAGGCCATATCCCTGGGTAAACTGGGGCGGAATCTCCTTGCTGCCTTTGAACTGGTTCACCATTTGAACTTCGGTGACCGAGATGTCGGCGATCGCCACCTCAAAGCCCAGTTCTTCAGGGCAGATCACAACCTCCACCTCACCCACCCGAATCTCCCCCGCAAAGGGATGATTTTTGCCGTAGCCCCGCTGGGTAGAGTAAGCCATTGACAGCAGGAAGCCTTCGTCAGCGCGGGCCAGATTTTGCAGGCGAGCGTCGCGGCTGGTGGGGGTTGTGAGCGATTCGCGAGTAATGTCGAAAGGGGGCGACATATCGGCAGGATCGTCTGATTTTGTTGCGCCGATTAAACCTTCCTGGGCCAGGGTGTTGAGCACTCGGGGGGTGGCTGCGGTCGCATCCACTATTTCGGTTGTTGGGGCCAAAAACTGGTTATTTTCGGCGGCCAGTTTGAAGTCGAGCAGCCGATGGACATAATCAAAGGTAGAACCCAGCTTTTGGCCGCCGGGGGCATCTTTAAAGATCGCCGAAATGCGCCGCTGAATGTGCATGCGATCGGTCTCGACGGGTTCGCTGTAGTAGAGCCGGGGTAGGGTGGTGCGATAGGCGCGAAGTAAGAAGGCTGCCTCCACTAAGTCGCCCCAGGATTGCTTGATGGCCAGGGCGGCCAGATCTGGGTCGTACAGGCTGCCCTCAGCCATCACCCGATTGACGGCCAGCTGCATCTGCTGCTTGATTTGCTCTAGGGATAACTCTGGCACAGCCGATTCGCCGCGCCGTTTGGCCTTGAGCAAGGCTTCGGCGTTTTGAATGGCCTGTTCTCCACCTTTGACAGCAACATAGGGCATAGAATTCTCCGCAATTTAACCGATCGCTCGATCTATAACTCGACTAAAAAACTGTAGCCATGCTTCTCAAACCCCAAGGATTCATAGAAGGCGTGGGCTTCCTTTCGCTTTAGATTGGTGGATAAACTCAGCTTGTAGCAGCCCGCCGCTCGACACTGATCCATGGCAACCTGCATCATCTGCTTGCCGATGCCCTGCCCTTGAAACGCTGGATCGACCGCAACCCCTTCCACGATGCCGGAGGGACTACCGCGATGCACCAGGTTATCCATCACTAGCAGCGTGAAGGTACCCACCCGTCTATCGTCTGGCTCTTTTAGGGTGGCGACCCATAACCTGTAGCTGGGGTATTGTTGTATGCGCTGAAACCACTGTTCGGCCTCGGCCAAAGTTAAGCCGCAATCCTGATCTAAACCAGATTGGCGATATAACCGCAGCACGTCTGGCAAATCATCAGGGGTGGCTAAGCGAATCGACATATCCATCACCGCCCCTCCTGTCTGCCAGCGAGCCGGGCCGTGCGCGGTAAGCCCAGAACCTGGCGATCGGCAAAGCACCAGGCGTCAAGTCCGAGGGGGTAATGGGCTGTCATCGCCTGCCACTGCTGCCAAAAGTCGGTGTGCAGGGGAGTTTGAATGGTGATGGTGGCTAAAATTCCTGGGCCTTGTAGGGTGGCAGACTCTGTTCCCTCTAGGGCTGGTAGTTGAATCAGCAGAGATGTCGAGGCCTCTGGATATGCCGCTGTGCCCCAGTTAAATTCATCCAGCCTGGGCATGGTCTCAATCTGATCAACCACGGCAAAATCGGCAGTTTGAGGCTGAGCTGCGAACCGGCACCCGGTGTGAAATAGCAGCCAAGACCGCACCAATTCTGAAATACTCGGCTGCAGCCATACCGTTGTCTCCAAATCGAGCAGTGTCAGGCAAGCCGCAGCGCAGCTAGGGTTTAGCCCCTCCGGCGGTGCCAGGGATGCGGTTGTTTGAAAGATACCTGGCACCGCTAGGGCATCTAGCAACGCTCGAAAGGTTTGCTGAGCGTCATGGACAGGATCTTTGAAGCTAGGGAGTTGGGTCGTAGGCATAGGTCAGGGAGTAGGGAAGTTTTAGATTGTGGCCAAGACGGTTGGGGGCCGATCAACCATGCCTAGCGGCAAGGGTCTCGCCGCTGCTGTAGCCATCACAAGGGTTATAAATTTTTGCAGCCGTCTATGGGTGACGGCTGCCGCTATGTCGCCCCAGTTTTGCGGTTAGTAGTTGAACCATCCCACGCAAACTGGCCAAAGCTATATTTCAAGCTTCTCCTCGCAGCAGGGTAAAGAAATTGACGCGGGTAGAGTCTACCTCAGCCGTTTCAGCCGCCCGCTGTCTATAGGCAACACCCTGTAGCGGCTCAATCACCTGGGTTTGAACTTTAGATTGCCAGTCTTGATGGTGCAGTAGAGCGTCGCAAACGGCGGCCAGTTCAGCATGGCGCTGAGACCGTCCCGCCACATAACCGAAGCCCGATATAGACTCGCCGCCAGCCGCCAGCGACAGCTGAATAACACAGCGAGTTAGGGTCATTTCCCCCAGGTTGAAGGGCTGACCTGCGCCTTCCGTGCGTCCACGCACCATGGCCAAACCGATTTCGGGCGATCGCAAAAAGCGATACTCGGGCAGCGCCCCTAGTGTGGCGACTCGCTCTTCCAGCAGCGCCAGAGGTGCCTTAGCCAGGGCCGACATCCAGCTCGATCTTGACTGTGCTTGGGCTGTGTCTACCATCACTTAACCAAGGATTAACGGCAACTTAAATTTGTATAGATGTCTAGACAAATTATGGGGCATGATTAAATAGAATGCAATCCCTATTTGGTTGAGTTGAAATACCGTGCTAGGCCTACTGATGATTGTTCGCTTTAAAGTAGGCCTGCGGCTAACTGAAATTGAGCCGCTTTTCGGCCAGCCCTGTATTATCCCAATCGCTGCACCAGATGCAGCGGTTCTGGTTCCCCAGCACTAGTTAGTTTTAGAGCACTTCTGGGCAGTACCCGCAGTACCTCCTCTACGGTTGTGACTCCGGCCATGACTTTTTCGATAGCCGATGTTCGAAATGAGATGGAGTCGCTCTTGCTGAGGTGGCGGCGCAGTTGAGTCATGGTGCCATCGTAGATCAACTCGCGAATGCGATCGTCCACCTCCAGCATCTCGACCACCGCCTCCCGGCCCGAATAGCCGGATTGGAAGCAGGCTGGGCACCCCCGCCCCCGTCGCCAGTTGCCCTTTTTGATTTGAGCGGCATCTAGTTGCAGTATGGCCAGTAGTTCTGGGTTGGGCTGGGTGGGTTCAGCGCAGTGGGGGCAGATGCGCCGCACCAGGCGTTGCGCGACCACCCCTAACAGAGCATCGCTAATCAACCCTGGATCTGGCCCAATATCTTTAATCCGGGGAATCGCCCCAGCCGCGTCGTTGGTGTGCAAAGTGGTGAACACCAGGTGGCCGGTGAGGGCCGCCCGAATGGCGGTTTCTGCGGTTTCGTGGTCCCGCACTTCTCCCACCATAATGATGTCCGGGTCCTGCCGCAAGATCGATCGCAGCCCCGCCGCGAAGGACATGCCCGCCGCTTCGTTCACCTGGGTCTGGGTGATGCGGGGCAGCACATATTCCACCGGGTCTTCTACCGTGACCACGTTGACATGCTCGGTGGCGATCGCCTGCAAACTGGTATAGAGAGTACTGGTTTTACCGGAGCCGGTCGGGCCGGTAAAGACAATGATGCCCTGGGGCTGTTCTAGCCAGGTTTTGTAAATCTTCAGCGCTTTGGGCGAAAACCCCAGCTTATCGATGGTGGTGAAGGGATTTTCACGGGGCAGCAGACGCACGACGGCCTTTTCGCCACAGACGCAGGGTAAGGTGCTGACTCGCATGTCCATGCTCTGGTCGGCTTCGTTGTCGACCTGGTATTTTTCGCCAATCCGGCCATCCTGGGGGCGGCGGCTGTCGGCAATGTCCATGTTGGCCATCACCTTCAGGGCCACGACTACTCGGCGGCTGATTTCCCCTGGCAGCAAGGTAATATCGCGCAGTACCCCATCAATTCGGTACCGCACCCGCAGCCCTTCTAGGGTCGGTTCTAGGTGAATGTCGCTGGCCTGGTGCTGTAGGGCGCTAGAAATGATCGCCTTAATCCGCTCAATTTGCCCCTCGGCCTTAGACAGAAATAGCTCAGTGGTTTCGCCAATATCATCGGTAGACTGCTTGCCGGTAATTGGGTCTAGCAGACGGCTAGAGGTAATGCGGGTCAGATCAGCGGTGCGAGTGTGGTACCAGGCCCGATAGCTCTTGGCTGAAATAGGGATGACTTTAACGGTTGTCAGGGTGCGATCGCCAATCGTTTCCAACACCTCAGCAGAAACTTCCACCGGGCTGCCCAGGTAGAAGCAGCTTTGCCACAGTAGCAGCGGCACCACAGGGGGCAGTTTTTGCCCCTGGCAATACTGAAAGAAACGACTACAAACCTCTTCATCCAGCAGGTCTAGCTTGAGGATGCCCTCGTCATCGCGCACCAGGCTGAGAGCCTCTTCACAGGAAATTTGCCCCTGTTTGAGTTGTTTCCAGGCAGAAACTGGCCAAGGTACGGTTTGCATGCGATCGGGTTCCTAAATATAAGCGTGATGGAGAAACTGATCCAGCCTCACCAACGGCCAGAACAGACACAGTTTCTTATCCTGGTTCTGCGTGACGGCTGGAGGGATGACCCAAAGGTGAAGAAACCAGCCAGCCCAGGTTAAAACCAAAAGCTGGCTGGTAGGGGTTACATCAAAACTGGGGTGATTGACTCAGCACCAGTTACGCAGTTGCACCATTCAAGTAGATCGAACGATTATCCGTCCGCCAGATGCAGTAAGTAAT
>JANPIO010000228.1:0-23282 GCA_031425055.1 Phormidium sp. VAR_61_metabat_6
CCGCGCCTGGATTGAGAAAATCTGCTCGGTGTTTAACATTGAGCCCCAGGGCATGGAGGAGCGCGAAGCCAAAATTTGGGAGTCGGTAGAAGACTACCTGGAAATTATTCGCGGCAAGTCGGTCTACTTTATGGGCGATAACCTGCTCGAAATCTCCTTGGCCCGCTTCCTGACTCGCTGTGGCATGACGGTGCAAGAAATCGGCATCCCCTACATGGATAAGCGCTACCAGGCGGCGGAGCTGGCTCTGCTAGAGAAAACCTGCAACGAAATGGGCACTCCCCTGCCCAAAATCACCGAAAAACCCGACAACTACAACCAGATTCAGCGCATTCAAGAGCTGCACCCTGACCTGGTAATTACGGGCATGGCCCACGCCAACCCGCTAGAAGCGCGCGGCATCAACACCAAGTGGTCGGTGGAGTTTACCTTCGCCCAAATCCACGGCTTTGGCAACACCCGCGACATTCTAGAGTTGGTGACGCGACCTCTGCGCCGCAACAACAACCTCAAAGACCTCGGCTGGGAAAAACTTGTGAAGGAAGAAGCGAAAGTGTGAAATTCTAACGAAAAGTCCAATATCTAAGAACATAATTTGAGCTACGACTATCCTGTTGCAGCTCAAATTATGCTTTAAATAGTTTACATGACCGATGAAGGGCACTGGTCTCTTAAGAGGAGATGAATCTCCACAACCCTTATTTAGCAACGGTTTGAGCTAATTCGCTCTGGAATCCTGAACATGCTTGTCCAGCAAGGCTTTCAGTCATTCACCTCCTGTTAGTGAACCAGTGCCAGATAGACAAGGCTTTTGAACCCCTCTCCGGCAGAAGAGGGGTTGAAGTGCGAGGTAGCTTCTCTAGGAGTGGTTTACACCAGCGCCTGACGCTTGAAGGTGTTGAGACCGGCGTACTGGGCCTTGGCACCCAGTTCTTCTTCGATGCGCAGCAGCTGGTTGTACTTTGAGAGGCGCTCGCCCCGGCAGGGGGCACCCGATTTGATTTGCCCCGTCATCGCGCCCACCACCAGGTCGGCGATAAAGTCGTCGGGGGTTTCGCCGGAGCGGTGGCTGACCATGCAGGTGTAGCCCGCCTCGTGGGACATTTTGATCGCTTCGAGGGTTTCGGTAATTGAGCCGATTTGGTTGACCTTGACCAGGGTCGAGTTGCCAACTCCGTCTTTGATCGCTTGGGCAATGATGGCGGGGTTGGTGACAAAGGCGTCGTCACCGACTAACTGGATGCGATCGCCCAGCCGCTGGGTCATGGCTTGCCAACCTTCCCAATCTTGCTCACCCAGACCGTCTTCAATCGACACAATAGGAAACTGGCTGACCCAGCTTTCCCACAGGTCGATCATGTCGGCGGTAGATTTGCGGCTGTTGTCGGATTTGTAGAACAGGTAACTGCCGTCCTTTTGGTAGAGTTCGCTGACGGCGGGGTCGAGGGCGATCGCAATGTCATCCCCAGGCTTGAGCCCCGCCTTCTCAATGCCCTTGAGAATCACCTCGATCGCTTCTACATTGCTCTTGAGGTTGGGGGCAAAGCCACCCTCATCACCAATGGCCGTGCTATAGCCCGCGTCTTTGAGCACCGACTTGAGGGCGTGGTAGACCTCGGCTCCGTAGCGCAGCGCCTCAGAGAAGGTCGGCGCACCCACCGGAGCAATCATAAATTCTTGAAAATCGACGCTGTTGTCAGCGTGGGCACCGCCGTTGATGATATTGAAACAGGGCACCGGCAGCAGCACTGAGTTGGGGCCACCCAAATGGACATAGAGAGGAATATCGGCTGCGACGGCAGCCGCCCGAGCCACCGCCATCGACACGCCCAGAATAGCGTTAGCGCCCAGGGTGCCCTTGTTGTCGGTGCCGTCTAGGGCCAGCATTTTGTGGTCTACGGCGGCGAGATCCATCGCATCCATGCCAAGAATGGCTGGGGCAATGGCGTCGTTGACGTTGGCCACGGCCTTGAGCACGCCCTTGCCGCCGTAGACGGTTTTGTCGTCATCCCGCAGTTCTAGTGCCTCGCGAATACCGGTGGATGCTCCAGAAGGCACACCAGCACGACCTTTAGCCCCACCCTCTAGCACTACATCGACTTCAACCGTGGGGTTACCCCGCGAATCTAGAATCTGCCTGCCGTGAACCGATGTAATTGCAACCATAACCACTACTCCGTTGGTAATTCCATAGACCGTTGCAACCCCGCCGTTGAGGGCGCGTTGAAGCGTTAAATTATCCTGTAGTATCCTACCGGGTGAGAGCCCCCTTCTAACGTCGCTTCGGCCACCGTTTAGGCAAGGGTGCGATTAAAGTATTCAATCAAGTCGCGGATCTTGGCGTTAAGGTCAGCTTGGCTGACAAAGCTAATCCAGCACAGCAACTCGCGTACCAGGCAGCTAAACCAAATCTCAATTCATCCCTTGCCGCTAGTTGTTTTAGGGCACAGTGCTGGTAGATTGCGATCGCGCAAACGACTGGTGAATCGCGTTCAGCACCGGGTCAATATTGTCGGTGGTGTCGCCGTAGTAACTGGTGATAGTGGCGGTAGCGGTGGGGTAGCCCACGTAGGTGATAAACGCGTTGGGCAACGCTTCAGGAATGCCGCTAATCCAGAGGCGCACGGCGGTAACTCCGTCGATGGTGACGGCATCGTAGCGGGTGACGGTATAGCCGTTGTTGCGCAGAGCCTCTAGCGACTCGCCCACGACCTCGCGAGGGGGTGCATCCTGCCAGGTGACCTCGGTGCGCATGGCGGGCAGGCTGCCGCTAGGCCCAGCGCTGTCGGCAACGAGTTGGGGGGCATCGGCCTGCTCACTCACCTGCCACCCGGTCGGAAACGCGATGGAGAATAAATCGGCGTAGGTGGTCGTTTCTAAAACCGGGGGAGCCTCGGCGGCGGGGGCAGCCTCAGCCGCTACTAGCTGGTCTGGAGCCTGCGCTAGGGCAGGAGATAGGCCAACGGTCAGGGCCGCTGCTCCCAGTATTAATCCCCAGGATTTAAGGTGTTTCATCACGACTCTCCTTTGCACTGACTCAATCACTGCTGTTTAGTATGGCCTATGGATAGCAGAGGGCGATTGCCCCAATGGACGGTCTGCATCGTTCTGCCAGGGGGTGTTCTGCCCTCGCCTCAGGGGTGAATGCGAGCACCCGCTTACCCGCCAACGGTTTAACCCGCTCACCTGCCAACGCTACACTAACCTCTTATACCCACCTCTTCTTGCCCATGCCTCCGGCTCCCGACTCTGACCCCAAACCTGGCCATCTCTACGTGGTGGGCACGCCATTGGGCAACCTCGAAGATATGACCTTTCGAGCGGTGCGAATGTTGCAGTCGGTCGATTTGATTGCCGCCGAAGACACTCGCCACACGGGTAAGCTGCTCCAGCATTTTCAAATCACTACGCCGCAGATCAGCTACCACGAGCACAACCGCCACAGCCGCATCGGCGAGGTGCTGCACCACCTGCAATCGCGGCAGCATTCTGTAGCGCTGGTATCAGATGCAGGGATGCCAGGAATTTCTGACCCTGGCTATGAATTGATCGCGGCCTGTGTTGAGGCTGACATTCCCGTGGTGCCCATTCCGGGGCCAACGGCGGCGATTACGGCGCTGTGCGTGGCGGGGTTGCCCAGCGATCGCTTCGTCTTCGAAGGCTTTTTGCCCCTCAAGGGTAAAGAGCGTACCGCGCGCTTAGAGGCCATTGGCCAAGAAGATCGCACCATTGTGCTCTATGAAGCACCCCACAAGCTGATCAAAACCCTGGAGGATTTGGTCGCTGCCCTAGGGGGCGATCGCCCCGTCACCCTAGGCCGCGAACTGACCAAGCGATTCGAAGAATTTTGGCGCGGTACCCTGAGCAGCGCCCTAGCGCATTACCAAAGCGAAGCCCCCAAGGGCGAATTCACCGTCGTGATTCAGGGCGCACCTCGCGAAGCGCCCGTCCTTTCAAATGAAGCCATCAGGGCCGAACTAGAACAGCTGCTGCGCCAGGGAATGTCTCGGGCCGACGCTAGCCGCCAGCTCGCCAAAGCCACCGGACAACCTAAGAAAGCGATCTACCAAATTTCCCTCGGCATTGATAGCGGTGGATTCCCGAACTAGTGGCTGGATAGCCAATTCCGACGCGGGCTTTTTGTCATTCGGGCATTTGTACTGGCCTTAACGCCCTTGTGCTAGTCAAGATAGGTCTGCAACAGGCGAATTACCGCCGCCACCGAGGCCAGCGATGCCGTCTCCGTCGCGGTGTGGTATTCGGTAGTGGGAATTTGCAGCGTGGTGCCTGTCACCGACCTTTCCGTAGCGGCGGTGAGGCGACCCATCTCGGTGCGGCCTAGAGAGTAGGGCTTGGGGCGGCTCAGGTTTTGGGCGGCGATGTAGTCGTCTTTGTAGCTGTAGGCAATGCCGAGCTGTTCGCAGCGATCGCTCAGCTCTTGAGTAATGCCGGGGGCAAAATCGGCGCTGGCGTCTTTGCGGCGCAGGGTGACGAGCTGCTGGTCGGCGGCCTCGCGGCTGTGGTAGGGGCTGGTGTCAAGGGCGACCAACCGCTGGGTCGCAATGCGCTGCCGCTGAAACCACGACAGCGCGTAGCGCCAGCTACGGCCCGACTCTTCCTGGGCGGTGAACAGGGCAGTGCCCTCAAACCCACAGCGAAACAAAAAAATAATGATGGCGGCGCTGATCACATTGTCGAGCTGAGCCGAAATGTAGCCATCTTTAAATTGCAGACGGTCTAAGAACGAGATCGGGGTGCCCGGCTGAAGGTAATCAAGCCCATCGACCTCAAAGATCAGGTTCTTGCGCTCGGGGCAAATGTAGGAGTTGGTGATGATCCCCTGGCCGATGTAGGTGCCGGTGTAGGGCAGGTGAGCCTGCACCCGCTGCCCCTGAAAGCGGTTTTCGATAGTGTGCAGCATTTGTTCAGACACCGAGTCGCCGGTCAGCTCACTCTGGTTGCCCGCAATAAAGGCGGCGTACTGAAACTCGTTGGGGCCGGTGCAGAGCAGGCCGTGGCGATCGATGTGGGCCGACAGCATCAGGTCGTGGGGGCGGCGACCTTGGGCCACTAAGACACCGTGGTAATAGCTGACCTCGGCCCCTACTTCATCTAGCTCGCGCCGCAGCACCCGAAAAAACGAGTCTTCGCTGCCCACCACTGAGGGTTCGCGAATTAAAAATTGCAGAATCTCAAGAAAATCGGCTAAGCCTTCTAAAGGTGCTGGGGCGGTGGCCAAGGCAGCCTGGGCAGAAGCAGCGGGGCCAACGAGTTGATCAACAACCAGGTTCAGTGGGCTCATGAAAAGGGCCTGCCAGAGGTTTGCCTGCGGTGCTGAAAACGTGACTGGGCGGGATGATGCTGGCGATGGCCTAGGGAGGAAGTGCGATTGCCCCTATACCTATGTATCCCAGAACACCTTCTGCACTCCAGAACAGTACCCCGAAGCCTTGTGACGTTTAGTGAAGCCCAATACAAATCCCGCAGTTTTTTCGCGATTGCATAATCCTGCAAACCCCAGTGGAGAACCGGAGTATAATAAACCGTATCGCTCTTTACCCCGCCTACCCTGTGGATTTGTCCTCCAAAAGTGAATACGCTCTGCTAGCTTTGCTAGAGCTGAGCCCCCACTATGCCAGCGGCGAGCCGCTGCAAATTCGGCAGATTGCCAGCCAGCAGAATATTCCCGATCGCTATCTAGAGCAACTGCTGGCCACCTTGCGCCGGGCGGGCCTAGTCAAGAGCCAGCGGGGGGCGCGAGGTGGCTATCTGCTGGCCCGCGATCCGTGGAAGATTACCCTCTATGATGTGGTGAGCTGCATAGAAGGGTTTGAGCCCCAGGCCGACCCCACCCAGGTTTCTAACACGCCAGAGGCGCAGGTGATTAAAGGCGTGTGGGGAGAGGTGCGCCAAGCTGCCGAGGGGGTGCTGCAAAAGTACACCTTGCAAGACATGGTCGAAAAGCGCAACGCCCAACAGCAAGTCGACATTATGTATTACATCTAGGCCCCTTACTACATTCAGGCCCCATGCGAATTGCCGAAAACGTGACTCAACTGATTGGCCGCACCCCCCTGGTGCAGCTCAACCGCATTCCCCAAGAGGCGGGCTGCCTAGCCCGGCTGGTGGTCAAACTAGAGGGCATGAACCCTTCGTCCTCCGTCAAAGACCGGATTGGCATCAACATGATTGAGGCTGCCGAAGCCGAAGGGCTAATTACCCCCGGCAAAACTACCCTGGTCGAGCCCACCTCGGGCAACACCGGCATTGCCCTAGCCATGGCAGCGGCGGCCAAGGGCTACCGACTAATTCTCACCATGCCCGAGACCATGAGTTCTGAGCGGCGGGCCATGCTGCGGGCCTACGGAGCCGAGCTAGAGTTGACCCCCGGCGTAGCGGGCATGTCGGGCTGCATTCAGCGGGCGCAGGATATTCTCGATAGCCTGCCCGATGCCTACATGCTGCAACAGTTTCGCAACCCGGCCAACCCCGACATTCACCGCCGCACCACCGCTGAGGAGATCTGGGCCGACACTGATGGCCAAGTCGATATTTTGGTGGCGGGGGTAGGCACGGGCGGCACGATTACCGGCGTGGCCGATGTGTTGAAGCAGCGCAAGCCGGGGTTTAAGGCGATCGCCGTTGAACCCGTCAACAGCCCGGTGCTGTCGGGCGGGCGACCTGGCTCCCACAAGATTCAAGGCATTGGGGCAGGGTTTGTGCCCGAAGTGCTGAATGTAGCGCTGATCGACGAGGTAGTGCAGGTCAGTGATGAGGATGCGATCGCCTACGGTCGCCGCCTGGCCCGCGAAGAGGGTCTGCTCTCAGGCATTTCTACTGGGGCCGCCGTCAAGGCCGCCGTGGATGTGGGTCTGCGCCCCGAAAACGAGGGCAAGCTAATTGTGATCATTCAGCCCAGCTTTGGCGAGCGCTACTTGAGCACACCGCTGTTTCAAGACCCCGAGCTGACAGCTTCCTTAGTGATGAGCTAGTTTTCGCTGAGTCCTGACCACCCGTAGCGTAGTGACGGCTAAGGCATTTGATATCGACCGGGCGATCGCCCTGCTGCGCGGGGCAGTCGCCCCGTTTCCCAAAGCTGCCATGTTTCAGCTAGCGGAGGAGGGCTTCGACTCGCTCTATGGCTATTCCTGCATCAGCGTTGATGTGCACGTGCACCGGGTCACCAACCGCTGAGGTTACGTGCAAACCAAGTCGCCTGAAAAGACCATGACGGCCCTAGAAGCCAAACTGCCGAAGCCCTACTGGGTTGAGATCAACCGGCTGCTGGTGCCCTTTAGCAAGCATATCTGCACGGGCAATCGGCCTAAATGCGGGCGCTGTCCCCTGGCCGATATGTGCGATCGGGTAGGAGTTGCTCGCAGTTAGCCTTCAGAGACTTCCAGAACGACATCGGCGTAGATCTCGGCCATTGAAACAATAACCCCCGTACTCGTTAGCAGAATCTCGTCGTTTTCTTGATGGGGAATAAACATCCAGTTTCCCTCAGCGTCGCGCCGAAATATCTCAACTGTTTTGCTCTCTGAGCCGACTACGACGTATTCCTGAAGGGTTTCGAGGCGTCGGTAGAGGGCGAATTTACCGCCTCGGTCGTAAGCCTCGGTACTGGGAGAAATGACTTCTACAATTAAGCAGGGGTAGCGGGAAAATTTTGGGGCTGTACGGTCACGCTCGTCACAGGTCACGCTGATATCGGGATAAACAAACGGGCCAAGATCAGTGATGCCGACCTTGGCATCGGAGTTTCTGACTTTGCAACGTCCGCGCAACTGCGATCGCAAAAGGCTGGCAATGTTCAAAGCAATATCGGCATGGGGTAGCGATCCTCCTGCCATAGCAAAAACGTCGCCGTCAAAATACTCGTACCGCAACTCCTGTTGGGCTTCCCACTCAAAATAGGCCTGTGGCGTTAAGGACGGGTATTGAGAAGTAGAAACCATGGGTAGCCGCCTGACTAAAACCCCGAGACTCTAGTATAGACAAGGCACTATCGCTCTTCAGCAATCTGGGATCGGGGATAAACGGTCGAAACTGTGCTTAGCGCAGCCGCACCTGAGCCTGTACGGGCAGGTGGTCTGACGCCTGGGCCGCCTTGGCGACGACTGCAGCAGTCACCATCTCTAAGGTGGCGGGGGTGTAGAAGATGTAGTCGAGAACGTACTGGGGCTGGTCAGACGGAAAGGTAAACGACGACGGGGCCGTGGGCAGCGCCGAGGCCAGCACCGGGGAGTCGAGCAGAATGCCAATCGATCGCGGATCGTCGCCCTCGTCGCGGTTAAGGCTGCTGTTGAAGTCGCCCACCAGCAAAACGGGGTAGTCTTCGGCGTAGCCTTCGGCTAATTCGCGCACCACCTGGGTTTGACGGCTGCGGGTGGGGGCGTCAAAGGCTTCGAGGTGAACGTTGATCACGATCAGGGTTTGGCCTGATACGTCGATTTCGGTGACTTGGGCGACGCGATCGAGGTATAGCGCGTTGTAGTAAAACGGGTTTGTCGGCACCTTTTCTAGCACCAAACGCTCATTGCGGTGAACGGGGTAGCGGCTGAGCACCGCCTGTCCCGAGATTACCTGCTTATAGTGAGCACTAGGAGGCCAGTAGGGAAAAGGCACGTAGCGCTTATCCCAGTTGACGGCGATCGCACCAAAGGCCATCTCCAGCGCTGCCGAAACCGCATACTGCTGGTTGAGGTTGAACGATCGATAGGCGTCGAAGTCGATTTCTTGCAGCGCCAGAATGTCGGGTTCTAGCTCTTCCAGGGCTTGGATGGCGGTAGCCTGATTGCGCTCAAACAGCGCCTTGTCGCGTTCCACCGCCTGCTGATTGGTCAACCCCGACAGGTAGCCAATGTTGTAGCTGACTACGCTAAGCGGCTCAGGGTTAGCGGTGCCGGGAGGATAGGCTTCGTAGGTGACCAGGTTGTCGTAGTCAGCTTCATGACCGTTGGGCGAGCTGATGTAGACGAAGGTGCCTGCCAGGGCCACTATCGGCAGCCCCAGCGCTAGCGATCCAGCGATGACAACGGTTTTCATAGGTTTAATTCTTCGCCTCCTCAAGCAGCAAGCAGCAGTCTGTGGCCTAGCCGTCTCGACTGTTCAGGGTCAGGCAGAATACCTCGCTTAGATTTAATCCGGATGCCTACGCGACTACTTCTAACGGCTCGGCTCCCGACTCGGCCTCGCCCAGCACGGTAAGGAACTGTAGCCCCATGGCAATGTAGGTGGCGCACTGAGTCGGCGGCAGCCGATAAAACGCTTGCCAAGCGGCGGCCTTGTCCGATTCATAGGCGGCGCTGCGATCGGGCTGCTGGTCGAGCCAGCCCAGGCGCACGGCGTGGCCGATCAGCACATCAAGGTAGATGTGGTCTTCAAAGTAAAGGTCGGGGTTGACCTTGAAGATTTCGCCCATTTCGCGCAGGGCTTCGAGGTTGACGTGGCGATATTCGGGAGCCTGGATTTTGTTCAGCAGATGAGTGATGCGGCGCTCGAAGTTTTGCTCACCGGGAGTCATTTCGGAGAGAATGCGATCGCTATCCAACCTGTTCTTGCGGTCAAACTTGTTGCCGATCACAATGCCCTTGGAGTGCTTTAGCACTTCCCACACCTGGGTATAAAACTCCTCCGAGATCCGGGCAATTTCGCCGTCGATCACCCGCTTGCGCCACCAGTCGTGAGTATTTGGCGCTTCGGCCTCTTCGGCGGCAGGTTCGATGTCGTCGGGCACCACCTGCCAGTTGATTGGGTTGTGGGGCTTAACATGCAGCGACTCGCGCCGAAAGATCGACTGGTTGAGCCCATCGAACCCAGCCAGTACCTGGCGCAAGCGAGTCTTGAGCTCAAAAGGGCTGAGGTCGATCAGCTGACCATAGGCCTCGTCTTGAGTAATGCCGCGCTCGCGGGCCAATTCGCTAGTAATCAGCAGCAGCAGGTAGCCCACCCGCAGGGTCATCAGCCCTTTGAAGAGAGAGGGCTCAGCTTTGATCAGAATGCTGAGGTCGATCAGCACCTCCTGGGTGAGCACGTGGTCGCGCACGTCGTCGCCGCAGAAGGTACGAATTTTATCGACGATCTCACTGTGACCCATGGGCTCACTAATCAGCGATTCCTCGCTGTAGGATTTGCCCACGGAGATTTGCTTTTGGCGCACCAGCAGTTCGGTTACCGCATCCGACAGGGTGATGTCGGCCTTGCCCAGCAGCCCGGCAGCGCGGCGCAAGATGCCCCACTGCTCTAGCTGGCTGGCCTTGGCGTAGACTTCATCCAGCAGGTCTGCAACGGTGATGGCGTGGCTGGGGCCACCGAAACCAGTGTTAAAGCCGCTGCCGTGTAAATGCTTGAGGGTGCTGAGCAACTCAATTTGTTCGTAGATGTTGTTTGACTGGCGCAGCTGGGTGAGCAGACTGTCGAGGTCGGTTTCGTTCTCTAGGGTGTACTCTTCGAGCAGCGATAGGGGGCCGTCGCGATTGGGCTCAAAGCCCAAGTAGGCCGTCCAAAGAGGCGTGTAGCCCACGGAGGTGCTGCCCAGCTGGTAGCCATTGACATTCTCGACCCGCTCTAGGCTGGTGGTCATCATCAGCTGATGCAGGGGGCCAAGTTTGACGGGGACGTGATCGCAGCGATCGTCCTGCAACTCTTGCATCAGCGCCATCAGCGGCGACTCATAGATCGGTTTGTGCCCCAGCTCAAACATGGCGTGGGTGAGCAGCAGCGTCACCGTGGGCCGCCCCGGCTCGCGCCAGTGGTCGTAGATATAGGCCAGCTCGCTGCGAATTTGGGCCACCAAAAAGTGGTAGTCGAGGGTGAGATAAAACCGCTGCTGGTCTAAGAACGACGGCAAAAACACTACCGACTCGCCCCGAATGCGAAAAATGCGCGAGGTGGTCAGGCTGCGCAGCCGCCGCACCGGGCGACCGCTGAGGTCTAGCTTGTCGTTTTTGCCGATTTCGGCATAGGTTGACGACAGCTCGGTAGCTGGAAACACCTGCACCGGGTCAATCTCTTCTAGGGTTTGAGTGGGCAGGCCGTAGGTGGCTAGCTCCGTTTGCAGAGCCTTATCTTCGGCTAGCAGAGCCACCTGCACCACCGGGTAGCGGTGGTCGCCCAGGGCGCGGTGCCGCCCTAGGGGGTCAATGTCGCTGGGTTTGAGTAGCCCATCTTGAAGCAGCTGACCCAGCAAATAGAGGCTTTGCGCCCACACCAGGGGCAGGTTGTCGTTGGGTAGGCGGGGCTGGCTACCCGGCTTTACCCGTTCTGCCTCCAGGTTATCTTCGGGCACGTAATATAGCTCGGGCAGTAGGCCATGGCCGTCGCGATCGACGGTGAGAGCCGCTAGGCGCTCTTGGTAGAAAAGGATTTGGTCGCGATCGCCCTCAAACAGACTGTCTAGCCACAGGTAGGTAAAAAACAGCGGCCACTCGCACTCGATGTGCTCAAACTGCCGCAGTTCCTCCGGCTCGTAGTGCAGGCGATGGGTGTCTTCAATCACGGTCTGGTGGCCGTCGCGCAAAAACCGCTTGCAGCCGTAGCGGCCTTGCAGTTTGTCGATAATTTTTTGCCGGGTCTTTTGGGCTAGCTGCTCGTCGTCGATCGCAAAGGCTGGGTAGCCCACCACGCTGAGCAGCGCCGCATCGATTTCCTTAGAGCCTGACTCGCGGGGCAGCAGCGACTCTAGGATGATGCGAGCGCGGGCAATCTCGTCGGTGAGCACGTGAATAGTGGAGGACTGCCCGCCGCGCATGCCAAACAGGTTAAACCCCCGCAGAGCCTCTAAAGCCGCCTTGGCCATGCCCACGGAGCTGGCGTTGAGCTCGGGCTTGCCGTGGTTCATTTTGTTGCCCCGTTCCCAAATGCCGTAGTCGGGGGTGCGGTAGGCGCGGCCAATATAGTAGACCAGGTTCTGCACAAAGTTGACTTCATCCTGGGTGTAGATGATTTGCAGCCCCGAGGCCGTCATCTGGGCCAGCATGAGCAAAAATACTGAGGTGGCGTCAATTTGCAGGTGGCCCCACTCGTCGTCCCCCACTACCGGTAGCCCCGTGCCCGTGTCGTACTTGGCGTGCAGTGCCTGAAGCGGATCTTGCCGTTCTTTGAAATGCTCAACTTTTTTGGCCTGGCGCAGCATGGCGGTGAGTAGGCCGCGCATGAGCTTGACGACGCTCTGCTCTAGCTCCACCGTGCGGCCCCGGTCGTCATCGAGGTGGCGGTAAGCCAGCCCCACTCCCCACACCGCCAGAATGCTGTATACGTTGTCACGCACCCAGGCATCGGTGTAGTCGCCGTGCACATTTACTGCCGTGCTGGCGGGCAGGAGGCCGCTAACTGGGTGCTGCCGCGACAAAATCACGGTTTTAACCTGCTGGTAGTAGCGATCGAGCCGCTCCTGAAGGGAAGCTGAGGACATAGGCAGTGGCGATAGCGGACAGCGAAAATTAATCGAGTTTTAACCCACTGTAGAGGCGATCGGCCAGATATTAGTCATAGAGATTACAGAATCCTGACGGAACAAAGGGCCATTGCCAAGTGGAGGTGTTACATGCACCATCTGCTTAGCCATGGTCCTCTACTGTTTTAACTGGGCACAAATTCATCAGGCACGGCACATTCCCCCTGTCAGCCATTCTAAGATTGGAGAAAACCAGCGTGGTATTACCAATGCAGACCACCACTCTCTACGCGCAAGACTTCTACGCCTGGACTCAGAGGCAAGTCGAACTGCTGCGCACAGGTCAGATGGGGGAACTCGACATTGAGAACTTGATTGAGGAGATTGAATCATTGGGGCGGCAGGAGCGGCAGGAGTTGCGTAATCGATTGGGGGTGCTGCTAGGACATCTGCTCAAGTGGAATTACCAACCTGAGGCTCGCTCTAAAAGCTGGGTTTACACAATTAAAGAGCAACGTCAGGAAATTCAGCGTCACCTCAAAGAAAACCCTAGCTTAAAGCCCTACTTAAGAGAAGCGATCGCAGTAGGTTACGAGAAGGGGCTAAACCTGGTGGGCCAGGAGACACCGCTTGACCCTAAAAGTCTGCCTCAGTCCTGCCCGTTCTCAGAGACAGATATCTTTGAAACACCCATAGATTGGCTCCCATAGCTGTAGGTTGAGTGGCGCGCCAGTAGAACCCAACAAAACTAATTCTGTCGTTGGGTGCCCCTTCGTTTCACCCAATCTACGATTTGCCTGATAACTAATCTTGGGGCAGCGTACCCAGCCAGTCTACCAGTAGGGGATTGACGACCTCGGGGCGCTCGTCGTGGGGGCAGTGGCCGGTATTGGCAATGCTGTGGAAAGTCACTAGGCCAGGGCGGGCGACATCTTCGGCCAGTTTGCGGTAGATATCGGCTCCCTTGATCGGCGTCCAAGGGTCATTTTCGCCCCAGAGCACCAAGAGCGGTTGGGTAATCTTGGGCAGCAGCTCCTCGGGTTTTGGCCCTGGCGGTGCGGTGACAATGGCGGCGAACACCTTCTGCGCTGTGGGCTTGCAGGCGGGGGTGTAGATCATCTCGATCAGCTCGTCGGTGACGGCAGCGGAGTTGCGGTACACCTGTCTAAGCGAGTTGCGAATGCGACCCTTGCGACGTACCTGGTTAAACACCAGCGGCCCAACTTGGGGAGAACTCACCAGCCAGGTAAAGGCTCCCATGATCCAGGTCAGGGGCGGGTAGAGTTCTTCGGGGCGGTGGTTAAGGCCCCCAGCACAGTTGAGCACGGCCCCGGCACTCACTTTATCAGGGTGGTTGGCCAGCATCATGAGCGTCAGCAGGCCACCGATGGAGTTGCCCACATACACCGCCGGGGTATTGATGAACTCGGCCCAGAAGTCGGCCAGCAGGTCTTGCCAGAGGTCGAGGGTGTAGGGCAGCTCGGGCTGATCGGAATCACCAAAGCCCAGCAGGTCGATCGCATAGACCCGATGCCCCGCTGCCGCCAGGGCCGGAATATTCTTGCGCCAGTGGCCGAGGGAAGCGCCAAAACCATGGATGAGAACGATGGGGGTACCTTCGCCGGTGGCGGTGTAGGCGATCGCATGATCCTGCCAAGTCCAGGTGTGCTTTTCGATTGACGCCAGCGAGAGGGAAACCAGTTCAGCGACCATAGCCAGAGATGTAACGAAGTGTGACTGTATTCATAATACAGCCGTCCTAGATTTACTGGTTTTCATTCCAGCCCCAAAACGTTTTCTTCATAGCATTTTCTCGATAACAGCACTTGAATTTGCTTCTTCTGACAAATGCTAGAGAGCACTTGAGTTAGCGCGATTCTGCGACGCTGTTCTGCTGAGGAGGTTGGACACCGCTCTGCCAAATCTGTCAAAGTCTGGGTATAGAGAGCAGTCAGATTTGGATCCTGGGTAAAGGTGTTCTGCTCACCCAATTCACCTAGAAGTTTCTCAAACCCTACGCAGGCCAATCCATAGATGACAAATTTAGAAGAGACGGCCTCGGGCTGGGAAGGTCGTTTTGAATCGGCATTGTTAAAGTACCCGCCATGGGTATCAATGCGTCCACCAAAGTAGTCTTTGGCCAATGAAAAGTAATCACCGATGCTCAACGTTTTTTTTCGTTTTGCATGGCTGAGTATGCCTACGAACTTGTTATCTGCGTTGGGTTCGATATAGTCTGTGCAGTCAAAGAAGCTAAACAGTTCGCCGATGGGGGTTTCTCCAGGAGCTAAGGCAACGCTTCTTTGCCGTGCAGACAGCGGGGTCTTTTGGCGAATATAGAGGTAGTCGAGGGGAAAGCGCCAGGTGAGAGAAACCCTATCTGCGATCGCTAGCGGCTCTCCGACACTTTCTTCTGGGCGCTGGTATTTGACGAACCTGCCATCTTTAAATATTGCTAGCTGATCACCATTAACTTTGAGGGGATCTCCGTAGGCTGACGCCCAAGACTGACCCTCAGCCTTGTCAAGAATTTCTAGACTTGATCCTTTGATTTTGGCGATATGGCCACGCTCAAATATGACAAGCTGATCGTCGTCAAAATCAAACAGTTTGTCGCCCTGGATGCGGCAAAGATCGTTTTCTTGAACCGCATCAAAATACCAATAGCGATTGGCTTTGTTTTGTAGTGAAACAATTTTTCCATTGGGGAGCCTGACGATCTGCCCCTGCTGTAAACAGTCAATCTTGCTAGTTTGAAGATTGTGGGGTTCAAGAAAATCGTGGAGCACCTCGTAGAGAGGAACTGTTTCACCATTTTCAGAATACTTGAGCATTTCGCCTTGCAGGTTGGCGATCGCACCTCCCTCCACCTTGGCCAACTGCCCACCGTAGATAGCGCTTTGCACGTGCCCCTGGCTGGTCAGCGTATCTTGTAGTTTAACCAACAGCCCGTTGGGAAGTCTGGCCAAAATGCCGTAGTCTTCGGGCTGTTCTTTACTCACTTCTTCGGGCGCTGTGCCAGAGCTTCTAACGGTAACATTGCCGAGGCGGTAGCCGCCAACTCGAGTTTTTGAAGGATAGCTAAAGTAATTGGCCGCCGTAGAGGCCAAACGCAGGGCCATGTCACCTTCATTACTAAACAGATAGGCCTCTTCAAACCGCCGCAGGGAAGACTGGAGAAAATTTGCTCTTCCAGAAATGATGGTTTCGGCGGGAATATCGGGTGAAACCAGCACTAAACGGCTGAGGCAAAATACATTGCCGATATCGGGCGAGGGTTTTTTCTGAGAGTCGGCGGTGTTCATGGTACCGACAGATTTTGCATCGAACACATCCGACAGAATGCGCACGGCATTGGTGACGACGAAGCCTCCCATGCTGTGGCCAATAAACGATAGCTTGATGCGGTTTTTACCCCAGTCTTTTTCTGCCTCGGGGGCATCTTTGGTCAGGGTGTGGTCGATTTGGCGCATCAGCTCTACAAGGTCTGGAGTGCCAAAGTTATTGGCTCGATAGTTGTCTCGAAAGTAGACAACGAACCGCAACAAAATAATGGTAAATATGGAAGAAAAAAATAACAATGCAACAGCCGTTGCTAGGCCAGCAACAACTAGAGAAATTACAGTACCCTGAATTTGAGCGGCAGTTGAGAATAGACCAAACAACCAGGATAAAAGGCTGATCAATAAGCCCATAAAGCCGATGAGAAAAAGAAGGCTTGGTACAAAAGGTAGGGCATTTCTATAGTTTTTGAGCTGGGTGCTTAAGATCTTGAGTTTGTTTTCTCCCGATTTGGTTAACTCGCTAGGGATAATTTGCTCTGAGGGCCAGCGATAGCCAATCAGCACAAAGCCTTTGGTGCGGCTTGGGTGGTAGAGGGCAATATGGTCTTGAATGCTGTCGTACCACTCTCTAACGGAGTCTGTGTTGGTGTTGTAGCCGTGGATGACAACTAAGATTTCGGCCTCGCCCTTGTGTTCTTTGAGGTAGTCGGCCATTTCTTGAACGTAGGACTCAGGGCCTGCAGGAATTGGGACGTTGGCGGTGGCGCTGTAGTCGAGGGGGTCATCTTCGACGTTGTGGGGGGCGGTGCTGGCGACAAAGTAACCTGGAAATTTGTCTGAATGTTTGAGCTTTTGAATGAAAAGTAGCGATGCACTCATGGTTGATCTCCTGGGAGGCTTGGGCGAGCGACAAAGGGAGGAATCGCTGTATGGAGGTTAGCGGTTATTGCTAGCCTAGCGGTGGGCATAACCATGCTCGGTTTAGCCCCTGAGTCTGTAATCTTCTCGATCTTCGCCGATTTCGCCCACAAAAACGCTAGGGCTTGTGCTTGCACTGTAAATATAGCTAAAGGAACCGATTAATCTGGCGGTTTGAGCCAAGATCGACAGTAACGTTAAGTAGTTTTACCGACGCCAGCGGCATGCCCCAGCCCAGCCACCAGTGCCTGTTTCAAGAAAAAACTTTGAGCCAAGCACGCAAGGGGTTTCTATTTCCTGCCGACATTGGCGATCGCCACCAAAAGCTCTTGCAGTGGGTGCAGGCGCTAGACAGCGTCACCCTCGACGCGGTGAAAGAAACCTCGCTCCACGGCGACTTTCTTAAAGATGTGTTTCAAGATGCCCTGGGCTATCGCTCGGTAATTGGCGGCGCAGGCAACCTTGGCCCCAAAGACCTCAAAACCCTCACCGAAGCCTATGGCAACTACGCCCTACCTATTCAGCAGCGCCGCCGCGATGGCCTGGTGCTAGAGCACCGCATTTCTGATTTGGTTAACCAAGCCTACGGCCTCACTCCCGAAGAAATCGACCTCATGTGGAAAACCGCCCCGCCGCGTATGCCCTTCAGCCGTCCGTAAAATGGCTGTCTACGATAAAGGTAAATGGTGGGCAGTGCCCACCCTCGGCATTTTGGGGCGATCGCCGAGACGATACCGATGAGCAGTTGCACCCTTTAACCCACATAACCTCAATACAGGTGTCACGTTATTCCAGAGCATCGACTGTAGCTTCAAGCTCAGATCGTGTCGGTAGCGGGCTGCTAAAACCGTTGATCAGTGGGCTTTCCGCCAAACGCTCCTGGGCGGTGGCGCGATCGAGGGGCTGCACTTGCTGGCTCAGCGCTTCGATATCGCGCGCGCCTGGGTAGATAAATAGCTGCTCGCCACTGGTTATTACCACCTCGTTCTCGCTGTCAGCGAGCCGAAAGGCTACTTCCCCTTCCCACGAAAAAATTTCGACTGGGGCATTGGGGTCGTCTTCGATGTTGACAAACACTGTGGTGCCGCGAATGCCAGCAATGCCTGCCGGGGTGACGATTTCTATGGGCTCTGACAATGCGCCTTCAACCCAGGTGATCATTTGTCCGGAGTCGATCTGGAGCTGGTTGGGTTGCAGGGTGAGGGCCGCATTGCCGCCGATGCGAAACATTGCCCCGGTGACCAAGCCCACCTCAGCCAAGGCCTGGTCGGCGGTGCGAATTTGGTCGCCGTAGGCCATAGCCTGGTTGATTTGGGCTGGCTCAGGCTCGCCCTGGCCAAGGGTAACTGAGACAGGGTTGGCGACAATGGCTTGGATGGTGGCGATTCGCGAAGCGATCCGTTCAGGAATCGCCTCAGCCTGACCCTCTAAGTTAGCTGTTGGCTGTAATTCTTGAGCTGGCTCAACCGGGGTTTCAGGGGTGGAGGCGCGATTCCGGAACGGATCGATCTGCGAATCGCAGCCAGCTATAGCCATGCCCCCCGCGACTAACAGGGCGATGGTGAGAGATTTTCCCTTGCGGGCGATAGTCTTGGGCCGCCCCCCCAGGGCCAACGCGATTCTCCTTAAAACATGTTGCATAGTTAGGGTGAGGCTGAGGGTCAGAGTGCTAGATCATTCTTTAGGTTATTCAGTTTGAGACGCTGATTTTCCGGCAAGGTGAAGCAGCGAGTCGATGATATTGTCGAGTTGCCCCCCAGCCCTTGGCAGAGGCTGTAAAACGGTTTTGGGTCTACTTACTTGGAGATTGAACCCTGTGGAACTGGTGATTTGGCTATCGGTGGTGCTAGCTGTGCTGGGCTTTGGCATGGGGGTAATGGTGTGGGCCTATCGCCGCCCCCTGGGCAACAGCGCCCTGTTTGCGGCTCCGGTGGTGGAGCTTTCTATGCCCATCGGTGATGAGGCTAGAACTCAGTTTGAGGCGGGCTGTGCGGCCTTTGCTAAGGGCCGCTACCCGGCTGCTATTGACCAGTTCACCGCGGTGATGGTAGCCGAGCCCAACTGTGCCGAAGCCTTTCACAATGGCGGGCTGGCCTATGCCAACATGGGCACCGATGGGCAGGCCGTGCAGGCGTTGCTGAAAGCGAGCGAGCTGTACGACCGGCAAAGCACCAAGCCCCGCCTCGATCTCGTCAAGCAGCAGCTTGAGCAAATCGCCAGCCGCCGGGGCCTCGCCCCCCGCACCGCCGCCTAGGGAGTACTCATGGCTAAACAGCGTTTAGATGCCCTGCTGGTAGACCGGGGCTTGTGCGAATCGCGGCAGCAGGCCCAGCGGCTGATTCGGGCTGGGGAGGTGCAGGTGAACCATGCCGTGGTCGATAAACCGGGCACGGCTTTTGCCGAGGATGTGGAACTGCTGGTGAAGGCGCGATCGCCCTACGTGTCGCGCGGCGGCGAAAAGCTGGCTAAAGCCCTGAGCGAATTCCCCATCGAGCCCAAAGGACGGATTGCCCTAGATGGCGGTATTTCGACCGGCGGCTTTACCGACTGCCTGCTGCAAGCCGGAGCGGCGCAGGTCTACGGCATTGATGTGGGCTACGGGCAGGTGGCCTGGGCCTTGCGCCAAGACCCCCGCGTGGTGCTGCGCGAGCGCACCAACCTGCGTCACCTCACCCCGGAGCAGCTCTACGGGGAGGCCGACCCGCGCCCCGACCTGGGGGTGATGGATGTGTCGTTTATTTCATTGACTAAGGTGCTGCCCGCCTTTTGGGCGCTGCTGGTGCCGCCGCGAGAAGTAGTGCTGCTGGTGAAACCCCAGTTTGAGGTGGGGCGCGATCGCATCGGCAAAAAGGGCGTGGTGCGCGACCCGGACGCTCAGGCCGATGCGATCGCCAGCGTGCTGGCCTCGGCCCAGAGCCTCGGGTGGGTCTACCAGGGTCTCACTTGGTCGCCCCTGCTCGGCCCAGCGGGCAACATCGAATATCTGCTGTGGCTGAGCCAGCAGGAGAGTCAGGCCGAAGCCCCTACGGCCCTAGACCTCAAGGCATTGGTCACTAGCGCTCGCCTAGCTCTGGGGGATTAGCTCTCCGCCGCCAGCTCGTGAAGCAGAGCCATTGCAGCCTCAGCCTGGGCCACAGGCACAAACAGATGATCGTGATAAAAGGCCGAAACCGGGTTGACGCTAATGCCGTGGCTGGCGAGTTTAGGGGCGATCGCCGCCAAAAACCCCACCGCCTCCAGACTGGAATGCACCGATAACGTGATCAGGGCAAAGACGGCTGAGTAGGGCAGACCCGCCGCCTCGGCCTGGTTTCGGGGCAAGATCAGCGTTGTCCCCTCCTCTTCTTTGAAGCATCCGATGGGGTCTAAGTCAGCACTATAGCCCACCCCCAGGGGAATGCTGCAAAACACATATTCCCCGTCCCGCAACATGGGCTGCATAGAGGCTAGCAGCTGGTTGAGATTGGTTTCTCCGCCCATCAGGTTCACCTAGATTTACTGTCCGGCGGCTAAGCCGAATAGACTCTACCCACCCAGGCTGCCCTACCTTTGAACAGAAAGATCGCCCAGAAGTTAACGGCTATAAAGCTGGGTCAGGGTGCGCAGTCGATCGCTCAAGGCATTGGTCAGCAAAGCCGAACTGCGGTAGCGCCAGCGCCAGTTGCCGTCGTTGTGGCTGGGGTCATTCATGCGCGATCGCCCGTCGAGATCCAGCAGGTCTTGCAGCGGAATAAGCGCCAGGTCGGCCACCGAGGCCAGCGCCGTGCGAATCAATAGCCAGTTGATGTCTTCGATCGCGTCGGGCGAACTGTAGCCCGAGTAGCGGGCCACAAACTGTTTTTCGGTGTCGCTGGCCTGCTGCCACCAGCCAATCGCCGTGTCGTTGTCGTGGGTGCCGGGGTAGACCACCGTGTTGCGGGTGTAGTTGTGGGGCAGGTAGGCGTTGTCGGGGTCATCGCCAAAGGCAAACATTAAAATTCGCATGCCGGGGAAGTCAAAGCGATCGCGCAGCGCCTCGACTTCGGGCGTAATAATCCCCAGGTCTTCTGCCATGATCGGCAGCGTTCCTAGGGCTTCGCCGAGGGCAGTAAAAAACTTTTCGCCGGGGGCTTCAATCCATTCACCATTCATGGCGGTTGCTTCGCCTGCGGGCACCTGCCAGTAGGCTTCAAAGCCGCGAAAGTGGTCAACTCGCACAATATCGACGTACTGCAAGGTCACTTGAAAGCGCTTAATCCACCAGGCAAAATTGGTTTTTTCGGCTTTCTCCCAGTTGTAAACCGGGTTGCCCCAAAGCTGGCCCGTCTCGCTGAAATAGTCTGGGGGCACGCCCGCGATGAAGGCGGGTTCAAAGGTGTGGGGGTCGAGCTTAAACAGCTCGGGGTCGGCCCAAACGTCGGAGCTGTTGTGGCACACATAGATCGAAATATCGCCCACGATCTGAATGTTTTTGTCGTTGGCGTAGCGGCGCAAATTTTGCCACTGCTCAAAAAATTTGAACTGCACAAACTGGTGGTATTGAATCTGATCTTTCAGCGCTTCCCGCTGAGCTTGCAGCGCCTCCGGTTCGCGGCGGGCGATCGCCGGTTCCCAAAAATTCCAGCTTTTGCCCTCGTTGGCCTCCAGCAGCGCCATAAACAGCACAAAGTCGTCTAGCCAAGCAGCTTGCGCTTGGCAAAACTGGTCAAACTTGGCCTGCTGATCGGGCGATCGCCCCGTCAAAAAGCGCTCGTGGGCCTGCTTGAGAAACGGCGTTTTGTGGGCAATCACCCTGTCAAAATCGACCTTTTCGGGGTCAACATCGGTCAGGGGCGTCAGCTCGTCTTCTGCCAGCAGGCCTTCGGCGGCGAGTTGCTCTAAGTTGATCAGCAGCGGGTTGCCCGCAAAGGTGCTGAAGTTCATGATGTAGGGCGAATGCTCGTAACCCGTCGGCCCCAAGGGCAAAATTTGCCACAGCGTTTGGCCACTCTTCGCCAAAAAATCGACAAAGGTATAGGCGGCTGACCCCAGATCCCCAATGCCATAGCGGCTGGGAAACGAGGTGGGATGCAGTAAAACGCCACTGGCACGTTGAAAACTCATAGGGGTTCGGCGATCGCGCTAAAGTTCAAGGGTCTTAGAAGGCAGAAAAACTGACGGCTCAGGGCAGGCTTTCACCCCACCAGCACTGTCATTGGTAGGAGAAAATGTCTGCCCAACGCATCCTCCTAAAGGTCAGAGATTGTTGGTTCCCGAGGGCTGAATGCCTTTGCATTCTATTTGCGCTCTTGTGAATTCTATAAAGTCTGTGAAGTGGGTCGTGGGTCGGCGGGATGCGCCGAAGTGGGAACGGTGGGCATCGTTCATTCTACTGAGGAGCGAGGCTTTCGGCGATCGGTAATCGGTTGGTCAACCCCGTTGTAGCGGCGAACGATGGCGCGATCGCTCTTACCTGGGGCCGATGACGCTTTGGGTGAATTCCGCTAGCCTGAGTTCGGACGTTGCATGCTGTTAATAGGTAGGTTGACCTTGAAGAATGAGCCCCTGTGGTTTAAGAATGCCATTATCTACGAAGTGCCGGTGCGGGCCTTTGCCGACAGCAACGGCGACGGCATTGGCGACTTTCGCGGTCTGACCGGCAAGCTCGACTACCTTCAAGACCTGGGCGTCACCGCCATTTGGCTGCTGCCCTTCTTCCCCTCGCCACTGCGCGATGACGGCTACGACATTGCCGACTATGTGAATGTCAACCCGATCTACGGCACCCTAGATGACTTCAAGGAGCTGCTAGATGCGGCGCACCAGCGCGGCATTCGCGTCATTATTGAGCTGATTGTCAACCACACCTCTGACCAGCACCCGTGGTTTCAACGGGCGCGGCGATCGCCCAAAGGCAGCCCCGAGCGTGATTTCTACGTTTGGAGCGACACCTATGAGAAATACCAGGAAGCGCGGATCATCTTCCAGGATTTTGAAACCTCCAACTGGACTTGGGATTCGGTTGGCAACGCTTACTTCTGGCACCGCTTTTACTCCCACCAGCCCGACCTCAACTACGACAACCCAGCGGTGCAGCAGGCCGTCTTTGACGTGATGGATTTTTGGCTAGAGATGGGGGTAGACGGGCTGCGCATGGATGCCGTGCCCTACCTCTACGAGCGCGAGGGCACCAACTGCGAAAATTTGCCCGAAACCCACGCCTTCCTGAAAAAGCTGCGCCAGCACGTCGACGAAAAGTTTCCCAACCGCATGCTGCTGGCCGAGGCCAACCAGTGGCCCGAAGACGCCGCCGCCTACTACGGCGACGGCGACGAGTGCCACATGAATTTTCACTTTCCCCTGATGCCGCGCCTGTTTATGGCCCTGCGCATGGAGGACAGCTTTCCGATCGCCGATATTTTGCAGCAGACCCCCGCCATTCCCGACAACTGCCAGTGGGGCCTGTTTTTGCGCAACCACGACGAGCTGACCCTAGAAATGGTCACCGACGAAGACCGCGACTTTATGTACCGGGTCTATGCCCAAGACCCCGAGATGCGGGTGAACTTAGGCATTCGGCGGCGACTGGCCCCGCTGCTGGGCAACGATCGCCGCCAGATCGAGCTGCTCAACAGTCTGCTGCTGTCGCTGCCGGGTACGCCCGTGCTCTACTACGGCGACGAAATTGGCATGGGCGACAACGTCTACGTGGGCGATCGCAACGG
>JANPIO010000229.1:0-5455 GCA_031425055.1 Phormidium sp. VAR_61_metabat_6
CTTTGGCGGCCATGTTGCCTACCTAGCCGCCACCCTACCCGATATTAAAGCCACCGCATCCTTCTACGGTGCGGGCATTGCCACCATGACCCCCGGCGGCGGTGACCCCACCCTCAGCCGCACCGCCGAGATTAAAGGCACCCTCTACGGCTTCTTTGGTGAAAACGATCCCTTAATTGCGGCTGACGAGGTCGATCACATCGAAGCGGCTTTGAAAAACCATGGCGTGCCCCACCACATCTTTCGCTACCCTGGTGCCGAGCACGGCTTTTTCTGCGATCAGCGCCATAGCTACCATCCCGAAGCCGCCAGCGATGCCTGGGGGCAGGTGCTCCAGCTGTTTAAGGCTGTGCTGCCCACAGCACTACAAATCTAGTTAGGTAAGGGGCGCTGCTTGGCTCTTGCCTAGTCGCCGCGTCCCCGCTCAGGGGGTGTCTAAACCGCCCTATCTTGGGTAGCAAAAGGTCGAGATTTGGCTTGAATGAGGACATTGAGCCTCAACACCCTCCGGCAAAGGTCAAAGGGGAGCAGTCGGTGGCAAAGGTTAATGACAGACCCTTTTGCAAACAGCCTCTGGCTGAGGACGCTCCGCACAATAGTTTAAGCCTAAATTATTGTCAATTAGATAGCTGGAACTTTTTAGCGGAGCGATGAGTCAATTACCGCTCGCTTGCCTGAAGGTGGGCGATTATTGACTAATTGAAAAAGCTTTCTAATGTGACAGTTGAAATAGCGGAAAGACTATTCGTCACATTGTCAAAAGCAGCTTTAGATTAAGGAAAGCGAGACACAATTATCTGTTCGCCTTTAAAGCAAGAGTCGCCAAGGCTATGCAGTCATCCTATTGCTATATAGAAACTTACTTTGGCTGACTTCTCTACTCTTTAAAGGGAAAAAAGCAGTTCTTGAAGCCAGATAGACAGAGTGAGGGCAACAGAAAATGCTCTGTTGATCACGAAGAAGGGTGCGCAAAAGCATCTTGAATCGAATCTGCTGAGATGAATTTGCCAAGGCGAATTTACTAAGGCCGTGTCCGCCCGTTGGTTGTCTTTGGAGTTTTTTCAAAAATGTCTAATTCTCTTCGTTTAAAGTCTGGAACCGCTCTGATGTTAGCCCTGGGGTTGACCGTAGGTGCCTTTACTCCAGTGATTACAGCTGCTCCAGTGTTTGCCCAGACCCAAACCCAAACCCAGTTTGTCGATGTGTCTGCTAACCACTGGGCACGTCAGTTCATTACTAGTTTGGCGGGCAGGGGCGTGATCGCTGGTTTCCCAGACGGTACCTTTCGGCCTGATGAGCCGGTGACCCGCGCCCAATATGCTGCTATGGTTCGTCAGGCGTTTAGCCAGTCCTCTGTGCGGAGCGCGACCTCTTTTGTGGATGTGCCGCCCAACTATTGGGCCGCAGCGGCAATTCGTGAGGCGGATATGATGGGCTTTTTGTCGGGCTACCCTGGCAATATCTTCCAACCCGACCAGAACATTCCTCGGGCTCAGGTGCTGGTTTCTCTGGCCAATGGACTGAACTACACCGCCAGCAACCAGACCAGCGTTAGCGTCTATCGCGATGCCTCATCGATTCCTGACTATGCGGTGGCCAGTCTGGCTGCGGCCACAGAGCGGCGGTTGGTGGTGAACTACCCCGACGTGCAGGTCTTACGGCCCAACCAAACGGCCACACGAGCCGATGTGGCGGCTTTCATCTACCAGGCCTTAGCCAGTCAAAACCAGGTGGCTACGGTCAACTCTCCTTACATTGTGGGGCAGCAGGTGGCCGCTCAAGCTAGCCTACCGGCAGGCACAACCCTGACCACGAACTACGCAGAGAGTGAAAAAATCGTCGTGCTCCCCGATGAGACCGCTCCCCTGACCCTGACGGTCTCCCAGGCGATCACCGACAGCACCGGGCGCGTCTTGGTGCCAGCGGGCAGCCAGGTGGTAGGAGAACTGCGTCCCAGCGGCAGCGGCTCGCAGTTTGTGGCCCAAGAACTGGTGCTGACTGGCGGTCAACGACTAGCCCTTAACGCCACCTCGCAGACTGTGACCACAACGGAAACCATTCGTCGTGGGGCCACCCTTGGCGAGACCCTGGCTGGCGCGGTGTTGGGTTCAGGCGCAGCGGCGGCAATTTCCCGCACCACTGGCGACCAGAGCGTTGGTGCCCTAGAGGTCTTAGCCGGAACCGCCACTGGAGCCACCCTGGCCCGGCTCTTTGGCCGTGACCGGGTCGAGGTGATTGCCATCAACCCCAGCCAAGATCTCACCTTGACCCTCAACCAACCCCTGGTGCTGTCGGCCCGTTAATTGGCTCGGTCAAGCCACCTAACCCAGGGGCTGCACTGTAGTTAGTAAACCCCTCAGTCTCTAATCGGAGGCTGAGGGGTTTGCTATGGCCTAACGATAGCGATCGCTTATTGCAGTCTTCAGCCTTTTGAACCATTCGCGGTACCAGGCTACGGGATAATGTAAACACGGATACTTCTGGAGTTTTCTGCAAAGTGTATGGCGATGGCCAAAGACCGGCCCTAATAAGCGATCGCTTTACACCGCTGTCCAGATATCTATCCCTGCTACCCCACCGCGTTCACTCCCCATGACCTACTATCTCTCCCCCCGGTTTCTCGAAAAGCTGGCGGTGCACATCACCAAAAACTACTTGAAGCTGCCGCAGGTCAAGATTCCGCTGCTGCTGGGGGTGCACGGCCGCAAAGGGGAGGGCAAAACCTTTCAGTGCGAGCTGGTGTATGAACGCATGGGCATCGAAGTGGTGCACATCTCTGGCGGTGAGCTGGAGAGCCCAGATGCGGGCGACCCAGCTCGGCTGATTCGCCTGCGCTACCGCGAGGCCGCTGAGCTGGTGCGGGTGCGGGGCAAAATGGCGGTGCTGATGATCAATGACATCGACGCTGGGGCAGGTCGCTTTGACGCGCTGACGCAATACACCGTCAACACCCAGCTGGTGAACAACACCCTGATGAACATTGCCGACAACCCTACCAATGTTCAGCTGCCGGGCAGCTACGACGAAAACGAGATTCAGCGGGTGCCAGTGATTATGACCGGCAACGACCTCTCGACCCTCTACGCGCCGCTGATTCGCGACGGGCGCATGGACAAGTTTTACTGGCAGCCCGATCGAGACGATCGCATCGGCATTGTTGGCGGCATCTTTGAACCCGACAACCTCTCGCCCCAGGATGTCACCCTGCTGGTAGACACCTTTCCTACCCAGGCGATCGACTTTTTTGGGGCCGTGCGCGCCCAGATCTACAACGAGCAGATCCGCGATTTTATCTATTCTGTGGGGCTTGAAAATGTCTCCCGCAGCGTGGTCAACACCACTACGCCACCCACCTTCCGCCGGCCTGACTTTAGCATCTCGCATTTAATTGAGGTGGGCGATCGCCTGGTGCGCGAACAGCGCCGGGTCGATGACATGCGCCTCGCCAACGAATACAACCGCGTTCTACAGTCAAGTGGGGCGTCCTCAGCCCCTGATGGTAGTTTTTATCGCGCCTACGACCCCAACGACAACCCCGCTGCTGAGGGCACTACCGTGGGCAATGCCGTCAGGGCATCTGGCAATGGCAACGGCGACTCCCCCCAGTGCCCAATGCCCGCTCCGTCTCAGTCCACCCACTCCCCCACCCCCCCACCCCCTTACTCCCCCCCTCCCTCCTCCACCCTCCCTCCCGAAGTGCGCGATCAGGTTAACAACATCCTTTCTCAAGGCTATCGCCTGGCCCTAGAGCATGTCGATCAGCGGCGGTTTCAAACCAACGCTTGGCAGAGCGGCCCTACCATCTCTGCTCAGAATGCTGCTACGGCTAGCGCCGAGGTGGAACGCTGCCTGGGCGACTATGCCCAAGATTACGTGCGGCTGATTGGCATCGACCCCAAAACCAAACAGCGGGTGATGGAGCAGATTATTCAGCGGCCCAAACGCTAACGGTTTTTTTCAATGACAATTATGGGGGCGATTTGGTGGCAGGATAAAAGCCAGGCGACTCGCTGATGGTACTGGTATGAGGATGGCTGCGCGTTTGCATTAACTTTGAGAGCAGTTTGGCCAAGATGTCAAAATATGATCGGCTTTCCTCGGGAATTGAAGGACTAGACGAAGTTTTAGAAGGGGGATTTCCGGCGGGGCAGGCCTATTTGGCCCGGGGTGGGCCGGGCTGCGGCAAAACCACCCTCGGATGGCACTTTCTCACCACCAACCTGGACGATGGCACCCCGCGCCTCTTTATCAGCCTTGGGGAATCGATGGAACAGCTGCGGCGCAACGGTGCGGCCTCTGGCTTTCCGGTAGATGCGGTGCATGTCTTAGATTTGAGCCCCAACGCCGACTTTTTTGTGCAAAACCAAAGCTACGACATTTTTGCGGCGGCCCAGGTCGAGCAGGGCCCCCTGACAGAGCGCATTGTTGAGCAGGTCAGCGCGCTCAAACCCCAGCGGGTATTTGTCGACTCGATGACTCAGCTGCGCTATCTGGCCACCGATGCCTATCAATTTCGCCAGCAGGTGGTGGGGTTTTTGCGCTTTTTGCTCCACCAGGGGGCGACCGTGCTATTTACCTCTGAGGGCAGTCAGGAGGCCCCCGACGAAGACTTGCAGTTCATTAGCGACGGCATCATCACTCTAGATATGCAGGAACAGGGACGGCATATTCAGGTGTCTAAGCTGCGGGGCAGCGGGTTTCGCAAGGGCTGTCACGCCATGCGAGTCTGCGATCGCGGCCTAGTGGTGTATCCCCATCTGGTTGCCGGAGAAGATAGCATGGTTAAAGCCCCAACCCGTCTCTGCCCGGCGGGCATACCCGAAATCGACGAGATGCTCAACGGCGGCATCGAAACCGGCACCGTGACGATTATCTCTGGCCCCAGCGGCGTAGGCAAGACCACGGTGGGGCTGCAATTCATTAAAGAAGCGGCAGGTCGGGGCGATCGCTCCGTAGTCTATCTATTTGAGGAAGCCGTTGATACTCTGCTCAACCGCTGCGAAGGCATTAACATTCCGGTGCGGGCCATGGTAGAACGAGGCACGCTATCGGTGATTAAAATTGACCCGCTGGTCTATTCTCCCGATGAGTTTTCCCATCAGGTGCGCCTAGAGGTCGAAAAAGCGGGTGCCCAAATCATTATGATCGACAGCGTGCTGGGTTATAAGCTGTCGTTTCAAGAAGACGACTTAATTCGCAACATTCATACCCTCTGCCAGTACCTGAAGGGGCGGGGCGTCACGACCCTACTCACCAACGAGATCCAGTCAATTACCGGAGATTTTAGAGTAACGGAGCTGGGTGTCTCCTACCTAGCCGACAACATTATTTTTCTGCGGTACTTAGAAATTCGCGGGCAGATGCGGCGGGCCATTGGCGTTTTGAAGAAGCGCCTCAGCGATTTTGAGAAGACTTTACGCGAGTTTGAAATTTCTCGCTACGGCATCAAGGTGGG
>JANPIO010000230.1:0-16438 GCA_031425055.1 Phormidium sp. VAR_61_metabat_6
GACTACTGCACCGCCGCCGGCGTCGCCCAGATCCGGGCTGCTCTGGAAACCATCGGCATTACCCGCACCCTGCTGCTGCGCTCCAGCTGGAGCGGCGGCCTGCACCTGTACCTCCCCTTTGCCGAGCTGGTCAACACCTTCAACCTGGCCGTCACCCTCAAAGAATGCCTCAAAGCCCAGGGGTTCCGACTCAAAGCCGGGCAGCTTGAAATTTTCCCCAACGTCAAAGCCTACGGCGTTGAAACCTTCATCGAATACATGGGCCACCGGCTGCCCCTCCAGCCCGGCAGCGGCTCCTGCCTGCTCGACGATGCCCTCAACCCCATCGGTGGCAGCCTAGCCCGCTTCTTCTGGCTCTGGGACGGTGCAGCTGGCCACCAAGACATGGACACCCTGCGCCATGCGATGAAAATTGGCCGCGATAACCACCGCAAGCGACCCAAGCGCCGCAGTCACCCCGTCGAGAGCTGGCGACACGACCTCGACCTTGAGATCACCGAAGGCTGGACAGACTACGGCCAGACCAACCACCTGCTGAAAACCATCGCCTGCTATGGCCGCGTCTTTGAGGGCCTCCAGGGTCAAGCCTTGATTGACTACACCCGGCGGATTGCCCTCCACTGCCCCGGCTACGAGCAGTACTGCCGCCACCAGCACGACATCGAGCGCAAAGTCATCGCTTGGGCCAGAGCTGTCGAGAACTACTACTGGCCCCTGGGCACTACCCCGACCCGTGACACCAGCCACCCTAAGAACAACCTGGTGCCCTTCAACCAGCGGCAGTCTGAAGATGCCCAGCACCGCATCTGTACTGCCTACGCTGAGCTAGAGCAGGCGGGAGAGCTGCCTGAGCAGATTACGGCCCGAGCCAAGGCGATCGCCCAAAGAGCCAAGGTCAGCCAGCAGACCCTCTACAAGCACCTCAGCCTCTGGCACCCTGCACACCAAGAGGGTGTAACAGCCCAGCTGGCAAGCATTCTAGCCCCTGACGAGGCGAATTCTGAAGCCGCACCCGAATCGCCAGAACCGCGAGAAATAAAGGAATTACACCCTTCAGAGAGATATATGAAGGGTGAGGGGCTTTGCGCCGGTGACTTGGGGTCGGATTTAAATTCTTTTTCTCTGGAAAGGGGGGTGCGGGGGGATGAGTCTGCTTTTCCACAGGAAACAGAGCCTGCGGCCTACGACCCAGCCCTGCATGAGCAAATTCAACAGCAGATCAGGAGCCTGAGTTGGTCTGGGGAGGTGATTGGCCAATTCATTGCAGATCAGTTTGGGGGTAAGCGATGGTTTGAGCTGACGGAAGATGAACGGCTGTTATTGCTCTATCGTCTGCGTGTGCTCGATTCTCTCGGGGCTGGAGAGCCTGCTGATATTGGAGCACCCCCAACAAACCTCTCTTAGAGGGTGATCCGAATTGATGAGGTTGAGTGCCTATAACTACCCTTTGACAATGCTTTCGGGGTGACCGAAACCGACGCGGAAGATGGCTTGGTTAATTCACGCTTCAATCACTTCATTCCCCTCTGACAGCTCACTCACCACCGCATCTAACTCCGTTTCTAGCTGTTCGATGGTGGGCAAGTTGGACTTGAGCCGGTCCGGCAGGCTGTGGGTGGTGACGGCGATCGGGGTGTTGACGTTGCGCAGGGCGTATTCAGCGATCGTTTTATCCTTTGATTTACACAGCACGATGCCGATAGTGGGCTGGTCATCCGGGTGACGCAACAAATCATCCACTGCTGCGACGTAGAAGTTCATCTTGCCGGTGTACTCAGGGCGAAATTCTGTCACCTTCAAGTCAATGACCACATAACACCGCAGCTTGAGGTGGTAGAACAGCATATCCATGAAATACTCGTTACCCGAGATTTCCAATCGATATTGACTGCCGACGAAAGCAAACCCAACGCCCAACTCCAGCAAAAAATCCCTGATCCGTTCGACCAGAGCCTTTTCCAGCTCGCGCTCTTGGGTAGCGGATGTCAGATTGAGAAAGTCGAAATTGTAGGGGTCTTTGATTAGTTGCTGGGCGAGATCAGACTGTACGGGTGGCAGGGTGCGCTCAAAATTGGTCACGGCACCGCCCTGCCGCTTGAACAGGTTGGATTCTATCTGCATGACCAGAATATTCCGACTCCAACCATTCTCAAGGGTGCCTTCGGCATACCAGAGCCGTTCATCTGGGGCTTTCAGCTTATCTAGGAGAGCTTGATTGTGATACCAGGTAATTTGTGCAAGCACCTCCTGCACAATTGCCTGGTCTGGGTAAGCTTCGGCAAAAGCCCGCATATATTTGAGGTTGCGTGGTGAAAACCCCTTTATGTCGGGGAACTCTCGCTTCAGATCTTTGGCGAGGCGGTCAATGACCTTTGCCCCCCATCCTTCCTGCTGCTGGCGAGCAAGGATTTCCCGCCCAATTTGCCAGTACAAGATGACCAGCTCTTTATTAACGGCGAGAGCTGCCTTTACTTGCGCCTGGCGTATGCGTGTTTTGAGGTCCTTGAGAAAGACATCATAATTATCGGCAGGGAATAGGGAATTGTCTTGGGACAAGGGACTTTTCCTTCATTTGCAGACCCCTTATTATCGGGCTAAGACGGCAACGAGTCACAGGGCTTTTGTGGATCGGAAAGGTGAAGTCTATGTCCCAGCTAAGGTATGACCCAGCACAATGGCAGGAGCTGTTTTGGCAGCGGGGCGATCGTTATTACTGGTGCGCCCTACGCCAGAACCTATTTGGTGAGTGGGTATTGCTACGCAAATGGGGTGGCCGCCGAACGGGCAAGGGTGGCCAGCGTGAAACCTTGTGCGCTGACATCGAAGAAGGCAATCGGCTGATGCAGGATGTTCTTAAACACAGGCGCTATCGGGGATATGCACTAGTTAACTAGAGCGACTCAAATTTAGGCTTTTATAGACTGAAACCCTTGCCACGCTGAAGCTTAAAGGCAAACCGAGCGTTAAAAACTTTTTGGGTATAGCTATCTAAACTTAAATATGTCTAGATACATAAGCATATTTAAGTTTAGACACATAGACATATTGATGTCCTGATGTCAAGGCGCTATCCTCAAAACGCTGTTATAGGATTAGCCCTGTGAAAATCTGTTCAGCGATTTCTCTGTCGGGGGGACAGGGGAAGACGACGACGGTGTTTTTTACCGCCCTGCTGCTGGCTCAGCAGGGCAAAAAGGTGCTAGCGGTGGATGCCGACCCCCAGGCAAATCTGACCTTTTATCTGGGGCATGAGGTGCAGCCCGATGAGCCTAGCCTGTTTGAGGTGCTGACCAAGCAGGTCGAGGTTGAGGATGGAGTTTACGGCACCCAGTACGAGAACCTATTTGTGATGCCCGCCGATCGGGGCCTGTTCAAAGTAAGCGATTTTCTCAGCAGCAGCGGGGCGGGGGCCTTCATCTTGAAGCAGCGGCTGCGCAAGATTCACGACATGTTCGATGTGGTGCTGATTGATGTGCAGCCGTCGCGATCGCAGATCTGCCTCTCCGCCGTCGGGGCCTCTGACCATGTGCTGATTCCAGTAGAGGCCAATGTTAAAGGGGTCAACTCTCTAGTCGATACACTGGATTTTTTGAACGAACAAGCTGAGCTAGAGGCATTCACCGGGTCGGTATTGGGGATAATTCCTTTTCGCGATCGCTGGGTGGGCAACACGCAAACCCTAGAGGGCCGGCAAAACATCGCTGCCATGAAAGAGTTCGCCGGTGAGGCCCCCATTCTGGCCTCCATCCGCGAGTCGGAGAAGTTCAAGAACGCCATTCGGCAGGGCAAGTTGCTCAGCGAACTGGACCAGCCCGACCTGCAATACCCCTTTGAGCAAATTGTAGAGGCCCTTACCCATGAGTGATGCCCTAGACCGACTCAAACAGCGGCAACGTCCTAAGGTCGCCCCCCGTGATGCTTCCTTAGCTTCAAGACCTCAAGATATCGAGGTATCGAGACATCAAGACATACAGATGTCTGGACATACAGAAGATGAAGGTATGGAGGTTGAGGGCGCTGTGACAGGTCTTTCGGAGCTAGTCGAGTCTAGACATACAGATATCCAGATGCCTGAAGCTCCTAAGGCTGGGATAGCTATGGGGGCTTCTAGATATACAGATAGTCAGGCATCTAGACATATAGAAATAGAGAATGAGCCACCGACAAAGCGCAGCACCTTTCGCCTAGAAGCCGATCTGATCGAACGGCTGCACACGTTTTGTCGGCACCAGGGGCTTAGTCGTGAAGTGTTGATCGAGGCCATGTACGAGTATATGGAGGCCAACCCTGAGGCCCTGGCCCAGGTGGTGGAAAACGCTAGCCAGAAGCATGATAACCGGCAGCAGTTGGCTAACCGCAAACGGGCCGAGGCGATGATGAGCAAGTTTGGCCGAGATGCTTGATGCCTAGTGGTAGCCCAAACGAGACGAGGGGAAGGGCAGCTGCTGACGGTAAGTAACGGCAAATTGCTTACCGGCATAGGGACGGCCCATGAAGGCGGCGGTTTCGTCAGTGGCGATTGCATCAACGGCGACGCAAGAGGTTTTGTAGGACTGGGCGCGATAGGTGAGTTGCATGGCTAGAGCTCGTGGGTGATGGTGGGGTTTAGGCAGAGGCGGCCGGCTTTTGTCTCACCATTCCAGTCATGAGACGACACAACGAGAGATCAAGGCTTTCCGGCGGTCTCACCCGAGACGCCAACCCGCCCCATGACCTGACACCCCGGAACCCCTATAAACTCGTGTTTTCTACTCTACGAAATGTTAAAAATGGGGAGCCCACCATATGATTGTTTACCACTTGGACATCCGGAGAGCCCGATCGGGCGATCCGGATGTCCAAGCAACCCGATAATGAAGGGTGTATCTGCTTGACTAAGTAGGAGGGCTCAATTATTTGTAAAACGCCGTAGGCTCTTCACAAATCCCAAAACCCTTGTTCAGCATGGGTTAGCGCAGCGTAACCCATGCTGGGTTTAATCCTACCTACTTAAGGCAGGCGGACAGGCAGCAGGGAAAGGGCTGTGATCATTAAAAATATCAGCGCAGATAGGGTTTCGAGTAGGGCCACGTTTTGGATGGCGGTGGTGCGGTACCAGTCTCGCAAAAGCGTAATACCACTGACCTTAAGCAGCACGACCCCAAAGGCGAGGGCTGTGGCGATCGACAGCCAGCCTAGATACCACAGCCCCACAATCACCAGGGTGGCGATCGCGTGGTAGATTATCCCCGGCACTAGGGACGCCGTCTTGGGCTTCCGCAGCTTCACCGTAAAGATGGAGCTACTGAAAAATAAAGTATTTAAAAGCCACAGGCCAATGAGGGATGCCATCTCGGTGCCTGTTGTGGCCAGGAAGGCGAGGGGGGCTGCCAAGCAAACCGCCGCAAAGGTGAGCATCTCGTTGGCTACGGATTTTTGCTGGCGATACCAAACGGCGATCGCATCTATTCCTAGAGCCGCGATCGCCGCGCCATATAGCCACAGCAGCGCTGGCACTTGCAGATAGAGATACCCCGCTAGCCCCAAGGCCAGCCCCCCGTAGAGGCTGCTCCACAACAAAAAGCGCGATTTCCAACTGCGGCGCTGCTTGATTTGCAGCACTAGGGGATGCTCAGCCTGAAATCCAGCAAAAGCACATGCCAGGGCCAGGGTGGTTGCCCAAGTCCACTGCTGGGCAGCGGCAGCCCCAGTCAGAAACGACACCAGCAGCACCACGTAGACCCCATGTTCATGGGATATGGTGGGACGGTACCAGGGGGCACCCCGCTGTGGAAGCACCGAGGTAGCGGTGGTTCTAGAAAGCGTCATGGCCTACTCTCCTGAATGCAAGGGCCTAAATGCAAGGGGTTTGCCTAGGGGTGGGGGCACCCTCTGCAGCCGTCTACTGAGATTTCGTCTGCTCCAGGGCGGTCGCCGCTGGAAACAGCAGGTTGTTTTCCTTATGCACATGCTGGTGCATGTCCTGCTCAAAGGTGGCTAAGGCGTCGTATAGCGCCCGAAACGTATTGCAAGCCCAATCTGGCGGGGTATAGTCGTCGGTGAGCTGGCGCAGCTGAGTCAGCACCGCCCCGACTTCGTCGTGCTCAAACTCTATACGGTGGATGGGGTTGGCCACACTGCCGCAGTGGAACATGGGCAGGGTAGCGCTGGTCTCAATCCGCCGAATTAAGGGGAATAGCACCTGCTCTTCTTTCATCAGATGGGTAGACAGGTGGGCTGCTAGGGCCAAGAAAAGGTCTTTGATCTCAGCCAAGCGCGGTTCTTTGTCGCCGTGGACTTTGGCGACCTTGGTCACTAGGGTTTCGATCCGGGGCAGTTCACTGTGCAGGTAGGCGTGGTGAATGCGCTCGATATGGTCAGTCAGTTCGCTCAGCGATAGGGTGGTCAGATCTAGCTCAGGGGCTGGTTCGGTGGTGGCAAAGTCTTCGAGCTGGGCCAAAAACGCCTCGGGGTCTATACCCCGCTGGGCACAGGCTGCCGCCAGAGTTTTTTGGCCCCCGCAGCAGTAGTCTACTTGGGCAGATTCAAACAGGCGGGAGAGGGCTGGATGGTCGCGAACGATCGCGCCAACGGTGTCGTCAACTTGAAATGTAGGCATGATGCAATCTCCTTAAGGGTTAAAAATCCCAGGGTTCTTTGAGAACCCTGGGATTTGGGCGTAGCTAGTGGGCTTCAACCACCCGAATAACTGGCTCGGGTGGCTCTAACTGGGTAGGCTGATGGAAAATGGAGTACACCGCCCGTACCGTAAACATCACCATGCCGATCGCCCCCAGGGTAAAGACGATATCGCCGGGGATGCGCAGCCACACCGTCCACTGCATCCAGGGTGAGCCAATCACCTCAGCGCTGCGGGCATACCAGGTGCCATGGTTCACCGACTGCATCAGCTGGTAAAACCCGTTAGGAATCAGCCCCAAGACCATCATCATCACCAGGCCCCCGTTCAGGCTCCAGAACGAGAACCGCAGGATCTTCTCACTCCAGGCGCGATCGGGGACGATTTCGCGCAGAGAGAAGAGCATCAGGGCGATTGCCAGGCAGCCATAGACCCCAAACAGGGCGCTGTGGGCGTGGATCGGGGTGGTGTTGAGCCCCTGGGCGTAGTAGAGCACGATTGGCGGATTGATCAAGAACCCAAAAACGCCCGCACCAACCAGGTTCCAGAAGCAGGTGGCCAAAAAGAACCGTAGCGGCCAGCGGTAGAAGCGCTCGGCTTGCTCAGACATGTGCAGAGTCTTCACCACCTCAAAGCCAATCAGGGTAAGCGGTACGATCTCTAACGCAGAGGCGACCGCCCCCATCGCCGCAATAAACGACGGCGTGCCCGCAAAGTACAGGTGGTGCAGCGTGCCGATCACACCGCTGCCCAGGTACAAAATCGTGGTCAAGTAGGTGGCCCGCAGCGCCGACGACTTTTTCAGAAATCCCAGCTCGCTACAGAGGTAGGCAATGGTCACCGTAGCAAATACCTCAAAGAAGCCTTCTACCCACAGGTGCACCACCCACCAGCGCCAGTACTCTGCCACGCTGAGCGAGGTGTGGTTGGTGTACATCAGCCCCGAGGCGTAGAACAGCGGAATGGTAATGGCGCTGTAGAAAAAGAAGTGATTCAGCCCGGTTTTGCTGCCTTCGGCCTTGAGCGCCGGGCGCAGGGCGCGAAACATCAGCCACAGCCAAAACACCATGGCCCCAATCAACAACAGCTGCCACAGGCGACCCAGCTCCACATACTCATAGCCCTGGTGGCCAAAGAGAAAACTGTTGTCGCCAGTGAGAAAGCCCTGCACACTCGCCCAAGAGCCGATCAGAGATCCCACAACCACCACCGTCAGGGCAATCAGCAGGCCACCGTTGCCCCACACCTGCCCCTTGGGTTCTTGCTTACCAAAGCGCGTGGCAAAATAGAGCCCCGCCGCCAACCAGCAGGTGGCAATCCAAAACACCGCCAGCTGTAGGTGCCAGGTGCGGGACGCGGCGTAGGGTAGGTATTGCTGGAGCGGTAGACCGTAGAAGCCATCGCCTTCGACGGCGTAGTGGGCAGTGACCATGCCCATGGCAATTTGCACCCCAAACAACGCCATGGCCACCCCAAAGAACAGACTGGTAACTTTTTGGCTGGGGGTGGCGAGGCGAATGGCGGGGCGATCGGCGACGAGCTGCACCTCATCGGCATCGTCTTGGGTGAGATAGAGCAAGAGAACAGCGGCGATCGCAAAAATCAGCACCATCACCGACACAATCGACCACACTAAGAATTGTCCCGGTGGCTGGTTGCCAATCAGGTCATCGTGGGGCCAGTTGGCCGTGTAGGAAAAGGGTGCATTGGGCCGATTCGCCGCCGCCGCCCAAGCCGTCCAGGTAAAGAACGCAGTGACATCGCGAATGTCCTGCTCGCTCTTAAACCAGCCATCGGGGATCGAGTGAATCCGCGACCCGTGGGCCAGCAGCTCTTGATAGTCAACAAACACCTGCTTGAGCCCCTGGGTTTGAGCAGCGGTCAGCAGTAGGGTATCGGTCTCGACGTCGTAGCGGTTGGGCTTAAACTGCTCCTGCACCTGAGCTTCTAGCAGCGCCCGCTCCGTAGGGCTGAGCGCTTCGAGCTTGGCCTGAGAAAAGCTGGGGTCGTTGGCATAGAGCACCCCTGCCGTGGCCAGTCCCCAGCGGTGCAGCACATCCGCCGTCCAGTCGGGGGCTAGGTAGCTGCCGTGGCCCCAAATGCTGCCCACATGCTGACCGCCCCGGCCCAGGTAGGTGACCTGGCCATGTTCCACATCGGCGGCGGTGAAGATCACCTCCTGTTGGGGCGACTGGGCGATCGCCGGATGCGGCGGCGCATATTTGGAAATAGCTGCCCCAGCCCCCAGTAAAACGCTGAAGCTGACCACACAAATGAGCACCAGCCATACCGGCAAGCTAAAGTTTCTAAATCGGGCGCGAGCCAAGCCCGCGACCCCAAGGGATGGATTAGCCATAGTAAAAAAGTGGTTCTTGAAACGTCTGTGGCGACCCAATTCAGACGCAGAGATTTATCTCAAATAAATCTCTGCGTCTGGTCTTAAATTTGGCTTTAAGTATCTGTTTTGACCGTTTGACCCTAGTCTGACAGAGGGTTCTCGGCTCCTTCATGAGGTAGCTCATAGTTCGCCGAAATCTTATCAATCCGCCGAGCCAAGACGTCTACCTTTTAGTCAGCCTGGCGCTGCACAATGGCTGTGAGTTTTTCGGCGTCAAGAATAGTGATTTTGCCGCCCCGCTGGTAAGCCACCGCCCCCTTAAGCTGCTTAAATAGGCGCACACACTCTTCGTAGGTGATGCCAATACTGCGGGCGATTTGGTAGTAGGTGAGGCGCGATCGCAGCCGTTGACCATCTGGTACTACCTCCGTGCCGGCGCTGGCGGCAAAATGCTCCAGATAATGAACCAACCGCACGATCGCGCGTTCTGACACCAGGCCATGCACCCGGTTGTGCAGGTGCTGAAGCCGCTGGTTGAAGATAGCCAATAGGTGCAGCGCTAGCTCTGGAGCTTCCTGAAACCCCTTTATCAAAGCTTCTCGCTCGATGGTCAGCACCTCAACCCGCTCCATCGCCGTGGCGGTAGCCGGGGCTTGGCCATTGCCAAACAGCGCCGGGGCCGCAAACACCTCATCGGCCCCTAGCAGCCGCAAGATGGTTTCCTTGCCCGATTCAGAGATTTTGGTCAGCCGCAGCGACCCTGCCACCAGCAGGTAAAGGCGGGCGGGCAGGGCATCGCCTTCATGAAATACAGCTTCATCGGTGTCGTAGATCTTCAAGCGGCTGTGCTCGGCGAGTTGCCCTAACAGCGATGGCTCTAAGTCTTTGAACAGGCTGCTGTGCTGAAGCTGCTGGACATCGACCTGCATAGCCGCCTTGACTCAGAGAGCCTCGTGAACCGTCATTAAACTATACCGATTCTCAAGCAGTCCGTCTGAGGTGCTTTTCGTGGGCTACAACCCATGCAGCGTAAAGCTCTTGGCCAGATTTCTGACCGCTGACCGGGGCGAATTATGAGCTACCTCATGAACAGGGTTGGGCATCTCTGCCAGAGTAGAGGCATCCTCCCCTAGTAAATGCCATGACGGCCACTCAGCTCAATCTCAAGACTGCTCCTGGCCATGAGGTGTTGGCCGCAGCGGGCAAAAAGATTCTGCGTCCCGGCGGGCGCGGGGCCACAGAAACCCTTTTTACCTGGGTCAACTTTCAACCCGGTGACACTGTGCTAGAACTGGCCGCCAGTTTTGGCTATAGCGCCATCGCCCTGGCCCAGCGCTACGGCGTCAAGGTCGTGGGGGTCGAAAAAAATCCTGAGAGTGTGGCCCGCGCCCGCGCCAATGTCGAGGCCGCTGGCTTGAGCGATCGGGTGGACATCCGCGAAGGCGATATTTTTCACCTAGAGCGCATCCCTGAGCAGTTTGACTATGTGCTGGGCGAGGCAATTTTGTCGATGCAGTCGGCCCCTGGCAAGGCCAAAATTTTGCAGGGGGTGGGCGATCGCCTCAAACCCGGCGGACAGTTCCTCAGCCATGAAATGCTAGCCCAGGGTGACCGCACTGAAGCCATTTACCGAGAACTGGCTACCACCATTCGCGTCAACACAGCACCCCTGAGTGAGGCGGGCTGGCAAGCGGCCTGTGAGTCGGCAAATCTAACCGTGCAACAGCACCAGGATGGCCCGATGGCCTTGCTCAACCCGCTGCGCATTGCCCAAGAAGAAGGACTGGGTACCCTGCTCAGCCTGGGCTGGAATTTGCTCGTGCATCCGGTCATGCGGCAGCGCATTTTAGCGATGCGACGGGTGTTTACCGAGTACGGCAATGACCTGGGCTACATCATCCTTCGCGCTGAAAAACTGAATGATTCACTCAAGGGCTGATTTTCTTTCTTTAAGGATGGGGACTGGGTCGTGTCTGAGGTGCAGCTATTGGGGTTAAGTGAGTAATCGTACAGAAAGTTACGCTAAGGCTGTATGCCTTGCAGGATAGTCACTCTAGGTGAACTTTTCATTAAAATCGCTGATGCTAATTTTGGCCCCAAAAAGTTGCACCGCAGGCAACCCTTCAACGAAAAAATGCGAGCTTCAGCCTCTAAAAACGATAAATATAGGCAGTGTACTACTCAATTTTGAAGAAAATTAGTTCATGGCTAGCCCAAGTGGTGTACTCCCTGAATCCCCTGCTGCTTAAGGGAGTGATCGGTAAGTTGCCCCAAATCGCAGCTTCGCCAGTTTAAGGCCTGTTAAGGAGAACGTTTGTTCTTCTTAACAGGGGTAAGGTCAGAGGCAGAGGTGAGCAACCGCCGGGTTTCTGGATCTGCCGCCGCGCAGTCTTAGGCTTGAAGCAGTTGCTGAAGGGGGTCAATGGTTTCCGCCTCGTCGTCGCGGGACTAATCTGACACGGTTTGCAACAGATTGACCAACTCGGTCTTGCCCAGACGCTGTGCTAGCTCAAGGGCCGTTTCGCCTTGGTGATCTCTAACCTGAACCAGGCCAGATCGAGGTTGAGCCTGACTTAAAAACAGCGCCACCAACTCCGGGCCAAAGAAACTCTGTTCTTCCAACACGGCCTGGTGCAGGGCCGTTCTACCCTGATGGTCTTGAACCATCAGATTGGCCCCGGCGGCCAGGAGTTGCTGTGCCACCTCCAGGTTGACATCAAACAGAGCCGTTCTACCCTGGCTATCCTGTCGGTTCACATCGGCTCCGGCGGCCAGCAACTGGCCGATCAGCTCCGGGTTAAATCGATGGACATGCAGAGGCGTTTGCCCCGCCGCATTGGCCAGGTTAACGTCTGCCCCATAGTCAAGCAGCAGCTGCAGCACCGCTGGATCTAAAGAGGGAGTATGAATGACCGCGCCAGCATCGTTTTGTAGGGTCAGATCAGCGCCTGCTTGCAGCAATCGTTCTGCCAGCCCTGGGTTTGAGTAACTGATGGCGTAGTGCAAAGGCGTATAGTTTTGGTTGCTGCGGGCATTGACTTCGGCTCCGTGGCGAATCAGCAGGTCAGCAATCTCTGACGACCCTGCGTTGCCGACCAGGTGGAGTGGCGTCAGTTGTTCATTGTCTTGAGCGTTGACCTCGGCCCCGGCCCTAATCAGCAGGGCCATCACGGCCACATTTTTTTCGCCAAATACGTTGTGCAATGGGGTAATCCCATTCTGGTTGCGGGCGTTAACGTTCGCCCCCTGGAACAGCAGGGCTTGGGCCAAGGCCGGGGATGCGCCGACGTAGTGGAGGGGTGTGTTGCCCTCACCGTCTTGGGCATTGACATCGACGCCCTGGTCGATCAACCGCTGGGCCAGGGCGTCATCGGTAGAGAGTAGGTAGTTCAGCGGCAACCACTGTTCACCGTATAGCAGGCAGGGCTGGTTCAAGTCTCCCCCCTGGTCAAGGGCTGCGCTGAGGGCTGCGCTAAGAATCGCCTGATCGGAATTCCCAAAGGGGCTGAACTGGGCGACCAGCGTCTGACAAAACGGCGAGACATCGGCAGCCTGCCCGCCAGACTGACTATTCGGAGTCTGGTTGGACATCCCGGACTCCGCTAGCAGAGGCACCGCAGCGGCAGTGCTCAGAGCCGTTAACGCAGTGACTGCCGCCACTTTGAAGCCAGGGCCCTGGCGATGGAAAAAAGAGGATGGGAAGCCGTAACCCATAAGTACCTGAACCGAATAACGTTCGGTTAGACGATAAACAAGGAGGATTTGCCAGGTGATCATTTAGTGCTGGAGGCAGCAAAGCCACTGTGCTGTCGATCGCCCTGCAACGACCTGCCACTGAGCATTACTGATCCTGCTGGGACTATAGCGCTGGCCCGATGGCTTACGACGGATCCACATTCCGCCCTTTGAAGTGTCACATCAGGAATTAAGGCGGCATACTTTCAACGGTGATGAAAGGGAGGTAAGGGTGTGATGAGTGACTCCAGTCTGAGGAGTATGGCACGCGCTACCTCGGTGCCACAATGAGGACAACGGCTCGTTTGCGCCACCACCACTTGGTCAGGCGATGCGCTCAGTTCTCGTCCTCCACTCGCTCGGCTCACACTCGCGGTTCGCTGGCTTTGGCTAGGCTTGGAACTATCTGAGTTTGGCTTAAAGCCCTTCGCCGGCGGCAAACTTGAATTGCGCGACGTTTTCTTGATGCGCTTGCCTTTGAGCCTCTCGACTTCTGCCTGCCAGGTTTGCACCTCCTGCCACCGCTCTCGTATCAGAGCCTCTCTCTCCTCAGAACCGAGGCCTTCTAACGGCGGCAGGTCTTTCATCGCAAAAATCTACCACCCTCGCTCATCACCTGGTACCCGTCAACCCAGTTGAGCAATTACTAACTAAATAATTTATCTAGACTATTCGCTGCGGATCCAAAATCTCGGCATAATTTGCACAAGAGCCCTATTAATCTTTTAGCATCATAGATATAGAGAACTTGGGATTTGCCATCAAAAGGATGTAGCTCTGGATACAAATCGTGCCTACAAATTAATTTAATGTGGTGGCCAAGCTAAAGCAAAAAGTGAAGGGTTTTATGTAGCTTCTACATAGAGGTTTTTCATCACCAATAAAGATAAAAAATAACGTCTCTAGGGTTCCGATTCAACCATCCTCTCTCATGAGGAAAGGTTCAGTGCTGGTCCGAGAGAGACAAGTCAGCAGTTGAAACAGTATCTGTTGATTCCACGGAGGGATAAAAGCCCGGGAGAGTTTGCGCTAGATGTGCAGCTTTCCTGGGCTTTCGCGTTAATGCCCCAGTTAGTCTAAGTCAAGTGCTTAGTAGCTTCCCGAAGAAACTTCTAAGTCTGATTAAATGAGGTGTATCTCAACTAGCTGAAATGGAGAACTAGTCCATGTCCTCGCCTACATTCGTAGAACCTGTCAATTTTAAGTTGACCAAAGCAGCACCGGGCAGTCTTGATGTGCAATGGATTCATGGTTCGGTTTCGCCGAAGCATAATACTGATCCAGATATTCAAATCCATTTTTATAACGAGCACACCGTTATCATGCGGCAGAATATGGCAGTGCATCCTGAGGCACCGTTCATGTTTCTGCTGTTTGGCAACGACCGGGCCATTTTGCTAGATACAGGTGCAACCCGGTCGCCCGACTTTTTCCCGCTTCGATCAACCGTCGATGATTTGTTAGATCAATGGTTGGCCAAGTACCCCCGCGATAATTATGGTCTTGTGGTGGCCCATACCCATCTGCACCGTGATCACTTTGAAGCGGATCCTCAGTTTTTTGATCGTCCCAATACGGTCATTGTGGGGAAGACCCTGGAGGATACCGTTCAATTCTATGGATTTCAGCATTGGCCTCAGGATCAAGTCAGTTTTGATCTGGGCGGTCGGGTTCTCAAGTTAATGGCAACACCAGGTCATGAAGAAGCCGAGGTTTCTATTTATGACCCTTACACCTATCTTTTATTTACCGGAGATTTAGTGTATCCGGGTCGGCTCTATATTCGCGACTGGGAGGCTTTTACAGGCAGTATTGAGCGCATGATTGCTTTTTGTGACACTCATCCCATCAGTCACATTCTGGGGTGCCATATCGAAATGTCGATATACCCCAAATTGGATTATCTCATTCGCACTAGTTACCAGCCTTATGAAAGACCATTACAAATGACCGTGGCTCAACTCCATTCCGTCGGGAATGCCATCACAGCTATTGACGGTAAACCCGGCATCCATATCTTTGATGACTACATTATTTACAACGGTGTGCCCGATCGGTATTTCAGCTACGAAACCATGAACCCCGATGCTGAACTGGGCGATGTTTGCTGACCTAAAACATTTAAAAACAGTACATAGATTAAGGAGACTTTTCCATGACCTATCGCCTACCATTGCACCTCCGTCGCCGTACTGTCCTTAGAGGCTTGTTGTCTGCGAGTGCTTTTGGTCTCACTTCTCAGTTTTGGACGGCTTGTTCCTCTGGAACGTCCGATTCATCGACGGACGAGGAAGCTGCCGAGGCTAATATCAAACCCATCACCGTTGGGTTTATCTATGTAGGCCCAAAGGGTGATTTCGGCTACAATCAAGCCCATGCCCAGGCTGCTGCCGCCATGGCCACCCAATTTCCTGAGATTAAGATCGTAGAGGAAGCCAGCATTCCTGAAACTACGGCGGTGCAGGAAACCATGCGCAATATGATTGAGCAAGATGGGGCCACAATTATTTTTCCAACCTCTTGGGGCTATTTTGATCCTCACAGCTTGAAGCTAGCAGCCGAATTTCCGGATGTTCAATTCTTGCACCCGAATCATCCGCTCGATGACGATCATCCTCCCAATATCGGATCCTACTTCAGTTCTCTGGTAGAACCCGCTTACTTGGCCGGAATTGTGGCAGCTAAAGTAACCCAAACTGGAAAACTGGGCCTAGTGGTGCCAAAGTCTATTCCCGTTGTACTACAAGAAATGAATAGTTTTGTACTGGGGGCTCGTAGTATTAATCCTGAAATTACAGCTGATGCTATTATCACAGGCGATTGGGCTTTACCTATTAAAGAAGCAGAAGCTACGAATAGCCTGGTTGACCAGGGAGCTGATGTGATTATTACCCGAGTAGACAGCCCCAAAGTGGTGATCAACACGGCCAAAGACCGGGGAGTATATTGTTGTGGTTACCACGTGAACCAGTCTGACCTAGCCCCCGACAACTTTTTGACCGGAGTAGAATGGAACTGGCAGAAAGCTTATACCACCTATGCTGAAATGACTAAAGCAGGAAAAACGCTTATGAATGGTGGTATTCCTAAAGCATTAGCCGGAGGATTAAAGGAGGAATTCTCTAATATTTCACCCTATGGAGTTAAAGTTTCTGCTGATGCCCAAAGAGCTGTGGACTCAGTTAAAGAAAAATTGGCCAGTGGTGAACTAGTGATTTTCTCGGGCGGCCTTAAGGACAACAAAGGAAATACAGTAGTCCCGCAAGGAGATACTTTTAAGTTAGGTGATCCTCGTCTGAATACGATTGATTGGTTCGTTGAAGGAATTCAATCGGATTGATGAGAAGAGTTTCCAGTAAAAGTAATTAGCAGCTATGCAGAAAGTGGAGAGATTTCAAAAGCTATTTTTTTAGATCTGGTAGTAGCGAGTCATTGTGTTTTTGTTAAGCCAAATACCGCTCTGCTGACCAATCAGGTGGGTTGGGAATGGTGTGGTAACCCTGGTCAGCGGCTCTTCGATATCACACCAGCTCTGACACATGGAAATCAACGTAGCTGGGCACCATGAGCCCTTTGGTAACATACAGCGGCTCGATGAATAGCTGCCCTTCATTGTCGTAAAGATGCAGCCTGACGTTGCGCAGCTGCTTATGGCGAGTGTGGCTGAGAATTTCGGCTACGACACTATAGCCATAGCGGTCCTGGTAGGCCCTAAAGTAGCGAAGCTGCGATTTGGGGCAATTTAG
>JANPIO010000231.1:0-15011 GCA_031425055.1 Phormidium sp. VAR_61_metabat_6
TCAAACCCAAGTTCCCCGCCCCCTAAGCACTCCCTCACCCTTTTTGCTTCGACTTATAGGGCCACTACGCCGCCAGCACCCAAACTTCCTCGCCTTCCCCATCTCCCTCACCTCTCATTTCCTAAAAACCTTTACCCAAAACAAAACCCAGCCTGGTTAAATAGACCTAGCGATTTTGACCAGCCATGGGAGGCCAGAGCCATGAGGCAGATAAATTTTGTCGTTATCTTTGTAATTGCCCTAGCCCTGGTGCTATTTGGCATTGAGAACACTGAGCGAGTGCTAATTCACATCGCCCCCGGCCTGGATGTCGAGGCTCCCCTGTGCGTCGAGCTAATTATGGCGATGGGCATTGGGGCGGTGTTTGCCTGGGTGTTTAGCGTCTGGGCGCAGGTGCAGGGCTACATGTCCTTTGGCAAGCAGGTGCAGCAGCGCGAAGTTCGCATTCAGGAACTGGAGCAGGATGTGCAGCGCTACCAGGTCAAGCTCGAAGAACAGAGCCTGCTGCTGCCCGCCGCCTCGGTTGAAGATGGGGAAGCGGTCGCTTAGTTGCAACCAGCAGGGCTGGAGGTATGGGACAGATTGCCATCGACCTCAGTTGTTATGATCTGGCTGATGGACTGGGTGTTGAGCTACAGAAAGCGACATGATGCCAGACAATAATGACCCTACTAAGGATACTCAGCTCTCGCCCCTCAGGTGGGCCTCGCGGTTTGCCGGGGGCGCTGCCTTGGGCGCTGTGCTAGTTGCGCTGCCCCTCTCCTACGGCTCTCCGTTGAGTCTCGATTCGATGCAGATTGCCAGGGTCGGTTTCGTCATACTCGGGTGCGGGGTAATGGCGGCGATCTGGGGCCAAGCGCTAATCGATGCGGTGATGGAGTCGTTAGGTAAAACGGGCCTTTGAGCTATCATGGGCCGATAGCCGCGTCATAGCGCCTCAGACAGCAGGGGCTGTTAGCGCGATCTCTAAGCTTTTGCACCGCCCGATCTATGTCATCGTCCCTGGCTCAAACTGCGATCGCATTTCTCATCGACCTGGCCGATCAGGGCGAAATCGACCCGTGGGATGTCAAAGTAATCGACGTCATCGATCGCTTTTTGTCGCTGCTCAAGGCCCAGGCCGAAACCCTAGCCAGCCAGGGCCGCACCCCCTACGAGGCCAGCCTGTCGGAGTCGGGCCAGGGGTTTCTCTACGCCTCCATGCTAGTGCTGCTCAAGGCTGACACCATGGTGCGGGCCGAAGCTGAGGCCGAGGCCGAAGCCAACCCCGAAGAAGTCTGGGAAGAAGACATTCCTGACCTAGTGCCCCTACCCCGCAACCTGGAGCGGCACCTGCACCGCCGCGCCGTCGCCCCCATTCCCCAGCGGCGGCAGGTCACGCTTCACGAGCTGATTCAGCAGCTCGAAACCATGGCTACGGTGATGGCCGACCACCAGCCTCGCATTCGTGCCCGGCGGGCGCGGCCCCAGCCCCAACGCCAGGCGGTGCGGGCGATCGCCCAGCTGGCCCACCAGGAAAACCTCTCCGAAATTGCTGCCGCCCTCGAAGCCTTCCTAGACCAATACTGGGACGAGTTGGGCGAAGACACCCTGTGGATCGACTTTGAGCTATTGCTGGAGCACTGGCCTCAGTTTAAGCCCGCCGATCTCGAAGATGCCCACGACTTTGACACCCCCCACGCCGCTGCCGTCCACGAAAAGGTCGGGGTGTTTTGGGGGCTGCTATTTCTCTCGGCTCAGTCCAAGGTGGAGCTTGGCCAAGATCAGTTTTACGGCGATTTACGGGTCAGAAATCTCAATCGCGCCCCTCTCACCGCAGCAGAGGCCGAACTGCCGGCCTTTATTCTGCCTGACTAAGACGGACAGATCCTCAGGAAGATTACCGTTTCTCAGGATGCCGGGCTATTTTAAAGAAAGTGTAAGGACTCGTTGAAGGTCGATGGGTTACCAGTGCTCTGGTTTTAGGCGCTGTTAGCATGACCGAGTGCGATCGCCCTAGGTTGACATTATTTCCAGCTTTTTCTGGGTAGGCGGCTACAGCCTCAACTAGCAAAACTGCTCTACAGAGCATAACCCCATAAATATTAAGGATCCTATTCATATGAAAGCCATGATCTTGGCTGCCGGTAAAGGCACCCGTGTACGGCCCATCACCTACACCATTCCCAAACCCATGATTCCGATCATGCAGAAACCGGTGATGGAGTTCTTGCTTGAGCTGCTGCGCCAGCACGGGTTCGACCAGATTATGGTGAACGTCAGCCACCTAGCCAACGAAATTGAAGGCTATTTTCGCGACGGGCAGCGCTTTGGGGTCGAGCTGGCCTACTCCTTTGAGGGCCGCATCGAAGAAAATGGCGAACTGGTGGGCGACGCCATCGGCTCCGCCGGGGGCATGCGCAAGATTCAGGATTTTTCGCCTTTTTTTGACGACACCTTTGTGGTGCTCTGCGGCGACGCGCTGATCGACCTCGACCTGACTGAGGCCGTGCGCCGCCACCGCGAGAAGGGCTCGATCGCCACGATTATCACCAAGACTGTGCCCCTCAAGCAGGTGCCCAGCTACGGGGTGGTGGTCACCGACGCCGAAGGGCGAGTCAAGTCATTCCAGGAAAAGCCCTCGGTTGAAGAGGCACTCAGCACCGAGATTAACACTGGCATCTATATCTTTGAGCCAGAGGTCTTCGACTACATTCCCTCGGGGGTGTCCTTTGACATCGGCGGCGACCTGCTGCCCAGTCTAGTGGCCAATAGCGCGCCGTTCTACGGCATTCCCATGGAGTTTGAGTGGGTCGACATCGGCAAGGTGCCCGACTACTGGCGCGCTATTCAGGACGTGCTCACTGGCGTGGTCAACCTGGTGGATATTCCTGGGCAAGAGATTCGCCCCGGCGTGCATGTGGGGCTGAATGTGAAGGCTAACTGGGACAAGGTCAACATCGAAGGGCCGGTCTACATCGGCGGCATGACCCACATTGAAGACGGAGCCACCATCATTGGCCCCAGCGCCATTGGCAACAACTGCTCGATCTGCAGCGGGGCGATCGTCGATAAGAGCGTGATTTTTGAATATTCGCGCATTGGTCCTGGGGTGCGCCTGGTAGATAAGCTGGTGTTTGGCCGCTACTGCGTCGATAAAACCGGCGCGTCTATCGACATGAAGGCCGCTGCCCTCGACTGGCTGATTACCGACACTCGTCAGGAGTTTCCGCTGGTGCCACCCGTAGAGCACCGGGCGATCGCCGAGCTGCTAGAGCAGCACATTTAGCGCCACTGCCATCAACCCTAAATCAACTACCGCTGGCCCTAGAGTGAACTACTCTGGGGCTTTGCTTTTGGTCAATCTCTATCTCGAGATAGTAGCGGAGCCGACGAAGTGTCGTTTCTGATACAACTACTTTGGGGCCTTTTACCAATTCTTAGAAGAGATGGTGTAAAAGCTTAGAACACCCTCAGGTAGATCGAGCCAGCGTCAAGAGCGCTCCGATTCGCCTAGAGCTGTGACTCTAACGATAGTCTGTTCAGCCCCTGTATTGGAGAGAGTTGTAACCACAATGAGCGATCGCAAACGTTCTTTTCGTCTATCGAGACGGCAGGTGGTGCGGGGGCTGTTAGCCTCCTCTGCCTTTGGGCTGACGGCCAAATTTAGCACTGGCTGCGCCCAGTCGCCCAGCACCGAGGGCGGCGCGGCCACCGATGGGTCTGCCCCAGAAGAACTGGTCGTGGGCTTCATCTACGTCGGGCCTAAGGATGACTTTGGCTACAACCAGGCCCACGCCCAGGGGGCCGCCGCCATGGCCGCCAACGTGCCCGGCATTCGCCTGGTGGAAGAGGCCAGCGTGCCCGAAACCACAGCCGTAGCCGAAGCTATGCGCAGCATGATCGAAATTGACGGGGCCAAGGTGCTGTTTCCCACCTCCTTTGGCTATTTTGATCCCCACATCCTCGCCCTGGCCGAAGAGTTTCCCGATGTGCAGTTTTTCCACGCTGGAGGGCTCTACCAGGAGGGCGTGCACCCCAAAAACGTCTGTAGCTACTTTGGCTACATCGACGAAGCCCAGTACGTCGCTGGGGTAGTGGCGGCCCACATGAGCCCGGCGGGCAAGCTGGGGTTTGTGGCGGCCAAGCCCATTCCGCAGCTGCTGCGCAACGTTAACAGCTTTACCCTGGGGGCCAGGTCGGTCAACCCCGATGCCACCACTCAGGTGATCTTTACCGGCGACTGGTCGGTGCCGGTGAAAGAGGCCGAGGCCACCAACAGCATGGCCGACCAGGGCATTGAGGTGATCACCTGTCACGTCGACAGCCCCAAGGTGGTGATGGAAACCGCCGAGCGGCGCGGGGTGATGACCTCGGGCTACCACGCCGACCAGAGCCCCCTGGCTCCCAAGGGTTATCTAACCGGGGCCGAGTGGGATTGGTCGAGTATTTACACCGCCCTGGGCAAAGACTTGATGGCGGGCAAAACCTTGATGGCCGGAGACATTCCCCATATTTTGCGGGGTGGGCTAGCCGACAACTTCTGTAAGCTGTCGCCCTACGGCCCCGCCGTCAGCGACGAGGCAAAGGCCGCTGGCGATGCCGCCCTGGCTGGCATCAAGTCTGGAGAGGTGGTGATCTACGGTGGGCCGCTGATGAGCAACACCGGCAGCGAGATTTTGCCCGCCGACCAGCAGCTCAAAATCGATAATATTGAGCTTGAGAAAATGGACTACTTTGTCGAGGGTGTAATTGGGTCCATTAGCTAGGACATCACCATGTCGTCTACAACAACCTGGCGGCGATCCTTAGAATCGGTGGCCCTGCCCGTGGGGGCAGTGCTGTCTGCCCTAGTGATCTTTGGGGTGTTTTGTGCCCTGGCCGGGGCCAACCCCCTAGCGGTGTATGCCTCGATCTATCGAGCCGCCTTCGGCAGCTGGAGCGCCTGGCAAAACACCCTGCTGCGTGCCTCACCGCTGATGCTAACGGCCCTGTGCACGGCTCTCCCGGCCCGGCTGGGGCTGGTGATTATCGGCAATGAGGGCGCTCTGGTGATGGGGGGGCTAGCGGCGGTGCTGGTGGGTCTGGCCCTGGGGTCGAGTTTGCCCGGCGGACTGGTACTGCTAGCCATGGCCCTGGGTAGCCTAGTGGCTGGGGGCCTGTGGATTATGGCGGCGGGAGCCCTGCGCCACTACCGGGGGGTGAACGAAACCATCAGCAGCCTGCTGCTGAACTACGTTGCGATCGCCCTGATGAACCACCTCGTTCAAGGCCCTTTGCGTGACCCCGCCTTTGTCAGCAAGCCCTCCAGCTTTGAGATTGCCCCAGCCGCCTGGCTGGGCACCCTACCCGCCACCCGAGTGCACTGGGGGCTGGTCTACGGCCTGGTGGTCTCGGCTTTGGCCTATATCTTGATGCAGCGCACCACCTTTGGCTTTGCCGCCCGCACCGCTGGGGGCAATGTGCGCGCCGCTCGCATCGCCGGGCTGCCGGTGGGCAAGCTCACCCTAGCGGTGTGCTTCTTGGCGGGCTCCTGCGCCGGACTGGCGGGCATGGTCGAGGTCGCCGCTGTGCAAAAGCGGCTAAATGAGTCGATTGTCTCAAACTACGGCTACGCCGGGATTTTGGTAGCCTTCGTGGCCCGCCACAACCCTCTAGCCACGGTGCTGGTGTCGGTGCTGCTGGGGGGCATTTTGGCGGCGGGAGGCATTTTGCAGCGATCGCACAACCTGCCCGATGCCACCGTCATGGTCTTTCAAGGCATTGTCTTTCTCTGCGTGCTCTACAGCGAATCGCTCTACGGGCGCTTTAGGGTGTTTCAGGAGCGGGAGGCCGAGGCTGGAGGTGCGGTTGTGGCGGGGTAGATGGGTAGGTGGGTGGATGAGTAGGGGAGTAGATAAGTAATGGCAACGGAGGCACTGGGTTGGTGGGGCGTACCCCTGGGAATTTTGGCTGGTACCCTGCGGGGCAGCGTGCCCTTTTTGCTGGTCAGTTTGGGCGAATGCCTGACGGAGAAAAGCGGCAAAATCAACCTGGGCCTAGAGGGCACCCTGCTGATGGGAGCGATGAGCGCCTATGCCGTTTCCTACCTGAGCTCGGGCATTGTTGGCCCTACCCTGGCCCCTTGGCTGGGAGTGCTGACAGCGGGGATGGCGGGCATGGGGCTGGGGGCGATCCACGGGTGGCTGGCGCAGCAGCCTCGAGTCAACGACGTGGCAGTGGGCATCGCCATGATTATTTTTGGCGGCGGATTGGCCAACTTTTTTGGCAAGCCGTTCATTCAACCCCAGGCTCCTCAGTTGCCCACTTTGGCGGCGGGCGGCTGGAGCAGCCTATCCCAGGTGCAGTCGGCGCTGCAAATCAGCCCACTGTTTTTGTTGGGGGTAGCGATCGTGCCGTTGATGAGCTGGTTTTTCAAATCCACCCGCTGGGGGCTCTACGTGCGGGCCGTGGGCGACAGTCCCGATGCCGCCCTGGCTATGGGCATTTCGATTTTTTGGGTGCGCATGGCCAGCATTGTGGCGGGCAGCTGCTTGGCAGGCATGGGCGGAGCCAGTCTGTCGCTGTTTTACCCTGGCGTCTGGACCGAGCGTATCTCCAGCGGGCAGGGGTTGATGGCGGTGGCCCTGGTGATTTTTGCCCGCTGGCAACCGTGGCAATGTCTGTGGGCCTCACTGCTGTTTGGCGGGGCCCAGGCGCTAGGCCCCGCATTTCAGTCGGTGGGCATTGACTCGTACTATTACCTGTTCAACGCCGCCCCCTATATTCTCACGCTGGTGATTATGATTGCCACCTGCTCGCCCCAGAGGACTCTACTCGGTGCCCCAGGGGCCTTGGGCAAGGACAGTTGAGCATTGCCATATGTCTGTCAAACTGAGATCAAACCCTGTGCCCATTGCGGATCGGCTCCCTTGGATGGCCTAGGGCATTTGACCAATAGGGATGAGAGTTAAGCCGCTCCGATTATCTGAGGTTATACTCTCAGGCACTTCTCTTAGATAGGACAGTGTCCCCCGCTTAACCATTCCTACAGTCATTTGACCCGCCATGCATATATTTTTCTCAATTCTGGCCATTACTTTGCTGGTCGAACTCGCGCTATCAGGGTTCTTCACTCTCTTACCGAAGCTAGGTAAATCGGGGCAACTGCTTTCCCACCAGTTTACTCAGGCACCCTGGCTAGATGTTGCCCTGGGGTTATTGATTTGGCTGCCCTGGATTGTGGGTGCCGTAGCCGCTGGCTGGCTGGGCCTCGGCGCAACTCTAATCGGGCAGATAGTTGCCCTGCAATTGTGGATTGTAGGCCACGAACAAATGCACCGGCAGGCCCTCAAAGGCCCTCGCATCGTTGGTTACCTCAACCAGCGTTTCGGCTGGTGGCGCAACAATATGGCTCTGTGGATAACTAGTCTGTCGCTGCCGTTATTCTTTGGCATCCGGGCGGCAGAGGTCCTACTCTATCCCTTGCTTGTCAAGCTGTTAGGGTTCCGCAACTACGACCACAGCGAGTGGATCAACATCAGTCGGCAAAAATTTGAAGGTTTGATCGGTCACGATTTAATCTGGTGTCTCTACTGCGATTGGATGACCGGGGTTTATTCCCTCGGTGCCGAGATGCTGAGAAATGTTGAGTCTTTTTGGTGCCCAATTCGGTTTTATAACGGCAAGAAGTGTGAAAATTGTCAGCTAGATTTTCCCGATATCAATGGGGGTTGGGTAGCCGCCGACAGCACTATGACCGACGTGGTCGAAATCCTCGATCGCCAAATGCCCGAGGGACGCCCGTGGAGCTGGTTTGGACACCCTAACAAGTGGAATGATCCCGATTAATTAAAGCCATAATGAACAGTTTTGGGTTGGTCTTCAGGCTATAGCTATGCCATGGGCTATAACGTTCTTGGGGAAATGCTAACTGTTAGGTGGAGTGCAGAATGTGCCCGGCAAGCGGCTAAGCATTGCGGTCAAACGTAACTCGATACCGTTGATCCTGCTGAGGCAGGTTGCGATGTACCAGATCGGCAAGAGTTTGGGTGCGTTGAATCTCCTGCCAACCCACCGACGAGAACGTGTTTTCGTTAAACACCCGAGGAGCAAACAGTGGATTAGTCAATACGACAGAAAAAGCATCGATCGCAATCAACCGCTCAATGAGCAAGGGAATAACCGAGTTTTTGCGAGGGTCCTCGGCATAAAGCCCCACATAGAACTCAATATTTTCAACATCGCCGTACAGTTGCTCAAGCAGCCGCTGCGCGTCCTGATTGCCGGTAATTTGGTCAAAATCAGTTAAGCGAGGATGGTTAAGCATTTCGCGGTAGTCGTTGTACCTCGCCATTTGAGTTTGGCGTCCCCAGCTAATACTGGCGAGTTCCACCGGCAACAGAAAATCAGCCGTATTAAATAAGCCAATCTCACAGGCCGGTTGGGAAGAGGCTTCCTCAAACAATATCCCCAAGCCGCGGTTGAATAACAAATCATTGCTCCACAGGGTGGACTCCATCGGAATAGTTTGGCCATCGTAGACTAGCTCTTCGGGCAAAGCACTGTGCCAGCGGTAAACCAGACTAAACTCCACAGTCATCCAGTTTGTTCGCATCCAGCTCTCGTGGCTGAATGGAGATGGGTCAGCAATTACATTAAAATGATAGGGCGTGATGTGGTTGACATATTCCTCCACCACAATCTTTAAAATTATGACCGTCAAAATATTGCGAGCCGTTTGAAACAGACGCTCATCGTCCCAATTAGGATAGTTCCTGGCCAGTAAATCGCACAGGCGGTTATGCTCTCGCAGGCAGAGAGTGTTGAGCATAACATAGCCAACTTGGACATTGGCTCGCTCTACCCCCATAGCAAAAAAGTTGGCTTTTTTCTCAGCGGAAACCTCCTCCTGCACTCTCCTCAGAGGAATATGAATGCCCTCAAATTCTTCCTTGAAAATATTATTTTGTGGATCTGCATACAAAAAAGGCGGATATTCTTCACCGTTGATTATTTGGCTTTTCAGCTTACCGCCCAGTTTGGATCGAAGCTTTTCGGTAGTAGATCTTTTTAGCCCATAGACTGGGGCCAAATCAATTTCGTGGTTTGAGGTGTTTTTGAGCCGATTTTCAGGATCTATTCTTAGAAACCCATCGGTGAACCACTGCACCCAATAGGGAAACAGTAGCGTTGATTTTTCCGAATAGATAGTCTTGCCGTCGCGCTTTTTGAACAGAGCCGCTAAATTTTCAAGGGCAGGCAGAGTATCCTCTCGGTTAAAGTCTGGAGCAGACGGTAAATGTCGCCCTGTCCAACTTCTATCGGTTAGCGACTCCCAAGAGGTATAGGCAGACCGAGTGCTAAACGGGTGAGGTCGGGGAGGTAGTTTGTAAACAACATAGTTGATCAAAAGCTTATTCAAACAGCGGTGCAGAGAATCAAACCTTTGCACAAAGTCCCAGAAAAATTTGAAGTTGGTAAAAATAAACTGCTCTAGCTTATTATTAAAACCATCCCTAGACGTATCTCGACCTCTTGCCATGGGGTTCTCCTATGTCTAAATAGGTGCAATACAGCGATCGCCATTAACGCCTGAAGATTTACAGGCTGCGGGTTAAATTCAAAGCATTGAGTCAAAAGCACCTGATCAGGCTATACATTAAATCAGAGCACTGAAAAGATCTTTCTAGCTCTTCTCACCAGTCTTGTCGAATCACAGAGGAACATTATTCACAAAAGTTCAGGTATTTTAACCTGATTCTAGTGAGGCAAGGCAAAAGTAAACCTACTGTTCAGGAAGCTTAAAACGCTGAAATCCTGAGGATTTTTTATTTTTAACTTTGCATTTTGAACGCCATGTAGCGCCACTATGACAGGGGATTCATGCCTTTTCACGTTGGCTTTACAAAGTTCTCGACCAGATTTATGAGAGAGCCTTGAGCATAGTCAAAATTTAGCTGCCCCTACAGGGCCTTTGCCCAAAATTTTTGACGACGCGAACTAAACGACTCTTTTGGCACAGGGGTAACGCAGTGATCGGATGTGAACCACAGCCATCAACGCCTGTGTTGGTTTTCTTATGCTGGTTCTCAAATTTTTCCCTGCTAGGCTGCCCTGGTAATAGTCCGTCCGCCTGGGACTACATCGGTTGGAAATGGCCTGGGAAAGAGCCGTTACAGTGAGATAATTGGCGCAGTGACCGTGGCTAAAAGCTTTGGTTCTTGCTGCAATTCGCGCACACACCCTTGATCTCAACTCGGACAATCACCTATGACCATCGCTGAGCAGCTCATTCGCATGGCAGAAGACGAGCTGACGGAGTACAGCACCGACGCCCGCAAGATTGAGAAACTGCGCCGCAAGTTTAGTTTTGCCGTGCCCTATCCCCAGCAGCAGGCCGTGCGGGAGGAGGTGGCGGCTAGCATGCCCAATAATTTTGTCGCCAAGCTGATTGAAGAAAACCGCCAGACGGTGGCTCTGCCCTTTTGGGGCATTGGCGGGCTGGGGCTACTGCTGGGTATTTCGGGACAGCAACCGCTAGATTTGATTGCCACGGGCATTGGCTTTTACGTGGCCTTTCAGGTGCAAAAGCTGGGCTGGGAGTTGCAGGCCAAGCGACTGGTGCTGCAAACTCTCGATGAGATCGATGCCAGCGTGAAAAATCCAGAGCCAGCCCCCTAGAGATTTTGGCAGCGGCTCCCACCCACGCAGGAGCGACGGGCTGCGCCCTTGGGCAGCGGCAAAACGCTCGGCTCTTGTCGTTTAAGTTCTCGCCTAGGCGGAGCCTTGCACCAAGTCCTGCGCTTGATGCGTTACGCTGGCGCGATAGCGCATTCTACACAACCCTAAAACCCACCTTGACAACAATCCCCTGCTTGACGGCTGGGGCTGTTGCTAAAGCGACATAGACCATCGGTATTTATTTTTTCTCCGCTATGGCTGCACCGATCGCAAACCAAACCGTTCTAATTACCGGCGCTAGCAGCGGCATTGGGGCCGCCTGCGCTCGCCAGCTTGCTGCCGCTGGAGCGAGGCTAATTTTGACCGCCCGCCGCCAGGCACCCCTACAGGCGTTGGCCACAGACCTTCAGCAGCAGCACTCGACTGAGATCCTGACGGTGGTGCTAGATGTACGCCAGTCGGGGGCCGTCGGTGAAGCGATCGCAGGATTACCAGAGGCTTGGCAGGCGATCGACATTTTGATCAATAACGCTGGGCTCAGCCGGGGGCTCGACAAACAGTACGAAGCGCCCCTAGACGACTGGGAAGCCATGATTGACACCAACATCAAAGGGTTGCTCTACGTGACGCGGGCCGTGGTGCCGGGCATGGTGGTGCGAGGGCGGGGCCACGTGGTAAATGTGGGCTCGATCGCCGGGCGGCAGACCTACCCCGGCGGCAGCGTCTACTGCGCCACCAAGGCCGCCGTCAGATCCCTATCAGAGGGGCTCAAGCTCGACCTGCTGGGCACTGCGGTGCGGGTCACCAACATTGACCCCGGCCTAGTCGAAACCGAGTTTAGCGTGGTGCGCTTTGGCGGCGATCGCGATCGCGCCCAGGGTGTCTACCAGGGCATGACTCCTCTGACCGGCGACGATGTGGCCGACGTCATTGTGTTTGCCGTCACTCGCCCAGCCCATGTCAACATCAGCGATGTCATGCTGCTGCCAACTGACCAATCTTCCGTTTTTCACACCTATCGTCGGGCTGAATAATTCTTTTGCATCAGCGACACATACCTGAGCAGCCGACCACCGCTATACAATGAGCGATGGCACAATCGTCCCCTCATTCGCAATACCGACTATGACCCTTTCCGTTGGCGATCCCGCTCCCGACTTTAGCCTGCCCGATGCTACCGGCAAGACCTATAGTCTGGCCGACCTCAAGGGTCAGCGAGTAGTGCTGTACTTTTACCCCCGCGACAACACCCCCGGCTGTACCAAGGAGGCCTGTGGGTTCCGCGATCGCTACGCCGACTACCAAGGCAAAGATGCCGTCGTGCTGGGGGTCAGTACCGACGACGCCAAGTCCCACGGCAAATTTATCGACAAATTTAGCCTGCCCTTTCCGCTGCTGGTGGATGAGGGCGGCGAAGTGGCCAGCCGCTACGGCGTTTATGGCCTGAAAAAGTTCATGGGTAAAGAATATATGGGTATTACCCGCAGCACCTTTATCATCGGCCCCGACGGCAACCTGGAGAAAACCTACCTCAAGGTCAAAGCCGAAACCCACGCCGATGAGGTGCTCGCTGACCTGGAAACCCTCTAGCCCATGTCCTACTTCGCCCATATTTTACGCACCCTGCTGGGGCTGCTGCTGCGCCGCCCCATTCTTGGCACCTGCGTCATTCCGCTGCTGGCCAATGGCAATATTGTGCTGGTGCGCCGCCGCGACAACGGCCTGTGGAGCCTGCCCGGCGGCATTGTCGACTGGGGTGAAGATGTGCTCGCCGCCGCCGCCCGCGAGCTGAAAGAAGAAGCCGGGCTCCAGACCGTGGGGCTAGAGCGTCTAGTTGGAGTGTACTCCCAGCCGGGACGCGATCCCCGATTTCATTCGGTGTGTGTGACGGTGGCGGTGCGAGTGACAGGCAAGCCCTATCCGGCTGATCCCCGTGAAATTTTAGAGGCCTGCGCCTTTAGCGCCGACGAGCTGCCCTGGGATCGCCTTTCCCATGACCACCGTCAGCATTTGCAAGATTTCTTTAAAGGAGAAACGGTTTTAGCCTAAGCTTTTGGGTAAGTTTTCTGGGTCTGACGGGCTGGGCACCGCCCTCCGATTACCCTAGTGCTATCTACCCACCGAGTTTCTATGCCGTTACCCGCCGAGATTCCCATTCGCACTGGCCGCATGAAGCTCCCCAGCGGCAACGTGTTTTGGCATGAGGGCGGTAAATCCCAGGCAGAAACGGTGATTTTTTTGCACGGGTCTTGGCAAGACAGCACCCAGTGGCTAGCGGCCATACAGTGCCTGGCTCCTCAATATCACTGCCTGGCCCCCGACCTGCTGGGTTTTGGCGAATCGTGGCGAGAGGGGAAAACCTACTCGGTGGCCCTCCAGGTGGAGGCATTGCACAGTTTGCTGAGCGCCCTGCGCATCCATCGCTTTCGGCTGGTGGGTCATTCTCTAGGGGCATGGGTGGCGGGACAGTACGCCCTCACCTACCCCGACCAGGTACAGAGTCTAACGGTGCTGGCCCCTGAGGGAGTGAACGATCGCACGTTACGAGGCCGCTGGCAGCGCGATCGCTGGCTGGTGGCCCCGTGGTCGCCCCTACCCCTGGTGCTGCCCTGGCTGGGTAACGCCGCCTGGGTCAAAGCGTTGCGCGATCGCCGCCGCTGTCTGCGCCAATCTCCTGCCGCCTGCAAAACGCTCTTTCAGCGTCGCCAAGCCGCTATTCACGGCGAATTGCTGCACCAGGGGCTAGGACAACTTTGGCTGCCGACCCTGGTGCTAGAGGCTGCCGCTAACTCCGTCACCCACCAGCTCACCCAAGCCTGGCTGCGCCGTCTGCCCGATCCGCAATACCGCGAACTCACCGCCGCCAACACGCCCTTGGGGGTAGATGAGCAGGAGTTTGCGGCGGCCCTTGGTCAGCTCAAGCTCCCCGTGCTACCCCTTCAGGTGCGCAAGATTGCCTCTGCCCCTACCCAGCCAACGGCATCCTAGCTTTCTGCGGGGCTAGTGGCCAGCGTCGCCATCAGCAGTTGAGATAGTTCTTCGGCCCGGTTAAGCACCATCAGATGACCGCCATCGGGCACGACCACATCGGCACTGCGGTAGCCAAAGGGAAAGACGCGATCGCTGCTGCCGTGAATGTGGACTAAATGCTCGGGCACCACCTGATTTTGCCAGCCTACTACCCGGCTAATAGCCCACTTGAGAAACCAGGGGTCAGTATCCACCAAGACCTGCTTAAACAGCAAACAGTCGTCGCGATTGTGGAGGCCAAACAGCCAGGTTAAAAGCCAGTGTACCGCCCACAGCAGCTGCTTAAAGGGCACCACTAGCTGCACCGGCAGCCAGCGAAACACCTTAAAGTAGGCCGGAATTTCTGCCCCCGTCGTGGCGCTGGAGATCACAATCACCTGGGCAGGGTGGCAGAGCTTGGCCATTTCGATCGCCATCAGCCCGCCAAAGGAAAGCCCCACAAAAATAGGATTTTCTGTGGTCACTTGAGTCAGCAGCCGCTGGGCGTAATGCTCAATGGTCTCTCGATGTTGGGGACGCTGCCAGAGGATATGCACCGGTCGATAGCCCTCTAGCTGCAAGCGCTGAAACACTCGCCAGTCGGCACCCAGACCGCTGATGAAGTAGATTTCGCGCTCGGCGATCGCCAGATTGCTGTCCTTTGCGATCGCCGAGGCTGCTTTGCTCTCTGGAGATGATGTGGCGGTGCCAACCATGCTTGCCCTAGCCCTTGAGCGCTTCAATCTCGCGGCGAATTGCCGCCAGCTCTAGGGTCAGGGCCTCTAGATCGCTCTGCACAGCGGTGTCGACCACGGGGCTAGCCACTGTGATAATGGTGGTCTCACTGGCTGCCGAGCTAGAGCCGCCAAAGGGGTTAGGCATTTGGCTGAGCAACCCATCGACAAACTGCCGGGCCTCGCGCTCGGTGACCTCACCTTTAACCTCTAGCTCTTCGGTGAGGCGGTTGACATCGCCGCCTAGCTCAGAAAATTTTTGGCTTGAGGTTTCAGGATCCTGTAGGGCTTCAATCAACGATGCGGTGGCCCCGAGAGTAACGCGAATTCCCTTCTGCAAGGTTTGAGACAGGTCATCAGGGTACATAGCTTGCTGCCTTAAAAACTTCAAATCAAGCGCTTGAGGGTCAAAGCAGACCATGCCAAACGCAACCAATGCCGCTCCAGCGGTCTTTGGCGCTCATATTCTATCGCGCCCCTCCCCTAGGATGTGGCATCTCAGGCTACTATCCCACCTGGGGTAGAGGGAGGCGGCCTAACAACCTCCTAACAACTCCCCTAGCCCAGGTAGGTGATGACGTCGTCGATCTGTGCGGGGTGATCGCGCGCCCCGCCCACGATCACCAC
>JANPIO010000232.1:0-11632 GCA_031425055.1 Phormidium sp. VAR_61_metabat_6
AACCCCAGCCCACCGGACGCATCAACGAAATCATGCGGGTGCTGACCCGTTATGTCATGGTGGAATAGAAGTAGTGAGGTTTTGGTTTTAGGGGAGAAACGCTATGACGCCAAAAGACCTATTGATTCGAGAACTCGATACTGTGTCTGACCCTCTGATTACCGAGGTCTTAGACTTTCTCTGCTTTCTCAAGGCCAAGTATCCGCAGGGGCAACCCGATCTGGTAACAGCCACAGCGTCAACGCCCGAGCCAGATACAGCGCCTGCGTCGGATCAACAACCTTACCGCTACGACGATCCCTTCGCTCCTGCGATTCCCTTAGAAGACTGGGACGTTTTGCAGTGATTGTGCTCGACACCCACATTTGGGTGTGGTGGGTACAACAAGATGCCCGTCTTACCCAGGATCATCGCCGTTGGCTTCAGACCCACCAGAGTAGTGGTTTAGGCATTAGCCTTTACTCGTGCTGGGAAGTTGCCAAGCTGGTAGAGTACGATCGCCTCGTGCTGCCAACGCCATTGGAAAACTGGTTTGCGTCAGCTCTGGCTTATCCAGGAGTTCGTCTGCTCGATTTGACCCTGCCGATTTTGATTGAGTCAACTCGGTTGCAGGGCTTTCACAAAGACCCAGCAGATCAAATTATTGTGGCTACGGCAAGAATTTTGAGCGTTCCGCTCCTCACCGCCGATACTAAAATTCGTGACTATAATGGCGTGGCAACTCTCTGAAGAGCTTTGATCGCCTCATCCACAAACTCTATCGCCTCGGCTTTGCCGAAGTGCGCGAGGGTCGCAAGCCCCAACCCACCGGGCGCATCAACGAAATCATGCGCGTACTCACCCGCTATGTCTTAGCCGAGTAGAGCCAGTGGGCTGAGGTCAGCGTTTCCTTTTCAACATCCCTAGCTCATCTGCTCAAAGTAGCTATCGAGAAACCCAAGAGCGTGATTGCGCAGTTCATAGTACTCTTTTGATTCGCGCAGGGCAGCGCGATCGCGCGGATGCTCAAACGGCACCTTCAAAATTTCGCCAATGTGGGCATTGGGGCCGTTGGTCATCATCACAATGCGATCGGCCATATAGATTGCCTCATCGACATCGTGGGTAATCATCATTACCGCCTGGGGGTTGCGCTCCCAAATATCAAGCACCTGGCGCTGAAGGTGGCCTCGGGTGAGGGCGTCGAGGGCACCAAAGGGTTCATCCATCAGCAGCATTTTGGGCCGAATCGCCAGGGCGCGGGCAATGCCGACCCGCTGCTTCATGCCGCCCGACAGCTCATCGGGATATTTGGCAGCGGCGGCAGTGAGGTTGACCATCGCCAGGTGTTCTTCGACCAGGTCGCTGCGATCGCCCGGTGAGAGATGGTCACACACCTCATTTACCGCCAGCCGCACGTTTTCGCGCACCGTCAGCCAGGGCAGCAGCGAATACTGCTGAAACACCATCATGCGATCGGCCCCTGGTTTTTTGATGGGTTTCCCTTCTAAAAACACGCCGCCAGAGGTGGCCCGCTCTAGGCCGCTGACAATTTTGAGCAGCGTTGATTTACCACAGCCCGAGTGGCCAATAATAGCGATAAACTCGTTGGCTCCAACGGTGAGGTTGATGTTGTCGAGCACAACCGTGGGGTCGCCGCCCGCGCTGGGGTAAGCCTTCACCAGGTCTTGAACCACCAAAAAATTCGTTTCAAACTCAGCCTGCCGTTGCTCAGAGGGCTGCGAATATTGGCTTGACTTGACCATGGTTTTCTCCTGAATAGTGCGTCTAGAGCAAGGAATACTGTTTGCTGGTGAACGGGCTTCATTTAGGGTTGAAAGCCGAAAAGTTAATCGGTATGAAAGTTTTGACTGATCAACCTTGCAACCTACTCACCCTCACCCCATATAGATCCGCTGGGGATGGTTAGCGCGAATTTCAAACCCATTCAAATAGCCCACTGGGTCGCTGGGGTCATAGGCGATACCGTCAATGAATAGCTCTCCAGGTTCTACTTTGTAATCATCCGCTGGGCACTCAATGCCCATTTCCCCGGCGATCTCTCGATAGAGATCGGTGCGCCAGGCCTGCTTAGCTTTGGCCTCGGCGTCGGCTGGAAACTCCTTAATTTGCCCCCAGCGGGTAGCCTGGGTCATCAGCCAGATCGACTGAGACTGCCACATAAAGGTGGAATGGTCGCCAGCCGGATGGGGCAGATTCTCGGGCAGCTCAAAAAAGATGGTGCTGTCAGGCATTTGCACCGTGCGGCTTTTGCCGTCGAAACCACCGTAGTTGTAGTTACCCACTAGAGCCGGTTCCGTAAATTTGGGCTTGGCTCCGGTAAACGATCGATCGGAGATAATCTCTGCCACTTCGGTGCGATTGGCCGGGTCGTCGCAATAGCGGCAGGCCTCGATCATCGCCTTAACGAGGGAACGGTAGGTCTTGGGGTTCTCGTTGATAAAGTCTTCCATCACCGCCAGCACCCGGTCGGGGTGGCCGCGCCATATTTCTTTGCCATGGGCGAAGGTAAAGCCGACATCCTCGTTGCCGGTGATGGCGCGGGTATTCCACGGCTCGGCTACCATGTAGGCCTGCATGGCCCCAATTCTGATGTTGGACACCATCTGCGGTGGCGGACTGACAATAATGCGGAAGGTTTCTATGGGATCAACCCCTGCCGCCGCCGAGAGGTAGCGAATGAAGTATTCGTAGATGGCTGAACTCAGCACCGTGGCCCAAACTTTTTGAGCTGTGGGTATGCCATCAAAATAGCCCCGGAAATCGCGGCCAAAGGCCTCTAGATCGCCCTCGTACTCGTGCCAGGGGCGCAGACCAGACTCCCACATAGCGCGGTTCATGGTCATGGCGTTGCCGTGGCGGTGAATGGTCATGGCGGCACACATGGGAGCCTGGGGAGCACCCTCAGCCCCAACGCGGGCGTTGGTGACGGCCCCAGAAACCACTGGGGACGCGTCGAGCCGCCCAAAGATGACACCATCGCGGGAGGTGCCCCAGCTGGCCTCGCGGTTAAGGGTAACCGTCAGCCCGTATTTGTAGAAAAAGCCTTTGGCCTGGGCGATCGCAAAGGGAGCGCAGTCGTTGACGGGCACGTAGCCCATTCTAATGTTGGATCGCTCTAAGCTGGCCGGGTCAACCACCTGCTCGATGCTAGCAGCCTGAACTGCGGCCCCACTGGGCGGCGAACTGCTTGGACGACCGCTCGATTGCAGCGCTTGACTACAGGCCGAAGCCGCTAGCCCTGCCGTAAACCCAACCGCCCCCTGGAGGAGCGATCGCCGGTTGATCATCGTCATGGCTTTAACCCTTGTTGTCTGTGAAGTGTCAGGAAGTAATTGGACTGATACTCAAAACCTGCTTTCCAGAGACTTTGCTCAGCAGTGAATTGGGTCGTTTTGCCCGTTAGCTTGAAGACTATGTGGCTTTGGTAGGGCGATGGGTTGCCCATCGCTCGATCAGGGTAATGGCGTAGTCCAACACCAGGCCGGTAAGGCCAATAACAATCACCGCCAGAAATACCGAGCTGAGGCTGAGCCGGTTCCATTCATCCCAAATAAAGAAGCCGATACCAATGCCGCCCGTGAGCATTTCAACCGCCACAATTACCAGCCAGGCGATCCCTAAACTCAGTCGCAAACCAGTGAAAATGTAGGGCAAACTGGCCGGCCAAATAATTTTGGTCATCTGCCGCCAGCGGGGCATTTCTAACACCTGCGCCACATCTAAATAATCTTTAGGAACGCTGGCTACACCCAAGGCAGTATTAATCACCGTTGGCCACAGCGAAGTAATAAAAATCACGAAAATAGCCGACGGATTGGCCAGGTTAAAAATCGATAGGGCAATGGGCAGCCAGGCCACCGGAGACACCGGGCGAAACAACTGCACTAGGGGGTTGATGGCCATCATGGCGCGGGGCGACAGGCCAATCCAAAAGCCAATGGGAATGGCGACCAAAGTCCCCAACAAAAAACCTACCAACACCCGCCGCAGACTGGCTAACAGCAGCCAGCCAATGCCTAAGTTTCCTGGCCCGCGCCGAAAAAAGGGGTTAAAGATATAGTCGAGGTTGGCAACGAAGGCCTCCCAGGGCGTGGGCATCAACGTGGTGAAGAAGGTAGCAACTACCCACCACACCAGCAGCACGGCGGCAAAGGCGATCGCCGGTAAAACAATCCGTTCCAACGGTAGGCGAAAGGCTGGCTTGACAGGTTTAGACTGCCTCGAACGGGCAGCCGCACGGGCGCGCAACTTACGCTGCATGAGACCCTCCTAGAGGCTAATCATGGACAGCGAACAAGCCGTGTTAACACGACTTAGGACACTGAAACAGCCAGGCACTGTGAAATGCTGACGATTCAATCTCCTCTCAATGCCGACGAGGTTAGCTGACGGGCTAGGACTGAGAGATGCCCTCTTCCGATTACCCTCAATTGGGTATTAAGAACTCGGAAATACGCCCCTTTACTGGTTCCCCCGCTCTGACAGCACGAGCACTTAAAGGCACAGGCCTATAGGCACAGGGCTAGCAGACTAGGCTGACTTGTTCGATTCACTGAGTTTAAGCGCAAAAAACTGAACCTGTCAACCAAAAACTTAGGTGGCGATTGGTATATCTATCCTAGGGAGAGATTTAGGTTCTTTCGATACCCTGATTTCTATATGGTTTCGAGTACTTTGAAATTAGCTAATGTCTTATTTTTGTTGGCATCTTCATTGAATAGCCTGCCCTACCATTGATTTTTTTGTGAATAACTACCGATTAATTAGGGAGGCAAAAATTTAGCAAGTCCTGGAAGCTATCCGACGATAGCCGCCAAATGCCTATAGCGTTTGAGCAAAATTGAGCTACTCTAGCTACCGGACAAATCGTTAAGCCGTCGCGACGGTCTTCTCTGCCCTATGGCCCAGTCAAGCCTAAGTTCCAAAGCCATTGTGCTACTTTCCGGTGGCCTCGATTCGGCCACCGCTGCCGCCCAGGCGATCGCCGATGGCTACGAACTAGGGGCGCTGTCGTTCAACTACGGCCAGCGGCACCAGCGCGAGCTAGAGGCGGCAAAGGCGGTGGCCAAGCACTTTGCGATCGCCGACCACCACTTTATTGATGTCAATCTGGCCCAGTGGGGCGCGTCTTCCCTTACCGACCTAGCCCAGCCATTGCCCCAAAACGACCCCCAGACTGGCATTAGGGCGGGCATTCCCTCCACCTACGTGCCCGGACGCAACACGGTGTTTATTGCCCTCGCCCTGGCCCTCGCTGAGGCCAAAGGGGCTAAGGCGATCTACCTCGGCATCAACGCAGTCGATTATTCGGGCTATCCTGACTGTCGGCCCGAGTATCTGGCCGCCTTTCAGCAGCTCGCTCAGCTCTCGTCTAAGGTGGGGCTAGAGGGCCATGCCCCCGCGCTGATTGCGCCTTTGGTGATGGATTCTAAGGTAGATATTGTGCATCGAGCGATCGCCCTGGGGGTGCCGATCGAGCAAACCTGGTCGTGCTATCAGGGCGGTGCAGAACCCTGCGGGCGGTGCGATTCTTGCCAAATTCGCGATCGCGCCCTCGTAGAAGCAGGCTATCCCCATCTCGCTACTAGCTAGAGACGGTTCCAAGCCTGCGGCAAGACGGAGGCGATCGCCTAGGCACGCCTTTGGCCTGCTCTTACCGCTGTCTCCTGGCTTGGTTTCCTGGTGGGGCCTCTAGGGGAATGTGGCACAGTGTAATAAGCTGCATGACAGTCACTGCCCCATAACTAGGGGCAACGCTCTGTTTAACCCCTCTGCACCCTCACCTATGCCCTGGCCTCGAATTATTAGCGGAATAGTTGCGATCGTGGTCGCCCTGGTCATGATTTTGCTGGGAGGCTGGTATTTCACCCTGGGCTTTGGGGTGCTGATCTTTTTGGGACAGCTTGAAATTTTTGCCTTGGTCAAAGCTAAAGGCATCTTGCCAGCGGCCAAAACTACCCTGGTGGTGAGCCAGCTGCTGCTGATTACCGCCCACCTGTCGCCGCCCTTGGCCGATGCCCTGCTACCGCTGAGCGGCACATTTATCTGCTTTTATCTGCTGTTTCAGCCCCAGGTGGCCACCATTGCCGATGTGGCAGCATCTATCTTAGGCCTGTTCTACGGCGGCTATCTACCCAGCTTTTGGGTGCGCCTGCGCGACTTGGGCGACACCGCCACCACTCTGCCCCTGGGCGGCTTTTGGCCCGCCACTTGGCCCCCGGCCCTAGAGACTCTACCCTACGGTCTAGCCATCACTCTGCTAGCCTTTGCCTGCATTTGGGCTTCAGATATTGGGGCCTATATCGCTGGAAAAATTATTGGCCGCACCCCACTGTCTAATATCAGCCCCAAAAAGACGGTCGAAGGGGCGGTCTTCGGCATGCTGGGCAGCATGGTGGTGGCACTGATCGGCAGCCACTGGCTGCAATGGCCCCTCTGGCCTGCCACCGGCGCTGCCCTGGGGCTGATGGTGGGCACCTCCAGCCTGCTGGGTGACCTCACCGAATCGCTGATGAAACGAGATGCCGGGGTCAAAGACTCTGGAGCCCTCATCCCCGGCCACGGCGGCATTTTAGACCGCACCGATAGCTATGTGTTTACAGGCGCGCTAGTGTACTTTTTCGTCGCTCTGCTGCTGCCCCTGCTGTCGGCGAGTTAGCGGCCTCGCTGCTCCCAAAAGTTCAGCTCTTGACGAATGCGATCGCGCTCTTCCACACTGGCAAATCGCAGCTGATGGCGCAGCTCTCCGATTACCTGGCGACGCTGGCTAGACGATTGCTTATCCATAACTTCCCTTCAAAAACTGTAGCTATAACTACAGTTTAGAGAGTGATGTTCCGGATTCTACCGCCGATTACAAATCTTTGAATGGTCAGCCAAAGCTAACATTGGCTCACGAGCTGCCTGCCGCCACCGGATCAGCAGGGTTGGGATCGCTCAGCTGCGTCGTAATCAGCGCTGCCGCCAGCACAAACAAGCTCGACACCCACAGGCACCCCACCAGTCCCAACCACTGGTAAACCAGCCCCGAGGCGATCGTCCCCAGCAGCCGCCCGCCTGAGTTAGCCATGTAGTAAAAGCCCACATTCAGGCTCACGTCTTTATCCTCCGTGTAGGCCAGCACCAGGTACGAGTGCACCGCCGAGTTAAACGCAAACACCACGCCAAAGACCACCAGTCCGCCGGTTACAGCAACATCGCCCCGCACTCCACCCATCAGCGTCAGCGCAATCAGTGCCGGAATGGCCGTCAAAATCGAGGTCCAAAACAAAATGGTCTTGGCCTTGGGCACTACCTTGCCGGTGCTGTCTTTGCGCAATAGCTGCGGCGCTAAAAACTGCACCACGCCGTAGCCAATCACCCACAGGGCCATATAGCTACCCACTTGCATAAACCGCCAGCCCAGCACCTCATACAAAAACACCGGCAGCGCCACCACAAACCACACATCCCGCGAGCCAAACAAAAAGAACCGCGCCGCCGACAGCACATTGATCTCTCTGCTCTTAGAAAACAGCTGCTTGAAGGGCACTTTTTTGCCGATTTTGCCCATCCCCGCAGGCAGCAGCGCTCCCGACAGCAAAATCACCCCCAGCACCGCCGCCTGGATCAGCAGCGCCGGGCGAAATCCCACCCCCTCCAGCAGCGCCGCCCCAGCGAAAAATCCTATCCCTTTTAGTGCGTTCTTTGACCCAGTCAGCACCGCCACCCACTTAAACAGGCGCGATGCCGCTTCCTTCGGCACCACTAGGCGAATGGCGCTCTTAGAACTCATCTTGGTCAGATCCTTGGCAATGCCCGAGAATGCCTGGGCTGCCATCACAAAGCCTACCTGCACTGGCACCACCCAGTTTGGGTTCAAAAAGCTCAGCATGATCAGGGCAAAAATTTGCAGGGCAATGCCGCCGTAGAGGGTTTGCCGAATGCCCACCTGGGAACCAATCCAGCCGCCGAAGAAGTTGGTCACCACGCCAAACACTTCGTAGAAGAGAAACAGCATGGCGATCGCAAAGGGCCTATAGCCCAGCACGTGAAAGTGCAGCAGTACCATCATGCGCAGGGCACCATCGGTGAGGGTAAAGCCCCAGTAGGCAGCGGTGATGATGGCGTAGTTGCGCAGGCTCTCGGGCTTGAAGGTGGAAGGGGCCATGGGGAGTGGGGGGAGTGGGGGAGAAGTTTTGAGTTTTAAGTTTTGGGTTTTGAATTGGGAGGTGGGGAAAGTTTTGAGCTGTAGGGTGGGCACTGCCCACCATCAATCAATGCTGAGCAGAGCTCACCCCCAGGGCAAGGGGCTCAGAGACTTTGGGCCACCTTGCGGGCCAGTTCGGCCATGCGGCAGGAGTAGCCCCACTCGTTGTCGTACCAGGCGAGAATTTTTACCTGGGTGTCATCAGTCACCATGGTGGAGAGGGCGTCGATGATCGACGAGCGAGGATCGTCTTTGTAATCCACCGACACTAGGGGGCGGGTTTCGTAGCCTAAAATTCCTTTGAGGGGGCCATCGGCAGCGGCTTTGAGAAGAGCATTGACGTCCTCGACGGTGGTGGGGCGATCGACTTCAAACACGCAGTCGGTCAGGGAAGCGTTCAGCAAGGGCACTCGCACGGCTAAGCCATTGAGCTTGCCTTTGAGTTCGGGGTAGATGAGGGCGATCGCCGTTGCCGACCCCGTTGTTGTGGGAATCAGCGACATACCCGTGGCGCGGGCGCGGCGCAGGTCTTTGTGGGGCGCATCCACAATCGTCTGGGTATTGGTGTGATCGTGGATGGTGGTGATCACGCCATGGCGAATGCCCAACCCTTCGTGGATGACTTTGACCACCGGGGCCAGGCAGTTAGTGGTGCAGGAGGCAGCGGTTAAAAGGTGGTGTTCTGCCGGATTGTACAGGTGGTCGTTGATGCCATAGACCACATTGAGCGCGCCCTCTTTGACCGGGGCGGCGACGATCACTTTTTTGACGCCGTGGTCGTAGTAGGGGGCCAGGGTTTCTGCGGTGCGAAACTTGCCGGAGCACTCTAGCACCAGGTCTACCCCGTAGTCAGCCCAGGGCACCTCGCCGGGGGCTGCGCCGCTGCTGACGCTGAGGGTTTGGCCATCGATCGCAATTTTTTCGCTCCCCACGGCCTCCACATCGCGATCCCAGCGTCCGTGGACTGAATCAAACGTGAGCAGGTGCGCTGCGGTTTCTGCGTCGCCTTTGATCTCGTTAATGTGGACGAACTCTAGTTCTGGGAAAGCCCAACCTGCCCGCAGCACCAGCCGCCCGATGCGACCAAACCCGTTGACGGCAACTTTAACCATGCGTTTTATCCCCCAGCGATCGCATCAAGACCTCAGCTAACAACACAGTGACCAAAGCGCAACACTCTTGGCACTATGCTTCATTTCAAAAAATATTGATGCTTCGATTATTTCAAGAAGACTTGATTTGTCAAGTTGTGCAGACTACATCTCTTGGGGGCGATCGCAGGTGTAGTCTCACCGCAAGCCGCTAGCTGTGCAGTAAACTATGGGCAAAGCAGCCCTAAAGCATTGCCGGGTATTGAGATGGTGCAGGCCCTAAATCAGCCCCTGAGCTTTGAAGACTTTATCGATCAATACCCCAGCGATGGCGGGCGCTACGAGCTGATTGAAGGCGAGGTAGTTGAGGTGCGGCCCACGGGTGCCCATGAAGACATTGGTGGGTTTATTGCCCTCAAGCTGGGCGTTCTGATTGACCAGTCGGGGTTGCCGTTGACGATTCCTCGCACCTGCGTGGTGAAACCCCTGCGGGCCAATGCGGGCTATATTCCCGATGTGGCCGTGCTCGATCGCGCCCAGCTACCGCACGAACCGCTGTGGGAAAAGGCGTCTACTGTCTGCAACGGAGCCACAATTAAGCTGGTAATAGAAGTAGTCAGCACCAACTGGCGCGACGACTACGGCCTCAAACTGGCCGACTACGAAGCCATGGGCATCGCAGAATACTGGATTGTGGATTTTCGCGCCCTGGGCGCGGCGCGGGTAATTGGCCAACCGAAGCAGCCCACGATCACGCTCTGCACCCTGGGGGTCGACGGTTATCAGCTAGAGCGATTTACCGGCAGCAATCGATTGGTGTCGCCGACCTTTGAGGGGTTAAGGCTGACAGCGCAGGACATCTTTAGGGCGGGCGCAGGATAGCCAATTTCCCTTGCACCTTAGTCTTTTGCGTTGCCAAAGCCGCCGCCGCCCGGTGTGGCGATCCGAATGCAATCCCCCGCCTCTACGGCTACGGTGGCCTGCCCTGGCAAAGCCTCCATCCGACCATCGGCGCGAATCACCTGGTTTTCTCCTACCTGCCCCGGCTGCCCTCCGGCCAAGCCAAAGGGCGGCACTAGCCGACGGTTGGAGAGAATCGCCGCCGTCATCGGTTCGCGAAATTCTATGGTGCGCACAATGCCGTTGCCGCCCGCATATTCCCCCGCCCCGCCGCTACCCTGGCGGATTGAGAACTCCCGCAGCAGCACCGGAAAGCGCCACTCCAGCACCTCGGGGTCGGTGAGTCGCGAGTTGGTCATGTGGGTGTGCACCGCATCGGTGCCGGGGAAGCCAGGGCCAGCCCCCGAGCCGCCGCAGATGGTTTCGTAGTACTGGTGGCGCTCATTGCCGAAGGTGAAGTTGTTCATGGTGCCTTGGGAGGCAGCGATCGCCCCCAATGCCCCATACAGCGCATCGGTCACCGCCTGCGACACTTCCACATTGCCTGCCACCACCGCTGCCGGGTACTGCGGATGCAGCATTGACCCCGCTGGAATCACGATTTCCAACGGCTTCAGGCAGCCTGCATTGAGCGGAATATCGTCATCCACCAGCGTCCTAAACACGTAGAGCACCGCTGCTTTGCACACCGCTGCTGGAGCGTTGAAGTTGCTGGGCTGTTGGGGCGATGTTCCAGAAAAGTCAATTTTGGCGCGGCGTCCCTCGCGATTTACGGTGACCTGCACCGCGATCTGGCTGCCGTCATCCATGGGGTAGGTGAACTGGCCGTCCTGAAGGCGATCGATCACCCGCCGCACGCATTCCTCGGCGTTGTCTTGCACGTGCTGCATATAGGTCTGCACCGTGTCGAGACCGTAGTGATCGACCAGCTTTTGCAGCTCTTGCACCCCCTTCCCGTTCGCGGCGATCTGGGCCTGCAAGTCGGCCACATTTTGCGTTGAGTTCCGCACAGGATAGGGGGCCGTCGTCAGAATTTCTAACAGTTCAGCTTCTAAAAATTGCCCCTGATCTACAAGTTGAATGTTGTCTAATAAAATCCCTTCCTCTTCGATGGAGGTGCTGTTCGAAGGCATGGAGCCAGGGGTAACGCCACCGATGTCGGCGTGGTGACCGCGAGATGCAACGTAGAACTGTGGATGGGTGGATGGGATTGGAGGGGATGTTGGATTCTTGTCTGTCTCCGACTGGGTGGGGTAGGGGTGGATCTCCTCTAGAAAGACTGGGGTGATGACGGTGATATCGGGTAGGTGGGTGCCGCCGTTGTAGGGGTTGTTTTGTAAGTAAACATCGCCCGGTTTGAGATCAGCGCCCCTAGCCTCGATCAAACTCCGCACGCTCTCACCCATCGACCCCAGATGCACAGGAATGTGGGGCGCATTGGCCACCAGTT
>JANPIO010000233.1:0-9894 GCA_031425055.1 Phormidium sp. VAR_61_metabat_6
GGGTGCGGTAGCGCTCGATTAAATCGTCCAGTGCGGATTCAGAGCGGGCTGAAAGCGCCATGAGGTGTAGCGGCCGGTCGGGCTCGACTGGGGGCTGGTCACCGATAATAGGAGCCTCTTCAATAATCACGTGGGCATTGGTACCGCTAGCGCCAAAGGAGCTGATGCCCGCCAGCCGAGGCCGCGCACCGCGCGGCCAGGCAGTGCCCTCCGTTAGCACCTGAATGGGGAGCTGTTGCCAGTCAATATGCGGGTTGGGGTCTCGAAAATGCAGATGGGGCGGCAGGGTATCGTGCTGTAGTGACAACACCACCTTAATCAGCCCCGCAACGCCTGCCGCTGATTCTAGATGGCCAAAGTTCGTTTTGACAGAGCCCACTTTTAAGGGAGCATCGGCTGGGCGACCCTGCCCCAACACTTCGCCTAGGGCTCGCAGCTCAATGGGGTCGCCCAGGGGCGTGCCGGTGCCGTGGGCTTCGACATAGTCAATGGCTTCGGGTGTGACCTTAGCGGCCTGCAAAGCCTGCTGCAAAAGCGCTTGCTGCGCCATTTTGTTGGGCACGGTAAATCCGCCGCTGCGCCCATCTTGGTTAACAGCCGAGCCGCGAATCACGGCGAGAATTTGATCCCCTTTAGCGATCGCGTCAGACAACCGCTTCAGCACGAGTACGCCGCAGCCTTCGCCCCGCACGATGCCGTCGGCGCTGGCGTCAAAGGTTTTGCAGCGCCCGTCAGCGGATAGCATCTGGGCTTTGGACAGGGCCACCGTGTTCTCGGGGGTCAAAATCACGTTAACCCCACCCGCCAGGGCGCGATCGCACTCACCTAAACGCAGACTCTGCACCGCCAGATGTACCGCTACCAGGGAAGACGAACAGGCCGTATCAACAGCCATACAGGGACCCTGGAAGCCATAGGTATAGGCGACGCGACCGGCTACGGCATTGAGGGGGTTGCCGGTGAGGTAGTACGCATTGATGGGGTCTAGATCGCCTGTGGGGGTAATTAAGCGAGCGTAATCGTTGGTGGTAATACCGACAAACACACCGGTTTTGCTGACAATCTGGGGATTGGGGACCGATCCCGAAGATTCCAGGGCTTCCCAACTGACCTCCAGCAGGAGCCGCTGTTGGGGATCGATACTCTGAGCTTCGCGGGGAGAAATTCCAAAAAATTGCGGATCAAACTGGTCAATCTGATCTAAAAACCCCCCATAGCGCGAGTAAGTTTTGCCTGGAGCGGCGGGGTCTGGGTCATAGTAGACCTCGCTATCCCAGCGATCGCGAGGGACAGGAGTGATGGCATCGACCCCATTCTGTAATAGCTGCCAGTAACGATCTAAGTTGGTCGCTCCCCCCGGAAATCGACAGCCCATGCCAACGATGGCGATCGGCTCTGATTTCTCCCGCTCAAAGGTTTCTAGCTTTTTGACCGCATCGTCTAGAGCCAGCAAGATACGCTGTTGGGCAGAGAGTTGACCAGTGGCGGCATTAGCGGATGGGCTCATGTCATTGACCTCCAATAAGATTTTCTAAGCGCGCCAACCGGTCAGTGATAGACGCCTCCAATTCCTCATCCGATAGCTGAGCAATGGTCGCTAAATCAGCTGCAGCATCCGCCTCAGGAACTGCCGCCGCTGGTTCGTCGGCAACGTCGGTCCAGCCCAGCACCTGCTGGGACAGGTAATTCCCCAAGTCCTGGATAGTTGGCGCTTCGAAGGCCAGCGTCCCCGGTAGAGAGCAGTCTAAATCCACCTCCAGGCGATTTTTTAGCTCTACCGCCATCAGGGAGTCCATGCCCATTTCAAAGAATCCCTGGTAGCGATCGGGAAGCTTGCCAGCCAGCCCAAGAATGCTCGCGAGCTCCCGCTGGAGATGGGCAATCAGGGCCTCTAACCGCTGTGGTGCCGGAACCTCTTGGATGGTATCAATGAATCGCGGTCGATCCAATTCAACCGTCCGGTCTGCGATCCCTAAGGCGGCCGGGCTACCGGCCAGTTGAGCAAATAAGGGTCGAGCTTGCCGCAGCTCAAACAGGCTTCTAAAGCGGAACCAATCGACATCTAGCACCGTAGCCTGGGGCCAGTCTGTCTGCATCAGTCGCTCTAGAACGGCCGTCGCCGCCTCGGGGGGTAGCGGCTGAATGCCCAGACGCGCCATCCAGTCGGCAAAGTCAGGCACCGCCATACCACCTCCGGCCCAGGGACCCCAGTTGACGCTGAGGGCGGGCAGTCCCTGCTGCTGCCGATAGTGGGCTAGGGCATCTAGGAACTGGTTAGCGGCAGCATAGGCCCCTTGACCTTTACTGCCCCAGACGGCAGCGATCGAGGAAAACAGTAGGAAGAAATCGAGTGGCATCTCTTGGGTGAGCTGGTGCAGGAGCCATCCACCCGCTACCTTAGGCGACAGAATGCGATCGAAATCTGTACCACTCGTTTTGACCAGGGGAGCATAATCTACTGTGCCAGCGGCGTGGACAATGCCTCGCAACGGAGGCAGAGAGGCTGCAATCTGCTCCAACACAGCTGCCATGTCGTCGGAGGCAGTGACATCGGCTTGGAGAGCCATTACGGTAGCGCCCGCCTGTTGTAGTTGCTCAATGACCGCTTTGGCCTCATCTGTAGGAACCCGCCGTCCTAGCAGCACCAAGTACTTCGCCCCCTGCTGCACCAGCCAGCGGCCGAGGGTTAGGCCCAATGCTCCTAATCCGCCGGTAATTAAATAGGTTGCCTCGGTTTGAACAGCAATCTCAGGGGCGGAGGCGGGAGGTGATGCGGCTATAAGGCGAGCTACGTACCGCTGATCACCGCTCAGTACCAGCTGATCTTCCCCTGAATCTTCTAGCAAATGGGCTGCCAGCGCCGCCACCGAAGGTTCGTCCGCATCAATGAGCCCGCCCCAAAATTCGGGATACTCTAGGGCAATTACCTTGCCCAACCCCCACAGGGGGGACTGCACTAGCCCTGCCGATGAAGGGGAGAACGTGGTTGCGTCTTGGGTGATTAGCCATAGGCGAGGCGATTTTGAAGCGATCGCGGGTGCAACTGCAACCAGGGCCTGCACTAGAGCAAGCAGGCGACGACAACCTTGAGAGGCGCTATTCAGCGGCAACGAGTCTGTCGCCGACGCAGCATCCCCCAAAAACACAATCCCGCTCAATGGATTGTCAAAAGCCCTCAAAGCCTGCTCTAGCTCAGCTTTATCTTCAACAGCGGGCAGCCAGTGACAGGTTTGACCCAGCTGCTCCAGCTTTTGAGTCAACGCGTTACCCAAATCATGGGCCTTAATCTGTTCTGGGGCAGCCAGAATGATCCAGTGGCCAGCCGCCACAGCGGTGGGCAGAGACACAGCAGGGTGTGGCTGCCACTGGAGCTGATAACAACAGTTCTGAATTGCCGCCAGAGCCGCTGCCTGCTGCTGATTTTCCTGCACTAGCTGCTCTATCAGCCTGGGCAACAGGGCCTGTTCTGCTGCTGAAAACGTTTGGCCCCGCTGTAACAACTGTAGAACCTGCTCGCCATTCCCCTGGCTGAGCCAGTTGAGCAGAGGCGTTTTGGCCGATGGCGGAGTCTCAGCGATTGCGAGAGCAACTGATGCCGCCACCGGTTGAGCATCAATCCAGTAGCGCTCTCGCTGCCAAGGATAAGTTGGCAAGGCAACCTTGCGGCGCTGGGGATAATCTCGGTCAAAGCCAGCCCAGTCAACATAAACGCCTTGTGTATACAGCTCACCCAAACTGGTGAGCATCTGCTGCCAGTCATCTTGACCAGGTCGCAGAGAGGGTATCCAAGCCTGCCCATCGTTTGATACGCATTGACGACCCATACCCAACAGAATGGGTTTAGGGCCACATTCCAGGAAGACATTGCAGTCCTGATGCTGGAGGGCCTGCATGCCAGCTACAAAGTTGACCGGCAGGAGCACATGCTGGCACCAGTAATCAGGGGTTGTCACCTCCTCGGTGACAACTTGACCAGTGACGTTGGAGATTAACTTCAGCTGGGGTTCTGAGTAGCTGATTTGGCGGGCCACCTGCTCGAACTCAGCCAGCATTGGCTGCATCAGCGGAGAGTGAAACCCGTGAGAGACCTGAAGCGCTTTACTCTTGATGCCAGCTGCTTCGAGCCGCGCAACAACCGCCAGCATCGAAACCTCCGGACCAGAAATGACGGTGCTATCAGGGCCATTAATGGCCGCGATAGTTACCTGGGGAGCGTCTGCAATCGCCGCTCTAACCTGCTCGACGGGGGCCAGCAAAGAGACCATGCCACCACCCGCTGGCTGCTGCTGCATCAGCTTGCCGCGCATGGCAATCAGCTTCAACCCGTCCTCTAGGCTGAAGACGCCGGCAACACAGGCCGCCACATATTCACCCACGCTGTGACCCATTACCACAGCAGGTCGAATGCCCCAGGACTGCCAAAGTTGATAAAGGGCATACTCAATCGCGAACAGGGCGGGCTGAGTGTAAGCCGTCTGGTCAAGGAGTGAGGCCGCTCCAGCGGTTGGGTAAAGCACCTCAAGCAATGGCTGCTCTAAATATGAGTTGAGAACCTCGGCACAGTGGTCTAACGCTTGCTTAAAGGTGGGCTGAGTTTCATACAGCTGCCGACCCATGCCAACATATTGAGAGCCCTGACCCGTAAACAAGAAGGCTAGGTTTTGGGACTGCGGTTGCCGTTTGATGGACAGCTGGCCCACCGCAAGCTGATCTAAAGCCACACAGAGCTGTTCTGAAGACTCGACAACCAAACCAGTCCGATAGGCGAAATGATTGCGGCCGATGCGAGCTGTGTAACAAAGGTCGGCTAAGTTGACGTCATCGTGCTCTTGAAGCCAACTCCGGTAGTGGCGCGCCAGATCTTGCACCGCCTGCTCTTGCTTACCGCTAAGCACTAACAGATGCATCGGTAGCTCAGGGATAACTTCAGGTGAGCTGACATCAGATTGGGGCTGGGGACGATAGCCCTCCAAAACGATGTGGGCATTAGTGCCCTGAAAGGCAAAGCCGCTAACGCCAGCGACTTTGCGCTCTGCTGGCCAGGGTTGGGGTTCGACTGCGACTCTGACATTGATGCTGTCCCAGGGGATTCTGGGCGAGGGCGTGTTGAAGTGCAGCTGAGCGGGAATGCTGTCATGCTGCAGACTCAGCGCCGCTTTAATGATGCTGGCAATTCCGGCGGCTGCCTCTAGGTGGCCGATGTTGGTCTTGACTGAGCCCACCAACAGGGGGGTATCAGCGGAATGGAATTCTCCAAGCACGGTCTGCAAAGCTTGGATTTCAATCGGGTCTCCCAGGCTGGTGCCAGTACCGTGGGCCTCAACATAAGACACAGCCGCTGGTTCTATATCAGCTTCGGCTAAAGCCGCTTCAATCACGCGCTGCTGGCTCGGCCCTTTGGGAACGGTCAACCCCCCTGAGGCTCCATCCTGATTCACGGCGGAACCGCGAATGACGCCATAGATACGATCCCCATCCCGCTCAGCATCCGATAGCCGTTTGAGCACAACCATGCCACAGCCTTCGCCCCGAACGTAGCCATCTGCCGCTGCATCAAAGGCCTTACAGCGGCCATCGGCAGCCATAAAGTGACCACGGCTGAAATAAATAGTCGCCTCAGGGGTCAAGATGGCATTGACTCCGCCCACCAGCGCCAGCTCACATTCGCCATTGAGAATACCCCGTCGAGCCTGGTGCAGCGCGACCAGGGAGGAACTACAGGCGGTATCAATCGCTAAGCTCGGCCCTTCCAAGCCGAGGGCGTAACTCACCCGCCCGACGGCGGCAGAATGGGCGGTGCCGGTGCCCATGTATTGCCCAATCGCATGCTCCCCGGCGCGAGTAAACAGCTGGCTGTAGTCGCTTGTGCTGATGCCGACATAAACGCCCGTGCGGCTGCCAACCAACGTGGCCGGGGCGATGTTGGCATCTTCTAAGGCTTGCCAGCTCAGCTCTAGCAGCAGGCGCTGTTGCGGGTCAAGCTCCACAGCCTCACGGGGAGAAATGCCAAAGAAGCCGGCATCAAACTGGTCAATACCGTCGATGAAACCACCGTGGCGGGTCGTCATTTTGCCCGGTACATCAGGATCGGGGTCATAGTACGCATCAATATCCCACCGCTCAGCGGGAACCTCACGAATGGCATCCAACTGATTAGACAAAAGCTGCCAGTAGGCGTCTTTGTCTGGGGCTCCGGGGAAGCGACAGGCCAAGCCAACGATGGCTACGGCATCGGTTTCCAGCAATCGCTGTGCGGCCTTAGTCTGCTGAGAGCTACCCTTAGGCACCCCCCCGAGTTGCTCAGCCAGATAGGCCGCCATTTGGCTAGTGGTTGGATAATCAAAGGCCAGCGTGTTTGGCAGGGTGTAAGCTTCGCCAATTTGCTGCTGAAGGCGGTTATGTAGCTCCACAGCCATCAGGGAGTCCATGCCTAAATCAAAGAAACCCACCTCTGGATCAGGAGGCTGAGCAAGCTGCAAAATCTGCTGCAGTTCTCGCTGTAAATGCTTCACCAGGAGCTGCTGCCGCTCAAGACCCGCAGCGGCCTGCAGCTGCTGAATCAGGGCTCCACTGCCCCGGCTCACAGGTGTGAGCAATAGATTGCTCAGCAGCGGCGGTCTGACTGCACCCAGCCAACGGCTCATGCGCGACCAATCTGCATTCAGTACCAACCCCTGCGCATGCCCCGACGCTATCAATCGAGCCATAGCGCTGTGGGCCTCGGTCGGCTGCAGTGGAGTCAGCCCTTGACGGGCTAAATTCGCCTGGACAGTCGCACTGGTCGCCATGCCCGCTTCAGCCCATGGGCCCCAGCTAATGCTGGTGGCACATTGCCCCTGAGCGCGACGATACTGAGCCAAACCATCAAGGAAAGCATTGGCTGTGGCATAGTTGCTTTGTCCAGCAGACCCTAGGGCAGCGGCCACAGACGAGTACAGAACGAAGAAATCTAAGTCGCTGCTTTGGGTAGCTCGATGTAGGTTGAAGGCACCCGTTACCTTGGGCGCCATCACCCTGGTAAAGCGCTCCATGGTTTGCTCAGCGATTATGCCGTCGTCGAGAACGCCCGCCGCATGGAGGATACCTGCAAGCGGCGGCCATGTGTTACCAAACTGGTGAACGAGTTCATCAACCAGCTCAGCATCTGCTACGTCTATCGTGTGGACAACGATGGTGCATTCAAATTCTTCTTGAAGTGCCGTTAAACGCTGCTGCACCGCTTCGGTAGGGGGGCGTCGACTTGTCAATACGATATGCTTTGCACCTTGTTCAATTAGCCAGGTGCAGGCCTGCAATCCTAAGGCCCCTAGTCCGCCGGTAATCAGGTAGCTGGCTTCAGGTCGAATCGAAGGATGGCTGACCGTGAGTACAATCTTGCCTAGGTGGCGGGCCTGCTGCATGAAGCGCATGGCGGCGGGTGCTTCCGTGAGCGGGTAAATACGCTTTCTGAGGGGCTGCAATTCACCTTGAGCTAAGCGCTCAGCGACGGATGCCAACAGGGCTTGCACCCTTTCCGGCTCATGGAGCATCCAATCGTCGATAGCCAAAATGTGATAGCTGACATCGGGACGGACTTGAGACATCTGTTCCTCGTTCCAGATGTCTCGCTTACCAATTTCTACAAATCTGCCGTCCGCCGCCAAGGCTGACAGACTAGCTTCAATAAACCCAGCCGAGGTCAGACTGTTTAAGATGGCATCTACCCCTGTCCCGCTGGTGTCGTGTAAAATCTGCTCCCCAAAATCAGTCGTGCGGGAGTCATAGACGTGCTTGATCCCCAACTGACGGAGGTACGGCTGCTTGGGCGTACTGGCAGTGGCGTAAATTTCAGCCCCAATCGCCTGAGCTAGCTGAATGGCCGCCAACCCTACCCCACCAGCCGCCGCGTGAATTAAGACCTTATCGCCTTTTTTGAGACGCAGCAGGTTGAATGCAGCCTGGGCGGTACAAAAGGTTACGGGCACCGTGGCGGCGGCGGCAAAATTGACCGGCTCCGGCAGCTTGACCAGCAGTGAAGCAGGCGCATTACAGTGAGTTGCAAAACAGCCCGAAGCCATGCCAAAAACGCGATCCCCAATGGCAAAACTAGCCACTCCTTCGCCGACAGCCGTGACCACGCCAGCCACCTCTCCGCCTAGAGGACCGGGATCTCCCGGATAGGCCCCCAGGGTATTCAGCACGTCGCGGAAGTTAAGCCCCGCCGCTTGTACCGCTACCTGCACTGCGCCTTCCTCAGGTGGGGGGCACTCGTAGGATATTAGCCGCAGATTGTCTAGTGAACCCCGCTGGGCGATGGCTAGGCTAATCTCACCGGTCGTCGGCAAAACTAGTTGACCGCTGGTTTGCAGGGGCAGCAGGCGGGGAGAGAAACTTTGCGTTTTCCTCAAAGCAAGCTGCGGCTCGGTCTCGTTCAAAAGCGTGTCGACTAGGTGAGGGGCCGCATTTTGCGCCAGATCAATGAGACGGAGTTTCAACTGCGGTTGCTCAGCTTGCAAGGTTCGCCCTAAACCCCACAAAGCTGCCTGAGCCGGGTTGACGTCTTCGCCCGCATCGATTGCAACTCCCCCTTGGGTCAGTAGGGTCAGGCCTTTGGGCAAGGGCAGCTTGTGGGCTAGGACCGCTTGCGTAACCGCTAACACTTCGGCAACATTAGCCGCGGCTTGCTGTGCGATGTCGTCACCTGATGCATCACAAATAATGACGATACCGGCCAAAGACTCCGAGTCTGAGTCTGTAATGCTAACTCCCTCTAAGAGGGTGCTAATGGCCTGAGGTTGACCAACCTGGATGTGCTGATGTTTAGCTTCTAGCTGGTCGGCCAGTTCGGCGACCGCCGCTCCGTTCCCTAGCACTAACCAACTGCCGGTTTGAGAGGACGCTTCAAAGTCTTGACTGACCTGTTGCCAACGCATGGTATACAACAAGTCGTCGGCGCTACGAGCGCTCTGCAACATCTGGCGCAGGGCTTGGCGGCTTGCTCGACGGCACCGGAGACCCTCCACGGTGGCCAACACATCGCCCTGCTGATCGCAAAAGGTCAAATCGGCGAAGCACTCGTCCCCTTCGATGTGGCCACGACCATAAACTAGAGCCGATGCCCCCAGGGCGCGATGAGATTGAACCCGCTCTACGCTGGTCGGTAGGTAGATGAAGTCTTCGTTCTCAGCGTCTTCGCTCTGCAACGCGGCGATTGCCTGAAACGCTCCATCCAAAAGCATCGGCGGCAAATGATACCCATTGTCATCGCCAACCTCTGCAGCAATCTCTACCTGGGCCAGTAACTCGCCCTGGCCAACGTGGAGCTGGCGCAGTGTTCTAAACTGCTGCCCGTAATTCAAGCCCAACGTGGCCAGAGACTCATAAAGCGTTTCTACATCTCCCTGCCGAGCACATCGCGATTTTAGGACTGTTAGATCGAGGGGCTCTGGCACCAGATTGGCGGCATCGTCGCCAAATGCCGTGGCGTGTTGCACCCAGTCGGTTTCTCCCTTCGCCTGGGCAAAGATTTCGATAGCCCCGTTCTCTCTGACGATGGTTTGCAGGACGGTCGCTTGCTCAATGGCCAGGGGGCGTGCGACCGCAATATTCTTAACGGCACCTCCGCTGGCAGCCAGCGCTAGCTCAACGTAAGCCGCCCCAGGAAAAATGACCCGGTCAAAGACCTGGTGATCTGACAACCAGGCTGGGTCATCAGTCGATAGTATTTGCTCGAAGCGCCGTTCTGAGCTGGCCGCTAACCGCTGCTCAACCCCTAGCAAAGGATGAACAGCCTGACCCTGAAGCGCATGGGCTTTAGACGCTTTGAGCCAGTAGCGCTCTCGCTGCCAAGGATAAGTTGGCAAGGCAACCTTGCGGCGCTGGGGATAATCTCGGTCAAAGCCAGCCCAGTCAACA
>JANPIO010000234.1:0-13027 GCA_031425055.1 Phormidium sp. VAR_61_metabat_6
ATGCACATTGGCGTTGTCGTTTTGGTAGTAGTGCTGCAACGCGTCTAGCACTGCATTGGGCTTCTGCGAAGTGGCGGCGTTGTCGAGATATACCAGCGGCTGCCCGTTCACCTCCTGATGCAGAATCGGGAAGTCGGCACGAACCTGAGCGGCGAGGGTGAGTTCCTGAGCGACGGTCATAGGGGTGAGGGGGGTGGAGGGGTAGAGGGTCAAGACCACTGGGCGATCGCTTCGGCGAGGCGCGATCGCAGCGTCTCAAGCGGTATCTTGTCTAAGATCTCCATGGCAAACGCATAGATCAGCAATCGCTGGGCCTGGGGAGCGCTAATACCGCGACTTTGCAGGTAAAAAATCTCGTCCGACTGGAGCTGGCTGACGGTGGCCCCGTGGGCGCACTTGACGTTGTCAGCCACGATTTCGAGCTGAGGTTTGGTATCTACCCGAGCGGTGTCAGACAGCAGCAGGTTGCGGTTAAGCTGGCTGGCGCTGGTGAGCTGAGCTTTTTGGGCCACGGCCATGCGCCCGTTAAAAACGCTGTGGGCTCTGCCGTCCACAATGGCCTTGTGCTCCTGTTCTACAATCCCATGGGGATGGCTCAGGGCCACTAGGCTATGGGTATCGGTGTGCTGGGTGCCCGTAATCGCCGCCAACCCGTAGATTTTGGTGGTGGTTTGCTCGCCGGTTTGGTAGATCTCCCAGTTGTGGCGGGCCAGTTTGGCCCCAAACCCGGCGGCGGTGCCGACGTATTGGCTATCGCGGGCCTGGGTCACCACAGTCTTGCCGATGTGGAAGGTGCCTGTGCCCTCTCGCTCGATGCGGCTATGGCTAACCTGGGCATTGGCGTCGAGCCACAGCTCGGTAACAGCATTGGTGAAGTGGGTTGCCGTTGCAGTGCCCCGATAATCTTCCACCAGGGTGAGGGCGCTACCCGACTCAGCGACCACCAAACAGCGGGGCTGGACAAGCAGGGCATCGTCCTGTGCCTGGGACAGGTAGATAATTTGAATTGGGGTTTCAACCACCTGGTTGCGAGGCAGCCAAACCACCACGACATCGGTAAAGCCCACGGTGTTTAGGGCGGTAAACACTTCGTGGTTGCCGCTGGCCTGGGCGAGGCGTTCACAAAGGTGGGCCTGAAGGTCAGGGCGATCGCGCAGCGAACCCACAGTCGCCCCCTCTGGCAATCCATTGAGTTGAGACAGTTCGTGGTTAACTCGTCCGTTAACGACCACCACCTGAGCACCAGCGGTTTCCGGCAGGCGCAGCTCAGCGATATCGGTCTCTTGAACAGCAGCTTCCCCAGGGGTGGCGAAGTCGATGGCCAGCATCGGGGATAGGTCAGTAAAGCGCCAGTCTTCTTGCCGGGTCGACGGAAAGGTTTGCTCGTTGAGGAAGGAGGCGGCGCGCGATCGCACTTCATCCAGCCGCAAATCATCCGGTACTGCGGTCTGCGCCTTCTTCACCAGTTCCTGCAAATAGGCATCCCGCTGGTCAGCTGTCGCCAACACGCTCACTTCAGATACGGAGTTCGCCATTACGCCGTCACCCCCGCGCGAAATTCCTCCAGCACCCACTCGTAGCCGCGCGACTCTAGCTGCTTAGCCAGGTCTTTGCCGCCCGTGGTGATGATGCGGCCATCGGCCATCACATGCACATAGTCGGGAATGATGTAGTCGAGCAGCCGCTGGTAGTGGGTGATCAGCACCACGGCATTGTCGGCGTTGGCCAGCTGGTTGACCCCACCGGCAACAGTTTTGAGCGCGTCAATATCCAGACCCGAATCGGTTTCATCCAGAATAGATAGAGCCGGTTCTAACAGCGCCATTTGCAAAATTTCGTTGCGCTTTTTCTCACCGCCCGAGAAGCCTTCGTTAACGCTGCGGTCTAAGAAAGACGCATCCATCTTGACCACGTCCAGCTTCTCTTCGATCAGATCGTCGAAGTCAAATACGTCGATTTCTTCTTCGCCCCGAGCCTTGCGGTGGGCGTTAAAGGCCACCCGCAAAAAGTCGCGGTTGCTCACCCCAGGAATTTCGAGCGGGTACTGAAAGGCGAGGAAAATGCCAGCGGTGGCGCGATCGTGGGGATCTAGCTCCAGCACGTCCTGTCCTTTGAAGTGGATCTCTCCCGCTGTCACCTCATAGTCAGGGTGGCCCGCCAGCACCTTAGAGAACGTGCTCTTTCCCGAGCCATTGAGGCCCATGATGGCGTGGATTTCGCCCGCCCGCACCTCCAGATTGAGGCCCTTAAGAATTTCGGTGCCGTCTACGGTGGCGCGGAGGTCGCGCACCGAGAGAATAACTTTGCTGTTGTCGTTAATCATGGTTCCTTTCCCGTAGGGTGGGCACCGCCCACCATGCTCCTAACTGCGCATTGAAACTTTGATTTTTTGTCTTCGTAGGGTGGGCACTGCCCACCATCCACCTCTGCTGACTTTGGAAATTCTCTGTTGGTGGGTTTCCCGCTTTTAGAGATTTTCAAGTGGTGGGCAATGCCCACCCTACGGAAATTTCCGGCTCCCCTCTCCCCCAGGGGTTGGGGTTGGGGGTGAGGGAAACCTCCCATCCACTCATCTACCCCACTGTGTTCTCAAGCTTCAGCGCCAGCAGCTTGTCCGCCTCGGCGGCAAATTCCATGGGCAGCTTGTTAAACACGTCACGGCAAAAGCCACTGATGATCATCGACACCGCATCTTCCGGTGAAATGCCCCGCTGGGCAAAGTAGAAGAGCTGGTCTTCCCCAATCTTGGAGGTCGAAGCTTCGTGCTCGACCTGGGCAGTGCTGTTCTGCACCTGAATGTAGGGGAAGGTATTGGCGCTGGAAGTATCGCCAATCAGCATCGAGTCGCACTGGGAGTAGTTGCGCGCCCCGGTAGCCTTTGGCCCAATTTTCACCAGACCTCGGTAGCTGTTTTTGGACTTCGCCGCCGAAATACCCTTAGAAATAATGGTGCTGCGGGTGTTTTTGCCCACGTGCACCATTTTGGTGCCGGTGTCGGCCTGCTGCATATTGTTCGTCAGCGCCACCGAGTAAAACTCGCCCACGGAGTTGTCACCTACCAGCACGCAGCTAGGGTACTTCCAGGTGATGGCCGAGCCGGTTTCGACCTGGGTCCAGGAGATCTTGGAGTTCTTCCCGGCGCAGAGGCCGCGCTTGGTGACGAAATTGTAGATGCCGCCCTTGCCGTTTTCGTCACCCGCGTACCAGTTTTGCACGGTGGAGTAGTTAATGCTGGCATCGTCCATGGCGACCAGCTCGACGATCGCCGCGTGGAGCTGATTGCTGTCGTACATGGGGGCCGTGCAGCCCTCCAAGTAAGTCACCGAACTGCCCGCTTCGGCCACAATTAGCGTGCGCTCAAACTGGCCCGAGTCGCCATTGTTAATACGGAAATAGGTAGACAGATCCATCGGACACTGGGTGTCTTTGGGAATGTACACAAACGACCCGTCGCTAAACACCGCCGAGTTCAGCGCTGCGAAGTAGTTGTCGCCAATGGGGATCACGGTGCCCAGGTATTTCTGAACCAGGTCGGGGTGCTCTTGCAGAGCCTCGGAGATCGAGCAGAAGATCACGCCCGACTCCGCCAGCTTTTCTTTGAAGGTGGTGGCCACCGACACGCTGTCAAAGATGGCATCGACCGCCACATTGGCCAGCCGCTTTTGCTCCGAGAGGGGAATGCCCAGTTTCTCGAAGGTGTCGAGCAGGGTGGGGTCTACTTCGTCCAGACTGCCGAGCTTTTTGGGCTGGGTCTTGGGGGCCGAGTAGTAGACGATGTTTTGGTAGTCGATGGGCGGATATTTGACGTTGGGCCAGGCAGGCTCTTTCATCGTCAGCCACTTGCGGTAGGCCTTCAGCCGATACTCCAGCATGAAGGCTGGCTCGTTCTTTTTGGCTGAGATCATGCGCACCACGTCTTCGCTTAGGCCGCGAGGAATGGCGTCGGCCTCAATGTCGGTAGTGAAGCCGTACTTATAGGGCTGGCTAACAAGGGTTTGAACGGAAGCACTCATGACGCGACTCTTTAGAACGGGCTGCACAATTGGGATTTAGACGAAAATCTGACGGGCCGAAGCCTAGAATTTATTGGTTTCGGTGCGGATGGTCTCGAAGGTAATGTCTTGCTGCTCGCCCGCAAAGGGGTTGTCGGGGGTGAGAAAGAGCATGCAGTGGCACTCTTTGCGCTCCTGCATAGGAATGCAGGGGCAGTTCCAGTAGATGGCTTTGACCTCGGCCTCTTTGTCTTCGTAATGGCGACAGGGGCACAGGGGTGCGCCGAGGTCATCTTTGTGTTTGGCCAGACCTTCAAGCACCACCGCCGTTACGCCAGCGTCAGAGCAGAAGTAGGTGCCGGTGCGCTTGGCGTAGCTCTGGGCAAAGTTGCGCATGAGCTCTAGGTTCTTGTCGGTGGCCTGGTTGGGTTTAAGGTCAGTCATTACGGGATTGGTACGCTACACAGCCCAATAATTTTATACAATTAAAGCAACTTTTAAGTTGTCTAACTGAATCTTAGACTAGTTTAACAACATAAAGGTTGTCAAAGTAGATTATCGTCCGATGGACTGGGATCACCCTGGTCTGGGTAGGTATAGTCTCCTGCGACTATGTCCTCTATAAGTCTTACTGTGGGCCAACGCCATGACCTCTGTGCAGCAACCCTCTACCTCTACAAAAGACGACATTCTGATGTACCTGCTCAGGCAGGGCGAAGCCACAGCCCATGACCTGGCAGAGCACTTTGAGGTGAGTGCCCAGGCCATTCGTCGCCATCTAAAGGATTTAGAAGCGGAAGCACTGATTGAACACCGAGCGGTGCAGGAGGGCATGGGGCGACCCAACCACCTCTATCAGATCAGCGCCAAGGGACGCGATCGCTACCCCGCCAAATACGATGAATTTGCGATTTCTCTGCTTGATACCCTGGCCGCCACCATGGGTCAAGATCAGGTGGGCACCATGCTACGCAAACAGTGGGAGCGCAAGGCCCTAGAGTATCGCGATCGCGTCGGCACCGGCAGCCTGGGCGAACGGGTGGCTCGGCTGGTGCAAATTCGCCAGGCCGAGGGCTACATGTCTGAGTGGCACGAGGTCAGCGACGGCGATGTGCGCCAGACTGGCTCTGGCTATATCATCACCGAATATAATTGCGCTATTTCCCACATTGCGGAGTCGTTCCCCAGCGTTTGTGGCCACGAGCTAGAGATGTTTGAGGTGGCGCTCACCAGTTGCACAGTGCAGCGCACCCACTGGTTAGTGAAGGGTGAGCATCGCTGCGGCTACCTGGTGCAGGGGCGCGACTAAAAGACGCACTTAGGAGCGAGGCAATTGCGCCGTACCCGCTTCAGGGCGGGGCTTTGTCCCCAAAACTAAAATCTTTTTATTCTCAGCAAAAATTTAGGTAGCCCTGGTAGGGTAGTGCTCAACCAGGGCTGCTAAGCAGCGATCGCGGCAGCGCGCCTGCCTCAAAAATTTCAGGCAGCTTTGCTGACCGAGGGGTGGATGACCTGTGCCGAGATTTTGCCGGAGGCAGCGGGTGGTCAGGCCGTGCTGGCCTGTGACGCGAACCCGGTAACCTCAGCCTGGGGCTGGGGCTGCTCGTAATCTAGAACAGATTTCTAGACGACCTAGACGTTGCCGCTTAGAGTTTTGAGTAGCCAAATTCTCTTGTCACGCTGTTTTAGGGACGCTACCTATGGTTGAAACCACCCTCACCTGGGCGCTACTCGCCGGATACTGCGGATTTTTGCTCTATCTGGTACGTCAGACAACCCCCGATCGGGTGAGCCCACCGGAGTTTTTTGAGGGTCAATCGAGCACTGGACAGGCTCCGGGGATGTGGCTGCTGGTGGCCAGCGCCGCCATCTCCTGGATTTTTGCCAAATCGATCGACAACGCGGCTAGCCTGGGCCAGTCTTTTGGGGTGTTGGGCGGTATTGGCTACTCTATCTATTACTTAAGTTTTGTGACGGCGGCGATCGCCCTCTATTTTCTCCGCACCCGGGGTGGCTATCGCTCGATTCCAGAGTTTTTGGTCAGCAAGTACGGCAAGGTCTGTTCGCGGCTATTTTTGCTGGCGATCGCCATTCGTCTGCTCAACGAGGTGTGGTCAAATACCAAGGTTTTCTCGCTCTACTTTGGCTCTGAGGGCAGCGCTGGGTACTGGTTGGCGGCGGCTGTCGTCACTCTGTTCACCGTTTATTACACCCTGCTTGGCGGCCTGCGCAGCAGCCTGCTCACTGATGGCGCGCAGATGGTCTTGGCCGCCGTGTTGCTAGTGGTGATTTTGGCCACCATTGGCCCTGGCCTCGCCCGTGAAGGTCTGCCCGTGGTGGATGCCGACACCCGCAGCGCCGCCCTCACCTTTTGCGGTCTGGCCTTTGTGCAGATTTTTAGCTACCCCTTCCACGACCCGGTGATGACCGATCGCGCTTTTATCACCGGCCCCCGCACCATGTTTAAAGCCTTTATCTGGGCAGGTATCGTCAGCGGCGGCTTTATCGTTTTGTTTAGCAGTGTGGGACTATATGCCCGCGCCGTAGGAGCCGAGGGGTCGCCGAGCCTGACAGTGCCGGCGCTGTTTGGTTTGCCCATGCTGCTGGTGTTTAACGCCATTATGCTCACCAGCGCCGGGTCTACCCTCGACTCGACCTTTTCGAGTGTGGCTAAGGTCGGCGCGCGCGACTGGTTTCACCGCAAGGGTGCCCCCACCGAGGGCCAGGCCCGCATTGGCCGCTGGTGGATTGTTGCGATCGCCCTGCTGGGCAACCTGCCCCTGCTGAGCATTTATATGGGCGATCGCATTGGCCCGGCGATCATTTTGGCCACCACCATCAGCGGCACCATGGTCATGGGGTTGGCTCCCATCTTTCTGTTGGCCTTTTTGCCCAGGGCCGGTGCCTTGAGCTTTCACCTTGCCTTCTGGCCAGGCATGCTCTTTGGCGTGCTGCGGGTGGCCGAAAACGTCATCGGTGCCCCCATCTTTCCGGATTGGGTAAGCTTGGGCAGCGGTAAGTACGCTATCGATCTGGGGATCAATATCTACGGCCTGCTGCTCTGTACGGCGGGCTATCTGCTGGGGGCTGGACTCGGCGGTTCGAGCCCTAAAACATCCAAGGGTCTGTCTGAAACGTAGATCTAAAACAACTCTCTCCCAATGAAGGCGGTTTCTGGCGCATCCCTGGAAACCGCTTTTCCCTTTTCGAAGCTTTTGCCAACCTCAATCGGCTCTGACAGTATGAATATATAGCGACCACCGCGTTTAGGCACAGAGCTCTGCCCCCTCAGCAAAAAAACGAGGCGGCGCAATGGCTACAGTCATTGCAGCCAAGGGTAAGCCAGACTGTCCTCACCGATCCGGCGATCGCTATAGCTGTCCTCTGACGTCTCTCTGCCTTAAACCATGCTTGACCAATCGCTCCAGTTTCTCACCCCAGAAGAATCAGCGGAAGTCGATAAGGCGCTGCTGTCGTCCCCCGAGAAATTTTTGGCCCGGCTGACCATCTCCACCAGCAAGCTGCTGCGAGTCATTGCCGCCGATAGCAATACTCCAATTGAGGCCCTAACCGCCGTGCAGATTATCCAGTGGTTTGAAAAAGACGCCAAGCTCAAGTGCGAGCAGGGGGTCGATGCGTCGGTGTTGAAGTGGGATGCCGAGGGCTTGGGGTGAATGAGGAGATGGGGAAGATGAGGGGATGAGAGAGATGGGAAGATAAGGAGATGTCTTACCTCTTCACCTTCCTTCCCTATCCTCCCGATCCCCCCTGACTTTCTGTAAACTAGGAAAGACCATCGCAACACCATAGATTAAGGAAGCAGCACGTCATGGGGTTATTTGATCGCGTTAGCCGAGTGGTTCGCTCTAACCTGAATGCGGCGGTGAGTTCGGCGGAGAATCCAGAGAAGATTTTGGATCAGGCCATCATTGACATGCAGGAAGATCTGGTGCAAATGCGCCAGGCGGTGGCGGGCGCGATCGCCAGCCAGAAGCGGGTGCAGCAGCAGTACGAGCGAGCGAGCAGTGAGGCCAACACCTGGCAGCAGCGGGCTCAACTCGCCCTCCAAAAAGGCGACGACGAACTGGCTAAGCAGGCACTGCTGCGCAAGAAAACCCAGGCTGAAACCGCCGTTGCCCTCAAGACTCAGCTGGACGGCCAAAGCGCCACCGTGGATCAGCTCAAGCGCAACCTGATTGGCCTAGAGAGCAAGCTATCTGAGGCCAAGACCAAAAAAGACATGCTCAAGGCACGGGCCAGTGCTGCCAAGGCCAACGAGCAGCTGCAAAACACCACCAGCAGTCTTAACACCGGCAGCGCTATGGCGGCCTTTGAGCGCATGGAAGAAAAGGTGCTGCAAATGGAGGCTAGATCCCAAGCGGCAGTAGAACTGGCTGGGGCCGACCTGGAGAGCCAGTTTGCCTCCCTCGAAGCCGGTGGTGATGTGGACTCGGAGCTGGCGGCGATGAAGGCTCAGCTCGCCGGTGGCACCGTCGACCAGGGGCAGCTGCCCGCTGCTGAAACAGCAATCCCCGTTACCGAGTCAACCGAAGTGGATGCCGAGCTAGAGCAACTGCGATCGCAGATTGACAAGCTTGACTAGACCTTGAGCGGGGTGCAAGGTTTAGGGCTAAAAGGCAGCCCCCTAAACCTTGCTCTAGCGATTACCCACCGTACCCCAGGGCCAAGGGTTTAAGAGATCTTAGCCCCAGAGAGCATGTGGTCGATGCTGATGGCGCGATCGCGCCTGTGTTTTTTGATTTAGGATAGCGCCCTATTGGCTAAGGGCCCTTGGCCATCGGCTGCGGCTAGTCTAAACCTCCGTAGGCACCGGGGCCAAATCAAGGTTTTATAATGGGCGTTCTTGAGTTAAGGCGTTCTAATCAATTCTGTTCACCAGCGGCAGCCTGACCTAATTCTTTCAGCACCATGCAAATTGCCCAGCGGATGAAGCCTCTACAGGCCAACGTGTTTGCCGATATGGATCGGGCAAAAGCAGCGGCCCGCGCGGCGGGCCAATCGATTGTCGATCTGTCGTTGGGATCGTCAGATTTGCCGACATCGCCCCACGTGCTAGAGGCGATCGCCGCCGCCCTCAACGATCCCAGCACCCACGGCTACTGTTTATTTTCGGGCACCCAACCGTTTCGTGAAGCCGCCGCTCGCTGGTATACCGATAAGTTTGATGTAGCCGTCGATCCTGAAACCGAGGTGCTGCTGCTGATCGGCTCCCAGGAGGGCACCGCCCACCTTCCCCTAGCGGTGCTCGACCCCGGCGACTTTGCCCTGCTGATGGACCCCGGCTACCCCTCCCACGCTGGGGGCGTATACCTGGCCAACGGACAGATCTACCCTATGCCCCTGCACGCCGAGGATGGGTTCTTACCCCGCTTTGGCGACATTCCTCCGGCGGTGCTAGAGCAGTCGCGGCTGATGGTGCTGAGCTACCCCCACAACCCCACCACCGCCACGGCCTCGCTCGAATTTTGGCAAGAGGCGGTGGCCTTTTGCCAGCAACACAACCTGGTGCTAGCCCACGACTTCCCCTACGCTGACCTGACCTTTACGGGAAAGCCAGCGGTGTCAGCTCTCCAGGCCGACCCTGACAAGACCTGCACCGTCGAATTCTTCACCATGTCGAAGTCTTACAACATGGGCGGCTTTCGGGTGGGGTATGCGATCGGCAACGCGGCGATCATTGCCGCTCTGCGCCAGATTAAGGCCAACGTCGATTTCAACCAGTATCCGGGCATTCAGCGGGGGGCGATCGCCGCCCTCACCGGCCCCCAAGACACCGTGCACAACATGGTCGCCACCTTTCGCCAGCGGCGCGACACGGCGGTGGCAGCGTTAAATCGCATTGGCTGGGCGGTGACTAAGCCCGAGGCTACGATGTATCTCTGGGCCAGGCTGCCCGACCCCTGGAGTGAGCGCTCTAAGGAGTTTTGCCTGCGCCTAGTCGAGCAGACCGGAGTGGCCCTGGCCCCTGGCATCGGCTTTGGCAAGGCGGGCGAGGGCTATGTGCGCATTGCCCTGGTGCATCCGCCGGATGTGCTGGAGGGGGCGATCGCTCGGATCGCTGAGTTCTTGTCCGATAGCGCTAGCAAAATTCCCTAGGGCAAGATAAGGGGCCGTAATGGGTGCCTAAGGCAGGAGCATTGCTGTAAACAAACCCGTAGAAGTCGCTACAACAATGAATGCCGCAATAAAGCACTGATTAAGATGGAGTAATCGAGATAAGGATTGCATTAACTTGCCCAGCTTTGACCTCCTGTTGGGCCACGCCATTCATTAGTATCCAGGGTGCAACTCATTGGGTGATCAGAACGTCTCACGGTTCTGGTGGTGCCAGTTCTCAGGGTAGGATCTAAGGGTAATGGTGACATCTCCATCCAGCACTGCTGATGGTCAGCTTCGCATCGTTGTGGTAGAAGACGACAGGGGCAACCGTCTATTTTTTGCTGACTATCTCACCTACTCTGGGTTTAGGGTGCTAGCGCTGCCCCATGGGCTAGACCTACAGCAGCATCTCAAGGAGTTTCAGCCCCATCTGCTGTTGCTCGATCTAGGGCTGCCCGAAATTGACGGCTATACTCTGCTTCAGCAGCTGCGATCGTCTGCTCTGTGGCGGCATTTGCCCGTCATTGTGGTGTCGGGCTATGCCTTTGCCGAAGACCAACAGCGCGCCCTGGCCTTGGGGGCACAGCAGTACCTGGTCAAGCCCATTGCCCTTCAGCAGCTTACTCAGGCGATTCACGCGGTCGTGCGATCGCCCCAGTTAGAGTAAGCCATTCATAAACGCGAGCTGGCGCTACGACAAACTGTTGCCCCCCGAACCCGACTGTTGCTCAGACAGATAGCGCTCTACATCTCGACTTAACAATTGAACGGCTGCGCCTATATCGGTAATGGTGTGCTCAAGCTGGGACGAAGTTGCCATGGCCGACTGGAGCTGGTTGAGAATATCTCTAATTTGCTCGCGATAGCGAGTTTCAAATTCTTGGGGAGTCATGGGACAGGGTCTAGTGACAGGAACGATCAGGAACAAGATGTAATACTAACTACATCAAGGTCGAGAGGTTTCCATAAAGAAAGGCTTAGAAAATCAATCTTTACAGTTCTAGCTGAGATCGCAAGCCCCCGTGAAGCAGGTATACAAATAACCTACCTAGCTACGCACAATTACTTAAGTTTATGACAGGCCGTCACGTCATCCAAACATATCACTCCTTTTTGCGGCGGAAAACCGTCTGCCTAGGAAAATTTTGCGGCATGAAATTGCCGCTATCCTGGTTAGTACAAAGGTTTAGCTGCTAGCGCCTGTGACTTCGGTTCAACCCACTACCCTAGTTAACGACCCCGAGCGTCTTGAGGCGCGGCTGAAAGAGATCCCCAAAGAGCCGGGGGTCTACTTTATGAAAGACGGCCGCGACCAAACCCTCTACATCGGCAAGTCGAAGTGTTTGCGCACCCGGGTGCGATCGTACTTTCGCGACTTTCACGGCCACATGCCGCGCATTACCGTGATGGTGATGCAGATTGTCGAGATCGAATTTATCGTGACCGACACCGAGGCCGAGGCTCTGGCCCTAGAGGCCAACCTGATCAAGCAGAACCAGCCCCACTTCAACGTGCTGCTGAAGGATGACAAAAAGTATCCCTACCTCTGCGTCACCTGGTCAGAAGACTACCCCCGCATTTTTATCACCCGCAAGCGGCGTAAGAGCCTTAAGGATCGCTACTACGGCCCCTACGTGGATGTGGGTCTGCTGCGCAGCACTCTGCATCTGGTGAAGCGCATATTTCCACTGCGGCAGCGGCCTCAGCCGGTGCACCGCGATCGCCCCTGCCTCAACTTCGACATTGGCCGTTGCCCCGGTGTGTGCCAACAGCTGATCTCGCCAGAGGACTACCACAAGACCCTTCAGCGAGTGGTGATGGTGTTCCAGGGCCGCACCACTGAGCTGGTGGACATTCTCACCGCCCAAATGGAGAAGGCGGCGGAAGACCTCAAGTTTGAGCTGGCGGCCCGGCTCAGGGATCAAATTCGCGGGTTAGAACGGCTTTGTGCTGATCAAAAGGTGGCTCTGTCCGACGATACGGTGTCGAGGGATGCGATCGCCCTGGCCGCCGACGACAAACACGCCTGCGTGCAGATCTTCCAGGTGCGGGCTGGTCGTCTGGTGGGCCGTCTGGGCTTCACCGCCGATGCTGAGTCAGGCACACCGGGCGAAATTCTCCAGCGAGTGCTGGAAGATCACTACCAAACCGTGGAAGCCGTCGAAATTCCGGCGCTGATTCTCGCTCAGCACGAGCTGCCCGAGGGCGATATGCTGACCCAATACCTCACCCAGCGCCGGGGCCGCAAGGTGTCGGTGGAAGTACCCCAGCGCCAGACCAAAGCCGATCTGATTGAAATGGTCGAGCGCAACGCCCAGTACGAACTGGCCCGCACCCAGGCCGCCGCCGATCGCAACATTCAGGCTCTGCAAGACCTGGCGATCGCGATCGACCTGCCCGACCTACCCAAGCGCATCGAAGGCTACGACATCTCCCACATTCAGGGGTCCGATGCCGTCGCTTCCCAGGTGGTGTTTGTCGATGGCATGCCCGCTAAGCAACACTACCGCCACTACAAGATCAAAAATCCCGAGGTCAAACCGGGCCACTCCGACGATTTCGCCAGCATGGCCGAGGTGATTCGCCGTCGCTTTCGCCGCTACGCCACCGACCCCACCAAGCAGCGCTTGGGCAACCCCGACTGGCCCGACCTAGTGATGATCGACGGCGGTAAGGGTCAACTTTCTGCGGTAGTAGAAGTGCTGAAGGAACTCAACCTGCTGCAAGACATCAACGTCGTCAGCCTGGCCAAAAAGCGCGAAGAGATCTTCCTGCCCGGCGAATCGATCCCGCTGCCCACCGAAGCCGAGCAGCCCGGCGTGCAGCTGTTACGCCGCCAGCGCGACGAGGCCCACCGCTTAGCCATCAGCTTTCACCGCAAGAAGCGGACGGATCGGATGCGGCGATCGCGCCTC
>JANPIO010000235.1:0-5532 GCA_031425055.1 Phormidium sp. VAR_61_metabat_6
GATGGTCACCTACCCCTCTACCCACGGAGTATTTGAGGCGGGCATTGCCGAAATCTGCGCGATCATCCATACCCACGGTGGCCAAGTCTATATGGATGGAGCCAACATGAATGCTCAGGTAGGCCTCTGCCGCCCTGCTGACTTTGGGGCCGATGTCTGCCACCTCAACCTGCACAAAACCTTCTGCATCCCCCACGGCGGCGGTGGGCCAGGGGTCGGCCCGATTGGGGTGAAGGCACACCTGGTGCCCTACCTACCGGGGCACAGTCTAATGAGCGGAGTTGGCGGCGACCAGGGCATTGGCGCGGTAACGTCGGCCCCCTGGGGCAGCGCCAGCATTCTGCCGATTTCGTGGATGTACATTGCCATGATGGGCGGCGCGGGGCTAACGCGAGCCACAGAAATCGCTATTCTCAACGCCAACTACATTGCCCAGAGATTGGCGGGGCACTACGACATTCTCTACACCGGGCAGAACGGACGAGTGGCCCACGAGTGCATTCTCGACCTGCGACCCTTCAAAAAGTCGGCGGATATTGGGGTAGAAGATGTGGCCAAACGGCTGATTGACTATGGTTTTCACCCGCCCACTATGTCGTGGCCAGTGGCGGGCACGCTAATGGTCGAGCCCACCGAAAGCGAGGCGAAGGCGGAGCTCGATCGCTTCTGCGACGCGATGATTGCTATCCGCGATGAAATTCGCGCGATTGAGACTGGGGAGAGCGATCGCGACAACAACCTGCTAAAAAATGCCCCTCACACGGCGATCGATCTGGTGTCTGACTGGAATCGCCCCTACAGCCGAGAGCAGGCGGTGTTTCCGACACCGTTTACCCGCAGCGCCAAGTTTTGGCCAGCGGTGAACCGCATTGATCAGGCCTACGGCGATCGCAACTTGATCTGCTCCTGCATTGGCATGGATGCCTACAGCGAAGCCTAGGGGTTTTCTTATTCTGGAAATTCTTCAAATTCGCTGCAAGCCGGGGCTTTGCCTTAAGCTAAAGCTGTTAAGTTGCTAGACGTTCGACGTAATGGCTAATTCTCCGCAACCTCGGGTGATTTTTTTAGATGCGGTTGGCACGCTGTTTGGCGTGGCGGGCAGCGTTGGTGCAGCCTACGCCGACATGGCACAGCACCACGGCATTGAGGTCGACGCTGCGACCTTGAATCAGGCGTTTTTTCGAGCCTTTAGAGCTGCCCCAGAAATGGCTTTCCCCGGTAGCGACCCAGCCGCAATACCCGAGCAGGAGTATCGCTGGTGGCGGGTGATTGCCCAGCAGACCTTTAGCAGTGCCGGGGTGCTCGATCGCTTCGTAGATTTCGACAGTTTTTTTGCCGACCTCTACGCCCACTTTGCCACCGCCGCCCCCTGGGAACTCTACCCCGACGTGCCCCCGGCCCTCGATCGCTGGCGGCGGCGCGGCATCACCCTGGGGGTGATCTCAAACTTCGACACCCGGCTATATCAAGTACTCGAAGAACTCAACCTAGCCACCTATTTTAGTTCGGTCACGCTGTCATCTGAGGCGGGGGCCGCCAAGCCCGACCCGCTCATTTTTGCCACCGCCCTGCAAAAGCACCGCTGCGACGCCAGCCAAGCCTGGCACGTCGGCGACAGCAAAACCGACGACTTCGAAGGAGCCAAAGCCGCCGGTCTACACGGCATCTTAGTCAAGCGACCCGTGAATGGGTAAGATCCTCGGCGTCACCTACCCACTCGCTTCACTAACCAGCGCCCTAAGCCCTGGTGCCCCGAAAGGCCATCTCTGCGGGGCCAGTCATATAGACCCGATTGTCGGCGGCTGACCACTCGATGTAGAGAAGGCCACCAGGAAGCTCAACTGTAGCGGCGCGATCGCACAGCCCATTCAGCACCCCTGCCACCAGCGAGGCGCAGGCCCCGGTGCCACAGGCCAGGGTAATGCCCGCCCCCCGCTCCCACACCCGCATTTTGAGATAGTCGGGCCGCACCACTTGAATGAACTCAGTATTGATCCGTTGGGGAAACGCCGAGTGGTGCTCGAACTGGGGGCCAAGGGTTTCTAGCGCGTTGGCAAAGCCTTCCGGAACGGGAATCGCCGCCACATCCTCCACAAACGTAATGCAGTGGGGGTTGCCCATACTGACGCAGGTCACCTCCCAAGTTTGCCCGGCTACCGTCAACGGTACAGCAACCACCTTCTCCTCAGCCGCCGCCAGAGTAGTCGGAATCTCCTGCGCCAGCAGGTAGGGCGGCCCCATATCCACCGTCACCTGCCCGTCGGGTTGAAGGGTAGGCGAAATCAACCCCGCCAGAGTGTGAATCCGGTAGGTATGGGGTGCCTCGGGTGCTTTACCATCAGCGGTTTCTAAGGTTTCTAAAAACTTGGCCATACAGCGAATGCCGTTGCCGCACATCTCTGGCTCAGAGCCGTCAGAGTTGTAAATGCGCATGGTGTAATCGGTGCCCCCCTGCCCCGGCAGCGCAAAGATCACCCCATCGGCCCCAATGCCAAAATGGCGATCGCACCACGCCACCGCCGTTTCAGGGCTGATCACAGGCTCCACTTGGTGACGGTTATCCACCAAAACAAAGTCGTTGCCCAGGCCGTGGTACTTGCTAAATTCCATAACGCGCCGCTGCTGAGTGAGTGAGTGAGCCTTAATTATCGGCCAAATTGGGAAGCTAGGGGAGTGGGGGTAGCGGGTTAAGGGAGATAGGGAAGGTAGGGAAGGTAGGGGAGATGGGGGAGATAGAAAAACATGGATTCGGCATAGCTTGAATTGAGGCCAGCATTGATCCTCATCCCCCTCACCTTCCCCATCTCCCTCACCTTCTCCACCGGTCTGATCGCCTCACCCTCATCCCCACCTTCCTTAACAAATTCCCTCCCCCTGTCACCTAGCCCTGCTAAACGGGGTACCGTAAGACCAGCATAAGTTCAGTGGCCTAGCACCATGTCCCAAGAATTTGCCACCGGGTTGCCGAGCGTGCGACAGGTTCAAAATCTAATTCGCGATCGCGCCCCGATTGAGGTCAAACTCATCACCGGCGATGTCATTACTGGTCATGTCGTCTGGCAAGACCCCCAATGCATCTGCCTACAAACCGAAGACCAGAGCAAGCACCAAATTTGGAAGCAGGCCATTGGCTTCCTAAAATATTCTTAATTCGTCGCTGTGCTCCCAGGCAGTCTTCACATGTTTCTGTAGCCTGCTGAGTTGATCGGGGCAAACTAAACCCAGGTGGATGCCTACCCCTGTTGATATTCCAGTCCCCTAATTTCCAGTAAAAGCCGTTAATCCGCCAGTTTCATGGAGCTTTTGGCCAAATGACTATCGAAAAAATTGTTGAACAAGCCCTACAAGACGGCTACCTCACCCCCGCTATGGAGGCCGAAGTAGGTCGCATTTGCGACACCGCCGCCGAGCTTTCGATCGAAGAATATATGGCCCTCGATCGCCTGATGGGGGCTCTGCTAACCGGCGAAGTAGTGGCTGTGCCCCGCAAGCAGTTCATCAACGTGATGGAAGAACTGGTGCTGACCGAGGCGATTTCACGGGTGGCCGAGATTGAGTCTACTTCCGACAAAACCCTCGATTTAGGCGATATTGCCGCCTACGCCCTCAACCGGCTGCCGCCCCTCTACGCCACCACTGAAGAAGGCGCTAACTTTCAGCGGGAAAGTGCCCGAGGTGAGCTGTCTGCCCTAATCGCCGACCAGGTGCAGCAGGCCATCTCCCGCAACCTCGACAAGCCCGACTTTTACCCCGAGCGCCAGACCATTCAAAAGAAAACTGGCGACAACGTGCTCAGCCAGGTCAGCTCGCTGCTACAAGATCACGCCCACAAGTTTGAGCCAGCACCCAAGGCGTAGCTATCGCTCTAGGGCAGATAGCCCCTCTCCTTCCACAGTTCTTTGACCAGGGCCTAGATCGCGTCAAACCGTAGATCTAGGCCCTGGTTGGTTTTTGCAGGTTAAAACGGGTACACCCGTGGGGTGATGAGCACCGTCAGCAGCCAAAAAGCCAGATTAAACGGAATGCCCACCCGCATGAAGTCGGTGAACTTATAGCCACCGGGGCCATAGACCATGAGATTGGTCTGATAGCCAATCGGGGTGCTAAAGCTAGCAGCGCTGCTGGGTTAAGTGCCGCCGACTTCTGTGGCGAACGCAGGGCGCTGGTGGCTCCAAGGGCTGACCTGCTCAAGCTGCGCAGCCAGGGCCAGCAAAGTAGCTTCATCGGCGGGGCGACCCACCAGCTGTACGCCAATGGGCACACCACTAGGGGCAAAGCCTCGCGGAATCGCCAGGGCGGGCTGGCCGCTGGCGTTGAAGGGGGGACAGGGAGCCACCCAGTTGATGACATTGTTGAGTAATTTGGGCGATCGCAGTCTCTTCCACTCACCCACTTTGATCGTGGGGTGCATATACACCGGCAAAATCAGCACATCGTAGGGCTGACAAAACCTCACAATCTGGCGAGCCACCTGCTGGAGCTTGGCCACCGATCGCAGGTAGGCACCACTGTTGATTCGCCAGGCCTGCCAGTAGAGCCAGCGATTCATTTTTTCCATCACCACCCAGGGCACGTCTACCTCGGTCAGCACCGATTGCCACACGACCACAAAGGGCTCGATCAAATCTTTCAGGTTGGGGAAACTCACCTCTTCAACCCTGTGGCCCAGATCTTCGACCTGCTGCACGGTTTCGTAAATAGCCTGACGGCAGACTGGATCCACCTCGCCAATCGGGTCAAGCCGGGTAGCGTAACCAATCCGCAGCGGTTTGGGCGGCATCTCCAGCCCAGCCAAAAATGACGGCTCCGGATCGGGCAGCCAGTAGGGGTCGCCCACTGCATAGCCGCTGAGCACATCCAGCATAGCGGCGGTATCAGCCACAGTGCGCCCCAGGGGGCCATTGACGGCCAGCCCGTTGAGCCGCTCTCCCACGGGTGAAAAGCTAATCCGTCCCCGAGAGGCCTTCATACCCACTAGACCACAGCAAAAGGCCGGGCCGCGCAGCGAACCGCCGCCGTCGGAGCCCTGGGAAATTGCGCACAGCCCCGCCGCCAAAGCCGCTGCCCCGCCGCCGCTAGAGCCCCCCGGCGTGTAGTCCAAATTCCACGGGTTGCGGGCGGGTGGAAAGCCAGGTGGCTCGGTATAGGGCAGCGACCCAAGTTGGGAGGTAGCGGTTTTACCCAGAATAATCAGCCCCCCCTGGCGTAGCTTGCCGACGATGTAGTCGTCCTCGGGAGCGATCAGATTACAGGCGGCTTTGAGCCCATAGGCGCAGGCTACCCCCGCCACCGGGTTCAGATCTTTGACCGAGACTGTCACCCCAAACAACGGTGGCAAATCCTCAGGATTGCTCACCAAATGCTCGGTTTTAGCCCTAGCATCGGCCAGGGCCTGCTCTGCCATCACTGTCACGTAAGCTCCCAGAGCCGGGTTGAGCCGCTCGATGCGCTCCAGATAAATTTCCGCTAGCTCTAGGGGGGAGATGTCTTTGTTGCGAATCAGCCGAGCTTGTTCGAGGGCGGGCAGGAAGG
>JANPIO010000236.1:0-3385 GCA_031425055.1 Phormidium sp. VAR_61_metabat_6
TCCCAAAAGCGTCGTTGCCATACGTCGCTTTCTCGTTGCCGTTGACGAGAAATACAAACATCCAGCGGTAGCGCACAACTTCCTTTGAGCGATCGCGTAAACAACACCTTTAGCCGTCCGACTCGCTTTGAGTAATCATCATCGCCCTGGGGCAAAGTCCACACAAAATGAATGTGGTCGGGAAGCACAACGGCGGCTGTAATATCGAAGGGCATTTCAGCTTTAACAGCGGCTGTAGCCTGGCGCAGGCGTTTTACGTTGTCGGCTTCGGCAAAGATGGGTCTGCGGTTGAAGGTGACCAGGGTAAGAAAGATTGCCCCGCCGGAAGTGTAGGCGCGTCGATAATCGGGCATTTGGGGGTTGGGGAAGATACTCTAAGGTAGTGTTCCCGATGGGTTGGTGATAGCTGGGTGGGAAGGTGGGCAGTGCCCACCCTACGGTGCTTGTTACTGAGTAGTCACCCAGTGCAACCAGGCGCGCTACCTCTTGCTGCCGTGTGGACGGTATTACGGGTCGGTTACAGGGGCAGCACTTCAAAAAATTGGCTGTTTATAATGGGCTCTAGGTAACTGCTGCGAGCCAATCTCAGGTTTGCTGCCTCCCACAATTGGTCTTTTCAGAGACACACCATGGCAAGAGCAAAGACTGAAACAGCCTACCTGCTGTGGGCACTGTGTTTGTTTGGTATCTGCGGGTTACATCGGTTTTATGCCGGGCAGATTGTATTGGGAATCGTCTACCTATGTACCTTTGGCTTGTTTGGCATGGGCCAACTCATCGATCTGGTGCTAGTGCCCGGCATGGTCAAAGCCCGCAACGAGCAACTGCGCCGCAAGTACCTGGCCGAGTGGAGCGAAGATGGCCTGGCGATGCCGGTGCCGATAGATCGAACTTTGGTCGCTGCCCAGGCAGTTGCGCAACCCAAAGAAGACCCAATGCTGCTGCTGAAGGCAGCCCACGCCAACGGGGGCAAGCTCTCTAAGGCCCAGGTGGCACTGCACACGGGGTTAAACCCAGAGCGGGTAGAGGCCCTCATTCAAGCTGCTCTGCACAGCGGCTATGCCGATGTCACCAACGATCCAGACTCGGGGGCAGTGCGCTACATCTTCGATCTGTAGAGACTGCGATCGCGATCGGCTCCTTTCTCCTCCAGCCATCCCCAACCCTACTGCGCTTTCATCCAGTCGAGGCACTTTTGTATGTGCTGGTGCATCGTGGCTTTGTCGGCGTGGTGGCGGCGACCGTGGCCGGGCAGCACCCACTCAAAGTCGTAGGCGGCTAGTTTTTCCATCGACTTGGTTTGCTCAGGCCAGGAGTACCAGCAGACGGAGCGAAAGGCGTGAAGCTGATGCAGCCGCACCGACCAAGCCAGGTGATCGCCGGTAAACAGGATGCGGTTGTCGTACAGCAGCACTGTATGCCCCTTGGTGTGTCCTGGGACTGGAACAATCGTCAGGTCGGGCGCTAGTTCGACCGAGTCGGTGCCTTGAAGCTGAATCTCTACGGATGCGGTGCTGGAGCTGATGTCGTCGGTGTGGAGGATGCGTTGGCACCCCTGTGCCGCTCCCTGAGAATCGCAGCCAAACCGCTCATGAAATTGCTGATGGTCGGCCACATCATCCTGATGGGTGAGGTAGAGGTAGCGCACACCGCCCAGAGCTTCGAGCTGCTTGACCAGGGGGGCGGCAAAGCGGGGCGAGTCGACCAGCACGTTGCCCTCGGGCCGCTGAATGAAATAGCTAGCCGCACCGTAGGACTTTTCGGAGTGGTAGCCGCAGTGGTAAACGTTTTCGGTGATGGGAATGGGAAAGCTGTCCTGGGCCGCTTTCATGTCTTTGGGCGGTGCCACGGTGCCAATAGAGGCAGTGGGACAAGCTAGCACCGCCTGCAAAGTGGCTAGCCGTTCTGCCGCCGTCTCGGGTTGATGAACCACCGCCGACTGTCCAGCCTCGCGATTAAAAACCTCGGGGGCCATCCAGCGGCAGGTGTCGCAGTCAATGCAGGAGCTATCGACGTAGATGTCTCCATCTACGTTTTGGGGGCGGCGAGCGGTGAGGTGAGCCATGGGCGTTACCTATCGATGCTCTGAGTCTATCGCTAGGGACAGGCAATCGTGGGGTAGCGTGTCAACAGATTTAGCCTCTGCCAAAGAGCCGCTTTAGCGGATTTGAGGCAATTTGCCCCAGCGAGGCTTTGCTGCGCCGAGCTGCTTGAACCGGGTCGTCAGCGGTGAGAATGTCAACGGCGCGATCGAACTGTTTGTCGCTATTAGATTGGCTGGTGCTAGAAGCAAAGGTGGCAGCCGGTGCGTCGGCCTGGGTATCAGACAGAGCCGTTTGGTAGGCTCGGTTTAAGTGCGGCAGGCTGGCGGCGATCGCAGGCAGTTCCAAAATTCGAGCTTCTAGATTTTGACCGATGGCGTGAAGCTGTTTTTGCAGTCCCTCTGGTAATGCGTTGTCTTGCTGACCCAGGGCAGTGATGAAGGCCGTCAGCGTTTTTTCTTGTTGGGGGTTTAAGGTAGGCATAATTGTAGGGTCTAAACAGTACTGTAACGGGGGCGATCGCAGGGCGCTGTGTGGAGCACTCTGACACCCTAAAGCCAATCCCGATGGCGCGTTGGGCTATTGCTAAAACACAACCTACAGCGCTGCTTAGGTCGAGGTTCCCAATTTAAAGTCTCGCTCTTTGATAGTAGGAAACTTTGTCAGCGGTGATGGCGGTTGATGACATAAATCCTACTTTGGGCAGAGCTGTCTTCTGCACCGAACGGCTGACTAACTCGGTGGTAGGGACATTGCACTGCAATGCCCCTTACCCAATACCGGTTTCGAAGCAGGGTTTTGTGAGTTAAGCGGTGGCCATTCCTTAAGCAATGTCAGCCTGACTACGTTTAAGGCGATTCGGAGTAGGATGGCTTTATGCCAGTCAGGGTAGACTGTTTGGCCTAGGTGTGTGCGGCGCGGCAGCATCGCACCCAGGCCCTGAAGCTTTAACGTCACCAAAAGGTTCACTTTCCCATGTCCACTGCCCACCGCACATTTCAGATCGAAACCTTGCAGGACGACGAGAACGGCCACAAGTCGTTTGAAATGCCGGGGGCCAAACCCCACTACAACCCCGATCGCCCTGGCCAGGTCGAACACATTGCGCTCGATCTGAGCCTCGACCTAGAGCAAAAGGTCTGCGAAGGCACCTGCAAAATTCGCATTAACCCCGTGCGCGACGGCGTTGTTAGCCTGACGCTAGATGCGGTGAATCAGCAGATCGCCTCGGTGAAGGTGGGCAGTGCCAAGCAGGACTTTGACTACGACGGCGAGCAGCTGGTGGTGCGGCTCAAAAAGCCCACGAGCGCCGGAGAGAGCTTTACCGTTGCGATCGCCTACCG
>JANPIO010000237.1:0-52272 GCA_031425055.1 Phormidium sp. VAR_61_metabat_6
GAATCAAGTTGTCGGGCGAAATATCGCGATGCACGATGCCAATGCTGTGCAGGTATTGCAGCAGCGGCAGCGTTTGCATCAAAAACTGCACCCCCTCCGCTTCGCTAAAGCTCTCGCCGACGGCGCGGCGGCGATCGAGCAGCTCCCGGTAGGTCGGGCCTTCGACGTAGTCTTGCACCAAAAACAGCCGTCCCTGATCCCGCAGCAGCTCACGAAACCGAGGCACTTGGGGATGGTTGATCTGATAGAGAATGCTGGCCTCGCGCTCAAACAGGGTTTGGGCTTTATCCAAAGCCAGCTTGCCCGGCACCTGGGGATTAAATTCTTTGAGAACGCAAAGTTCTTGAAATCGGTGGGTGTCTTCGGCTAAATAGGTATCACCAAAGCTGCCCCGACTGAGCTGCCGCAGCACCCGGTAGTGGCCTCCGAACAATTGTTCTCCCTGTCCTGCCTCAGCCATAGGTGCGTACTGCTGAACCCAGCTATCTAGTGTTGCGTGCGATGCATCTGTCACAGATTAGCGCAAACCCGGACTATTGCTGTGAACGGCTGAAGCGGGTCATCCCTGGTGTAGTTGGGCAGAGAAATAGCCCAGGCCCCTATACAAAAAGACCCCTGAGTTAGCTATCCTCAGGGGTCTGAATCAGGGTGCATCTACCGTTCCAATCTCCTAGGGCGATCGCTAAATTCCGGTGAAATACCTAGAGTTCACAGTTACTTGAAACAAAGTGGCTATGATCCAGTGGCTGTGTGAATTGTTGACGTTTGCCCTATGACTAGCCCCGTGACCTCCTCTAGAATTCAAGATTTTCCCGCCGATGCCCCCGCTGCGAGGGAGGCCCTAGCGCCGGGGGTGTATATCGTTGGGGCGGGGCCGGGCGACCCAGAGCTGTTGACCGTCAAGGCCCAGCGGCTGCTCAGCCAGGCGGATGTGATTCTCTACGCCAACTCCCTCGTGCCCCAGCAAATTTTAGAGTGGACACGCCCCGATGCCGAGCGCATCGGCACCGCCACTATGACCCTGGAAAGTATTTTGCCGCTGATGATAGAGCGAGTGCAAGCCGGAAAATCGGTCATTCGACTGCAATCGGGCGATCCCAGCCTCTACAGCGCCATTCACGAGCAAATTCAGGCGCTGGCGGAAGCAGAGGTGCCCTTTGAGGTGGTGCCGGGCATTAGCGCTTACCAGGCGGCAGCGGCAAAGCTCAATGCCGAACTGACGATTCCGGGGCTGGTGCAGTCGATCATTCTCACCCGCATTAGCGGGCGTACCCAGGTACCGGAAGCAGAAGATTTAGCTTGCTTAGCAGCCCATAAGACCAGCTTGTGTCTTTACTTGAGCGCCCGCCATGTGGAAGAATCCCAAGCCCAACTCTTGAAGCACTACGAGCCAGATACCCCGGTGGCGATCTGCTTTCGCATTGGCTGGCCCGATGAGCAGCTTTTAGTCGTGCCCCTATTCGAAATGGCAAAAACTACCCGCGAAAAAGACCTAATTCGCACCACACTGTACATTGTTAGTCCGGCATTGCGGGGGCAAAAGGTCAGGTCGCGCCTCTATAACCCTGACCACACCCACCTGTTTCGGCCTAAAGATCGATCCGTTACCCCCTCTGATACCACTCAGGATGCGGTGACGCTTTAGCCTTGACCCCAGTAGGTTCTGGGCTTAGAGTATCTGCATGAAAAAATTTATGCCTCTAGGGTTCCGGTTTGGCTAGTGGGCCAAACGCCTGGTCCGAGAGAGGCAGGTTGGTGATGGCCAACTACACGGCGGGACAAAAGCCCGGGAGGATTCTAGAAGTTGAATTGTTCAACTTCTCAGGTTTTCCTGGGCTTTGCTGTACCTGGCCTGGGAATCGCGTTTAGTCTAGTGCTCAATTTAACCCTGTGAGGCTTTTCGATGACTACCGACCCCGCCAACGATCCCGTGTTTCAAACCCCCAATGGTGCTTCAAGCGAGGCCCAGCGTGCCTTAGAAATGGAAGCTCGCCTACCCCTAACTGGCTGGCAGCAAGAGGTCTCCCAGGGGCTAGAGTATGGTCTGGAGGCGGCGACGAGCATTCGCGATCGCACCATTCCCACCTTTTCTCGCGGCGAGCTACCCCACTATGCGGGCATCAACACCTTCTTGAAGGCACCCTATATAGAGGATGTGCGCCGGGTCGGGGAGTTTGATGTGGCGATCGTCGGCATTCCCCACGACTCGGGCACCACCTACCGCCCCGGCACCCGCTTTGGCCCCCAGGGCATTCGCCGCATCTCGGCCCTCTACACCCCCTACAACTTTGAGATGGGGATTGACCTGCGCGAGAGCATCACCCTCTGCGATGTGGGCGATGTGTTTACTATCCCCGCCAACAACGAAAAGTCCTTCGACCAAATTTCTAAGGGCGTTGCTCACGTGTTTGCCTCGGGGGCGTTCCCGATTTTGCTGGGCGGCGACCACTCCATCGGCTTCCCTACGGTGCGGGGCATCTGCCGCCACCTAGGAGACAAAAAAGTGGGGATCATCCACTTCGATCGCCACGTTGACACCCAGGAGACCGACCTGGATGAGCGCATGCACACCTGCCCCTGGTTCCACGCCACCAATATGGCCAACGCCCCAGCCAAAAACCTGGTGCAGCTGGGCATCGGCGGCTGGCAGGTGCCCCGCCAGGGGGTGAAGGTGTGCCGCGAGCGGGCCACCAACATTCTCACCGTTACCGACATCACCGAGATGGGGCTGGATGCCGCTGCCGACTTTGCGATCGCCCGCGCCACCGACGGCACCGACTGCGTGTGGATTAGCTTCGACATCGACTGCATCGACGCGGGCTTTGTACCCGGCACCGGCTGGCCCGAGCCCGGCGGGCTGCTGCCCCGCGAAGCCCTCTACCTGCTCAAGCGCATCGTGCAAGAAACCACCGTCTGCGGCATCGAGGTAGTGGAGGTGTCGCCCCCCTATGATGTCAGCGACATGACCTCGCTGATGGCCACCCGCGTGATCTGCGACACCATGGCTCACCTGGTCAAGTCGGGGCAGCTCCCCCGCCGTGAGAAGCCTAGCTATATCCACGAAGAAGCCAACATGAATGTGGATGAGCCGTGGCAGTAGGATCCCACCATGCATGAGACCGACATGACTAAGGCGCTGATTCTCACCGTGCGCGACTGGTGGGAGGCGCAGCCTGGGCAACCCGCGATCGAGAAGGTTCACCTGACCGTGGGCAAATTTACCTGCGTGGAGCCAGTGGGCCTACAGTTTGCCTTTGAGGTGCAGACCAAGGGCACGTTTCTCGATGGGGCCGAGCTGGTGATTAATGAAACGCCGCTGATTGCTTTCTGTCACGACTGCCAGAGCGAGTACCGGCCTGAAATCGGCCTGCAATACGCCTGCCCTACCTGCCAGTCGCCCATGGGTGATATTCGCTCAGGGCGTGAGCTGAAGATCGATCGGGTAGAGTATGCGGAGGCGATCGCCCACCCGTAGGGTGCATTCGCGAAGCAATGCACCGCCCAAAGTCTCGGCTAGAAGACCGAACCTCATCCAGCATTCTCGCAGACCCACCCCTTCCCCTCCCGGGAGGGGAACTGGACAATCCAAAATCCCAATCCTCCTCCTCCCATGCACCAAACTTTCGATGCTGCTTTAGGAATTGATCTGCTTCACGTCAACCAGACCGGGGCCGACCACAACCGCGCCCACTTTGACCGCTGGGGCATCACCTGCATGAATATCATGAGCAGCCCTGGGGCGGGGAAGACCGCGCTGCTGGAGCGCACCCTAGAGGGGCTGCACGGGGATCTGGCGATCGCCGTGATCGAAGGTGACATGACCACTGAGCTCGATGCCGATCGCCTGCGCCAGTACGGGGTGCCGGTGGTGGCGATTAACACGGGGCGATCGTGCCACCTCGACGCCAAAATGGTGGCGGGTGGGATCCATACCCTAGAGCATCAGTACGACCTCGACGCCCTCGATCTGGTGCTGGTCGAAAACGTGGGCAACCTGGTGTGCCCCGCCGAGTTTGAGGTGGGCGAACACGCTAAAGTCGCCCTGCTGAGCATCACCGAGGGCGAAGACAAACCGTTGAAGTACCCGATCATGTTTCAAGAGGCCGACTGTCTGCTGATCACTAAGGTAGACTTGGCTCCTTACCTAGACGTGAACATCGAGCAGATCGCCGCCAACGTGCGGCAGATGAACCCCCACTGCACGATCATTTCGGTTTCAGCGAAGACTGGTGAAGGGCTAAAGAAATGGTTTGACTGGGTAAATTCAAAGGTTGTCACCGCGAGGGAATCGCGAGTTCAACCCGCCATCGCAGAGACGACCCATACTCACTTGTAGGATGCCATTACGCAGGCAATCCACCGCCACTAAATCCTTACGAAGGCCCCAGCAGTCGCCGCATAGCACCGCCAACAACCCGCTTCATCTGCTGCTTGCGCCGCCAATTCTGAAACTCTTTGCGGTAGCCATACTCATTGGGGCGGTAGATGCGCCAGGCATTCCAGCTAACCTGCAACGCCCAAGGGCCAAGGATTAGATAAATCAGCCAATTCCAGAGCCAACCACCGGTTACGAGTTGAAACACCAACACAAAGCCAGCGGTGATCAAAAACTGAGTCAGCCCATGGTGAAACCGCTGCTGGCGCTGGCTATCGAACAGTTTTTGGTCAGCAAGTTCGTACTTTTTTACGTCCCACTCGCGCTCGGCGGCGGCGATCGTGTCGGCAGAGATGCCCAGTTCGTCGGCGATTTCTAGTAACTGGACGCGGGAGAGTTCGCCTGACTCGGTCTGACGGGCGATCGCAATACTCAAAATCTGCTGAGCGTCCTCAGCCGGGTATAAAAACTCACCGCTGCTGGTGTAAGCGTCCGCTGCCAAATCTGCCATCGTCACCCTCTCGGCCTGAGACTCCCTCTTTTCTTATAAACAAAAACTAAAGGGTTTGGGGATCGGTTGCGGTACGGAAAACCTATCGGCACAGGCCCTAAGGTCGAATTGGTGAGAACTGCACCGATTTGGGAATGCTAGCGCTTGGATACGCATCTTAACCATCGGAGTGTGCACTATGACTCAACTGGTTCCCATCCGCCTAGAGGATGGCACCGAGATCTACATGGAGGCCACCGACGACGTGGTTGCCCCTGACTCGGCTCCAGCCCCCTACGCTGAAACCACCCGCACCGCCAAGGGTTTCAGCATGACTGCCCCAGCAGCCCAGGTTCACGCTGCCCAGAGTTTTAAGGCCATTGAAGGCACCATTCGCACCTACACCAGCTACACCATGAATGCCTTCAAAGACATGGCCACCGCCAATGTCGAAAAAGTCACCCTAGAGTTTGGCCTTAAGGTCGGCGGAGAGGCAGGCGTTCCTTATGTTACCAAAGGCACCGCAGAGAGCAACTTGAAAATTACCGTAGAGTGCTCGTTCAACTAAACTGCCTTTAGAACTAGAAATCATCGTCACCCAGCCGGGTTTATGCGAGAATAGCCAGCTTTTGTTGGCTACCCAGGGCAGAAACCCGGTTTTTGTTGTGCCAATTCTGGGCCGATGTATAATGATCTGATATATAGATCCTAGAAATCACGGTTTTTTTCTGCATTTTGTTTACCGCTAATGAGATGCAGCAGGCCCTAGATTCCAGGATGTCTGATGATTCCCACCGTAGATCGGTCGCTAGGCCGTTCTCAGGAAACCTATCGCTGCGCTACCCTTAGGCTGAGTTCTATCGTCTTCAAGATTGCTCCTGAAAGTTCCTGGAAATCCTAACTAACACCACCACTACAGGGGAATGAGATCTTGCAGGGATTGACGAGGGAAAAACCTATCTTAATCACCTGTTGCGCTGCCGGTGGGGCGCTGTTTATTTTGACGCTGCTGGTCAAAACCGGCACGGGAACAACGCCATCGCTACCGCCGCCACCCCCCAGTGCAGAAAGTCTCAATATTCAGACTGTGCCGGTGCCGTCGCCGCCCACCGCTGGCCAAGAGCTACAGCAAGACCGCTTTGAGCGCGACCTAAACCGACAGCAAGATCTGGTGAGCAGCTTACAAGACGAGCTGCGCGCCCAGGAGAATCTGGCGGATGACCTCAAGGCCCAGCTCGAACGCCAGCAGGCCGAAACGCAAGCCGTGCGGGAGCAACTCGATACCTACCAGACAGCGGTAGAGGAGATGACCTCCCAGCAGGTGCGCTTGATCGAGTCAATACCGCGCAACAACGAGACTCAAACCATGCTGCTGTGGGGCATTTTGGGGCTGTTTATGCTGCTGGTGCTGGGGGGTGGCACGGCCTTTGCAGTTATTGCTCTGTGGCTCATGCATCTTCAGCGGCGCACCTATCAGCCGCCTCCCCAGCCGATGATGTATCCGGTGCGGATGCCGCCTAATCCCTATTTTTATTACGAAAAACAGCCCCTGCCACCGCCTGCCCAGCCGCAGCCCTACATCCAGTACGACGTTAGACCCTACGAATAGGATTGCGCCGCTGCAATAGCTAAGGGATACAGTGGGTTGAAGGTTCCCGATGTAAGGTTTAAAGGGTAGTTCAATCCCCTGACCCTTTGCTGATGTCATCTAACCCCTAACGACAATGGCCATGACCCTTACCCAGGTTTGGGGTGCCTTTTTAATTTTCGTACTGTCTCCGGTGGTGGGTGGGTTGCCCCTGACGGGGTGGTCGACTCGACTGATCTCGGGGAAACGGCTGCGGCGAGTAGGCACAGGCAATGTTGGCGTGTCGGCTGCTTTTTATCACGGGGGTAAAGTAGCGGGCATTGTGGCGGTCTTACTGGAGGCGGCCAAAGGGGTTGGGGTCGTGCTGCTGGCGCGGTACTACTTTCCGGCAGACCCGGTGTGGGAAATTATTGCTCTGATTGGGCTGGTGATGGGCCGCTACTGGTTTGCCAAGGGAGCGGGCACCACCAACGTGGTGTGGGGCATTGCGGTGTATGACTGGCCGACGGCACTGCTGACGTTTATGCTCAGCGGGCTGGGGTTTACCATTTTTCGCGAGCGGCGACAGGGTCGGCTGCTGTCGCTGGTGTTGCTGCCGCTGATTACGGCCCTGCGCCACTCGGACGGCGCACTGGTGCTGGCGATGACCTGCCTGAGCGGGCTGATCGCCTGGATCTATCAAAAGCTGCCCGACGATCTCGATTTGCCTGACGATGAAGGACGCTTGGAGTCTCGCACCATGTTTCGGTTTTTTCGCGGCGATCGCGCCATTGTTGCCCTCGATCGCGCCCTTGACCCCACTAAGTTTGGCCACAAAGCAGCCACCCTGGGCCAGCTGACGGCCTGGGGCTACCCGGTGCCGCGCGGCTATGTGCTGCCCGCCGGAGATGACCCGACTGCGCTGCTGGCGATCGCAGAACCTTCCTCCACCCAGCCCCTCGCCGTCCGCTCCTCGGCCCAGGATGAAGACACGGGCACAGCCTCGGCGGCGGGAGTGTATCAATCATTCTTAAATATCACCAGCCAAGAGGCGCTGGCGGCGGCGATCGTGCGGGTGTTTTCGTCCTACAATGCACCCGCAGCAAAGGAGTATCGACAGAGCAAGGGGTTGCCTGAGCAGGGGCTGGCGGTGATTGTGCAGCAGCAGGTGCAGGGGCAGTTTTCGGGGGTGGCCTTTAGCCGCGACCCCATTGCCCGCTGCGGTGATGCGGTGGTGATCGAAGCGCTGCCCGGTGGGGCCGACCAGGTGGTGGGGGGCCAGGTGACACCCGAACAGTATCGAGTGCTGGTGCAGCCCGACGATGTGCCCCCCCTGGCGGCGATCGCCGAGGCCGATTGGCAGCTCTCCGACGCGCTGACGCTGACGGTTGAGGGCCAGGGCCAAACCCCCTCGCGGTTGCTTCAGCAGGTGGCCTACCTCGCCCGCCACCTGGAGAGCCGCTACCAGGGCGTGCCCCAAGACATTGAGTGGAGCTTTGACGGCGAAACGCTGTGGCTGTTGCAGAGTCGCCCGATCACCACGCTGCAACCGCTGTGGACGCGCAAGATTGCAGCCGAGGTGATTCCCGGCACCATTCGTCCGCTGACTTGGTCGATCAATCGGCCCTTGACCTGCGGCGTGTGGGGTGAGATTTTTACGGTGGTGCTGGGCAATCGCGCCCGTGGGCTCGACTTTGAAGCCACCGCTACGCTGCACCACGCCCACGCCTACTTCAACGCTACCCTGCTGGGGGATATCTTCCGCCGCATGGGCCTGCCCGCTGAAAGCCTAGAGTTTTTGACGCGGGGGGCTAAGTTTAACCGCCCGCCCCTCGGCTCGACCCTGCGAAATGTGCCCGGTCTGGTGCGTCTGCTGCGCCGCGAACTCAAGCTGGAGCGGCAGTTTGCCCAAGAGAACCGCGATCGCTTTGCCCCCGCCCTGCAAGCCTTAGCCGAGACCCCCAGGGATGCCCTCACGCCCCAAGCATTGCTCGACCGAGTAGACACGATTCTCGATCTGCTGAAGCAGGTCACCTACTACAACATCCTTGGCCCGCTTAGCTTTGCCCTGCGCCGTGCCCTGTTCAAGGTGCCGGAAGAAAGCCTCAACCCCATGCAAAATGCCGAGATTGCAGCTCTGGAGGCGTTGCGGGCGATCGCCCAAGACATTCGCCAGACGCTCTCTAAACCCGAGCTAGTTCGCATTACCGACAGCTCGTCGCTGATGACGGCCCTAGCCGAGAGCACCGACGGCGAATCGTTGCTCAAGGCCATGGGGCAGTTTATTGAGCAATATGGCTACCTCAGCCCCGTGGGCACCGACATTGCCGTGGCCACCTGGCAAGAAAGCCCTGGCCCAGTGCGCGAGCTGCTCGCCCAGTTTGTGCAGCAGCCGCCACCCCCTAAAACTGCCGCCTCACCCCAGGGCAAAGCCACCGCCGTGCAGCGTCGCCTCGATCTCAAGGGGCAGGTGAATACCCTCTACAACCGGCTGCTGGCCGAGCTACGGTGGAGCATTCTAGCCCTGGCCACCCAGTGGCAAACCCAAGGGCATTTGCGCGAGCGGGACGACATTTTCTTCCTCACCCTGGAGGAAATTCAAGAGCTGGTGGGGGCTGGAATAACCGACTGGAGAGGTGTGCAGGAGCGGATTAGCGATCGCAAAGCCCAGTACGAGCGAGACAAGAAGATGCCTGTCGTGCCCTACCTAGTGTTTGGCAACGATCCCCCCAGCCGTCAGCTTCCCCTGATGCCGACGGCTACCGTGCAGCAAAAGCTCACTGGCATCGGTGCCAGTGCAGGTACTGTTGCTGGCCCCATCCTGGTCATCACCCAGCTTGAGTCTGCAACCGCTATCGAAGGCCCCTTCATTCTGGTGGTGCCCTATACCGATGCCGGTTGGGCACCGCTGCTAGCCCGCGCCCAGGGGCTGATTGCCGAAGTGGGCGGTCGTCTCTCCCACGGGGCGATCATCGCCCGCGAGTACGGCATCCCCGCCGTGATGGATGTGACCAACGCCACCCAGCGCCTGCACAGCGGCCAGTGGGTACGGGTAAATGGCGAAACCGGCACCATAGAAGTGCTAGAACCACCAGGGAGTGAACCCCTAACTCTCGAACCAGGCAAAACTTGAGAGTTCCTCGCCTCTATCCCCAGGCCGATCTCGAATTGAGCAGAAATCCTTGGCAAATCAGTACAATTGGACTACCATCAACAATACAATTGTACTGCTACATATTCTAGCTACTCATTTGTTGCAAATATGAATGGTCACCGTGGCGGGGCGCAAGCCCTGAGCTGGATTGTTGTGCTCAGCGTAGGCGTTGGCATTATGACAGAACTCACTCAATCGACTCCCCAGGTCGTTGCCGAAGATCAAGCGGCAGCCGAGGCGGCACCGGTCAACCCTTGGATGGGCGCATCGTTTCCCTTAGAAAATTTTTCGCGTTATACATCACCCTTTGGCTACCGCCAACACCCGATGGGAGGCAACCGCTTCCACTACGGCCTAGACCTAGCTGCCCCCATGGGCAGCTATATCCGCAGTTGGTGGGATGGCAAAGTAATTGAGGTGCACGCTCACACCGCCTGCGGCACCGCCATCATTATTCAATCTGGCTCGTGGACCCACATTTACTGCCACATGCAGGGCAGCATTGTGATCGAAAAAGAAGGCGGCCGGGTATTGGTCGATCGCGACGGCGGCATCGAGATTCGTCAGGGGCAAACGGTGACCTCGGGCCAGCGCATCGGTCGCGTGGGCATGACCGGCAGCACCACTGGCCCACACCTACACTGGGGCCTCAAATATGATGGGGCCTGGGTCGACCCAGCCATGGTCATCAAAGCCGAGTTCGACTATCAGCAGCTACAGACGGCGCAGACCGTAGATTAGCCCCTGGCACACCTGGGTGAGAAACTCTAGATCTAGCGTGTCTAGGGTATCGGTAAGCTGGTGGTAGTGAGGGTTGCGCAAGTATGCGGTATCCGTAACCAGAATAGCCGGGTAGCCCAAATCCCAAAAGGGAACATGGTCGCTGCGGCGAGTGTCAGGCACCGCCTTTCCCTGGTTCACAACGGGTAGCCACTGGCTACGCAACCCAGCGGCCCGAAATCCCTGCCACAGCCTCACCATGGTGGGTATGCTCTGCCAGGGGCCGATCTGGGCGATGTAGTTGCCCTGGTTGGGGTAAATGCGCTCTAAACCGGGCGGATAGTTTTGGGAGTGGGGCCGGTGGCAGCAGTAGCCCAGCATTTCAAGGGAGAGCATAAGCCCCAAGGGTTCAGCACGCTGATGCAGGGCGGCGGCATAGTGGCGGCTACCCACAAAGCCTAATTCTTCTAGGTCAAAGGCCACTAGGCGCAGCGGAGACTTACCTGGCTGCTCGGCCCAGGCGCGGGCTAGCTCCAGCAGCACTGCAACCCCGGTGGCGTTGTCATCGGCTCCGGGGGAACCGGGCACTGAGTCGTAGTGAGCCCCCACTAAAATAGGCGGACGATGGGAATCGAGCCCCCGCAGGTTCAAGACCCAGTTGGTGTGCTGTTGACCTCGATGCTCGAAGGTATGGCCTGTGAACTGGCCCCAGCGGGAGAACTCTTGCTGGATGTATTGCTGCACAAAAAAGTGGTTGGCAGAGGCAAAGTAGGGGCTGCGATCGCCCACCACCTGCTGCAAATGCTGACTTAAGCGCGTCTGTAGGGCAACGACATCGCTCACTCGGTCACCTAAGCCGGTTTTTGCAGGTTCTTAGTAATGTCAGCCAGGCTGCTGCGGGACAGCAGACGAGTGCTAAAGGACAGCAACTTATTTTTAGTGCCGTGGACGGCGATGCGCTGCCCCTTTTCCATCGCCCCATAGCCATAGGCCGCCACCTCAGCGGCAGTCGGCATGCTCACCTGAAACAGCTTGGCATTTTTGGCATCGGCCCGCTCCTGAAACTCAGACTGGGTGGGGCCAGGGCAAAGGGTGGTAGCCGTCACCCCTGTCCCTTTGAGCTCAGAGGCGATCGCCTCGGTAAACGACAGCACATAGGCCTTAGTGGCATAGTAGACAGCCAGGTAGGGCCCAGGCAAAAAAGCCGCTAGGGAAGCCACATTGAGAATGCGGCCCTGGCCCTGGGCAATCATAGCGGGCAGATATAGCCGGGTCAGGTGAGTCAGCGCCACAATGTTGAGCTGCAACATAGCGTTCTGCTTTTCCCAGTCGGCCTCGGCAAAGGCGGTCAAATCACCAAACCCGGCGTTGTTGACCACAGCGTAGGGCGTAATGCCCTTAAATTGAGTCCAGTCATAGAACTGGTGGCGGGTATTGGCATCGGTGAGGTCGCCCCGGTAGGTGAGCACCTGCACACCGTGGGCCTGCTGTAGCTCATCCTTAAGCGCTAGCAGGGGTTCTTCTCGACGGGCAATCAGCACCAGGTCGTGACGACGGGCGGCACATACCTTCGCCAGTTCATAACCAATCCCGCTAGAGGCCCCGGTAATCAGAATTGGCTTAGCCATGGTTTGCCCCCAGAGAAAATCAGCTAGAGTGAATCGGCTTGATTCTAACGAATTGCCGCTGGGGTCGCCTGGCCGCGCCGCGATCGAATCTCCAGGTACACCAGCAGGGCGTTGACATCAGCAGGGTTGACGCCGCCAATACGGGAGGCCTGGCCAATGGTCAGCGGTTTGACCTGGTTCAGCTTTTCGCGAGCTTCTTTTGAAAGGGTATCGATCGCCGTGTAGTCCAGGGTTTCAGGCAGCTTGCGATTGGTGCTCTTGGCCACCTGGTCGATCTGATTTTGCTGCCGCTGAATGTAGCCCGCGTACTTGATGTCGATCTCGGCCCCCTCTTTTTCTTCGCGAATCAGGGATGGATTGCCGAGGCCATAGCGGTCTAGGTCACCGTAGTGCAGCCCCGGACGGCGCAGCAGGTCGGCCAGGGTAATCGAACCTTTGATGCGCTGGTCAGTATCCGCCGCAATTCGCTGGCCCAGCTCGTCATGCTCTTTAACTCGGGTTTCGCGCAGGCGCTCTTTTTCGGCGGCAATGTTGTCGTACTTGCGGGTGAAAATTTCCCAGCGGCGATCGTCAATCAGCCCGATTTCTCGGCCCAGGGGGGTCAGGCGCTGGTCGGCATTATCAGAACGCAGCAGCAGCCGATATTCTGAGCGCGAGGTCAGCATGCGGTAGGGTTCTCGCAGGTCCTTGGTGCACAGGTCATCGAGCAGCGTGCCAATGTAGCTCTGCTCGCGGGAGAACACCAGCAGCTCTTGACCGCGCACCAGCCGTGCGGCATTGAGCCCAGCCACAAAGCCCTGAGCAGCGGCCTCTTCGTAGCCAGTGGTGCCATTCACCTGGCCCGCGCAGAATAGCCCCTCGACCCGCTTGGTCATCATGGTGGGGTAGCACTGGGTGGCGGGCAGGTAGTCGTACTCCACAGCGTAGGCGGGGCGCAGCATAGCGCAGTGCTCTAGCCCTGGCAGCGTCCGCAGCATGGCCAGTTGCAGACTCTCGGGCAGGCCGGTCGAAAAGCCCTGCACATAGATTTCAGGAATATCGCGGCCCTCGGGCTCTAGAAAAATTTGGTGGCTCTCTTTGTCGGCAAAGCGCACGATTTTGTCTTCGATGCTGGGGCAGTAGCGGGGCCCTTTCGAATCGACCCAGCCGCCGTAGATCGGCGACAGGTGCAGGTTTTCTTGAATCAGCCGGTGGGTGGCGGCGGTGGTGCGGGTGAGGTGGCAGGGCATTTGCTCGCGCTCAACCCAAGCCTCAGGGTCAAAGCTAAACCAGCGGATGTCATCATCGCCGGGCTGGGGTTCGAGCACATCGAAATTGATCGAGCGGCGATCGACCCGCGCCGGAGTGCCGGTTTTGAGCCGCCCCGTTTCAAACCCGAGACGGTTGAGGGTGTCCGTCAGTCCTGTGGCGGCAAACTCTCCAGCCCGACCCGCCGCCATCGATTTGTCGCCAATCCAGATGGTGCCGCCCAAAAAGGTGCCGGTAGTGAGAATGACGGCCTTACATTTGAAGGCCACCCCAAAGTAGGTTTCGACCCCCACCACCTCGTCGTTGGGGCCGAGCACCAGATCTGTCACCATGCCCTCGCGAATCACCAGGTTCTCCTGGTTCTCGACGATGGTTTTCATCACGTTGGCATATTCGCGCTTGTCGGTCTGGGCCCGCAAGGCCCAGACGGCGGGGCCGCGAGAGCTGTTGAGCACGCGCTTTTGCAGGTAGGTGCGATCGGCCATTTTGCCAATTTCGCCCCCTAAAGCATCGACTTCATGGGTGAGCTGCGATTTGGCCGGGCCGCCCACGGCGGGATTGCAGGGCTGCCAGGCAATTTTATCGAGGTTGAGGGTAATCATCAAAGTGCGACAGCCCAGGCGCGCCGAGGCTAGGGCCGCCTCACAGCCCGAGTGGCCGCCACCAACAACGACCACATCGTATTCATCGAGAAAGTCAGCGGCACCTGGGGCAATCATGCAGTCTGGACACAATAGGACTCACGGACTTCTAGTTTAGCGGGTTGCCGGTGGGTCTTTAGGTTTATGCCAGGTCTGAGAGGACGCTCCCGATCGCAGCGACCAAGCTATCTATTTCTGACTCCAGCGTGAGGTAGTGGGTACAGGCGCGGACGCAGTTGGGGGCTTGCAGGGTGCGGAGAAAGACATTCTGGCGCTCTAGCTCATCCACCAGTCGCTTGTGCCAGGTTGGGGAAGGTTCGCCATTCTCTAAAATCCAAAAGGAAACTAGGCCGGAATCGGGCGGGGTCTGCCGCACTGGGCGAAGGTAGGGCAGCTCTTGTAGCTGCGACCACAGCCGCTGGCTGAGTTCTACCAGGCGCTGGTAACGCTGGGCCGCAGTGCCCCACTCGGCCTGGTGGGCGATCGCCCGCCGCAGCCCCGCCAGCAGCGGATAGTTTGAGGTCGCCACTTCGTAGCGCTCCCCGTTGGGCTTCCAGCCGGTGGGGTTGGCAGCAGTATCGGTGGTGATGCCGCGCCAGCCAATAAAGGTGGGGGCAATCTGCGCCATTGCCTCAGGGCGCACGTAGAGCCCGCCTAGCCCGGCGGGGCCACACCACCACTTGTGGCCGGTAAAGGCGTAAAAATCGACCCCCAGTGCGGGTAAATCCAGCGGCAGAGAACCGACGGATTGGGCAGCATCCACCAGTACTAGGACGGGGCTGGAGCGATCGCGGCAGACTCCAACAATGCGCTCCAAAGGTAATACCTGGCCGGTGTTCCACAAAATGTGGCTGATCACCAGCAGCCGGGTATTGGGTTCCAAGTGCTCAGCCACGACGGCGGCTGGGTCACCGCCGTTCACGGTGTCAAGTAGGGGGCAAAGGCTGTAGGTGACGCCAAAGCGACGGCAAATTTCCTGCACAGCGGCGATCACGCCGGGGTGCTCGCAGTCTGACAGCAGCATGTGATCCCCAACGTTCCAGGCGATGCCCCACAGGGGAATGTTGCAGCCGACGGTAACGTCTTCGGTGAGGGTGATAGTGTCGGCGGTGGTGCCCAGTTCAGCGGCGATCGCCGCGCGGGTCTGGGCCGCCTCCGCCATCACCCACTGGTTCGTTGCCCCCGAAAACGGCCCCATCTCTTGCATGCGGTGGTGGGCCTGAAAAATAGCGTCTAGGGTAGCCTGGGCCATCGGCCCCTGCCCGCCATAGTTAAAGTACTGCTTACCCCTCAGGGCCGAAAACTGCTGGCGGTGGAGAGCGAGGCGATCGAGCACAGCGGCGGCAGAGGAGTCAATCACGGTTAGAGGATTCGTTTATGTAGGAATGAGTCTTCATTAACCCTATAACACCCAGCCCAACCCTGGGGCGGCCTCATCACATCCCTCAGCGCCCCAAACGCCGCCCCGGTTCCCCGGAAGCCGCTGTAGGGTATAACATGCTTAGAATAAGTAATCATGGGAATGATCCCGCTACAGTAGTCGGATATGGGAAATGATTGGCAGCAGCAGTGGAGCGACGATACCCAGCAATGGCTGTCGCAGTACTCTCTTGTAGCCATGCCCGTCTGTACCCTAGGCGGCTCTGCCAAGACTCCGGTGCATTCTCTACAGCAGCCTTTTTCTTTGTTCTCTAGCACCTGCCCAACAACTCGCTTTGTCTGCTAGTCACCCCCTGCCACCGCGTTCAAGTTCAGTGGGTGGTCAGCCAAGCCCCCTGAGCTTTCCCGCTGAGACGACAACGCCTAAACCGCTAATTCAATGGCTCACCGACGACGTGCTGTTTCACTACCAGCGCTGTAGTCGGCGGGCCTTTTTAGATTTGTATGGCGATCGCACCCAGCAAGCCACCCCCTCTGACTACCTGCTTAAGCTGCGCCAAGATAGCCTCACCCACCGTGAGCGAGTGCTCGAAGATTACTATCCCCTCTACCGGCCCGAGTTTCCATCGGGGGACTGGGCCGCCGGAGCCAAAGCCACCCTAGATTTGATGGCTAAAGGGGTTGAGACCATTCGCCAGGGGGTGCTAGCCGCCCCCTCGGCGGCAGATAGGGTGCAGTTGGTGAGCCAGCCCGACCTGCTAGTCAAGCGGCCCGGCTGGTCGTGCTGGGGCGATTGGATCTACATACCCATAGATATCAAGCTGGGCAAAAAGCCGAAGCTCGACTATCAGGTGGTCGCGGCCTACCATGCCTACGTGCTCTCGCGGGTGCAGGGGGTGTGGCCTGACACCAGCTGCCTGTTCCTGCGGGGCGGGCAAACTTACCACATTGACTTGGCGCGGCTGGTACCGAAGCTGCAAATGGTGCTCAGCGACTGCCTCAGAGAACTGCGCAGTACAGTTACGCCTGAGCTATTTATTTCCCACAGCCGCTGCGATCTCTGCCACTGGTTTAACCATTGCTACACCGAGGCCAGAGCCACCCGTCACCTGTCGCTGCTGCCGGGGGTGACCCCGGCCCGCTACGAGTTTCTCAAGCAGCACCACCTCACCACCGTTGCCGCCCTAGCCCAGGCCAGTCCTGCCCATCTAGCGCCCCTGCCCGGCTTTGGTGAACAAGTGGCCGAAAAGCTCGTTCATCAGGCGCAGGCCCTGATCGACAACCGCGCTATTCCGCGCAGCGCCCCCCATGCCCCCCATGGGTTCCCGCTATGGCCTGAGGATTTACCTGAGGGCGAAGTCGAGCTGTACTTTGATATTGAGGCCGCCCCCGACCAGAACCTGATCTATCTCCACGGGGTACTGGTGGTTAACCACCACACTGGTAAGACTGACTTCCACGCCCTGCTGGCCGAAAATCAACATCAGGAGCGCCGCGCCTGGAACGATTTTCTCGACTTGGTGCATACCTACCCCTATGCGCCAATCTACCACTTCTGCCCCTACGAGGCCCAGGCGGTACGCAAGTTGGGGCAGCTCTACGGCACGCCCCACCGCCGCATTGAGGCGCTGCTCGATCGCTTCTTTGATATCCATAAGTGCATTACCGATGGCGTCACTCTGCCCATCGAGAGCTATGCCCTCAAGCACATTGCCCGCTGGATGGGCTTTGACTGGCGCGACGAGGGAGCCAACGGAGCCCAGTCGATCTGTTGGTATAACGCCTGGGCCGAAACCGGCGATCGCACCTACTTAGATGCCATCCTGCGCTACAACGAAGACGACTGCCGGGCCACCTATCACATTAAAGACTGGCTAGTTAAGTTCGCTGAACCCTATTGGGATCAGCTCTACCAAACCATTGGCTAACCAGCCTGTCTTCCAGTGCCTAGGAGGCAACCACGCTATGGCGACCAAAAATCTCAGCTAGCCCCGGTACAGCACTCTCCACGTCGCCTTTCACCGACTGGCGCAGCTTGGTATACGACGATCGCACCAGCCCATTATCGGTCTTGGCAATGCGGCGATCGGTCACCCCCAAAATGGCATCGGCAGCTCGCACCTGGTTCTGAGTCAGATAGGCGACCGGATCGCCCGCCTGCTCGCCCTCAGCCCACAGGGGCTCTAAGGAGGTGACCACCTCGGGCAAGATGCGCTCAACGGCTCCAGGAATATAGCCTGAGTTCATCCCCTTGACGACTCCGTAGGTGGTTTTGAGGGCCATACCCCCAAAGCCCCCCTTAGACGCCACCTGGCCATCGATGAGGGATGCACAGGCAGCCACCACCTGAGCCTTCACAGTTTTGTCACTTAAAATATCGCTTAACCCCATAGCACTAAAAATCTCAGTAATAAGGTTCTGTACTGGTCTCAATCTTCTATAGCCTTGAGGCTAGATCAGCATTCCCCCAGTGAGGTTCGAGATTGCTTAACAGATCGATAAACTTTGCTCGACAACCCTTGTCGAAGCCCGGCTAAGTTGGCAGCGTGATTAGCTTTAGGCCAGTCTAAGCCAGAGCTGCCAAATCGACGACCCAGGTTTGCCCGCCTAGAGAGACGCGATCGCCGGTTACCAGCTTACGCCCCCGCCGAGTTTCGACCTCACCGTTGACGCTCACCTCGCCATCTTGAATCATCAGCTTGGCCTGTCCCCCCGTAGAGACCGCCTGCATTTGCTTCAAAAACTGGTCAAGTTTGATGTAATCCATACTGGGCATAGGGCTATCAGGGGAATGGTGGGAAAGAGCAATAGAAAGTCTTCAACTCTAGACGCTAAAGCGCCCCTTACACTCAAGTAAGGGTGTTTATATCACTGCTGCCAGTGGAGGGGCACGATGTTGACCAATCACCAACTCCTGCAAGAACTTAGACAGAAGCAACAGCAACTTGAGCAGTTTCGCCACGCCGCCAACGCATCGCTCCAGGCGCTGTTAGACCAGTACGACTGGGGAGTCATTAATGGCGCTGGGCACGGGGGCTTACCTCTACTCACCCTGCGGTTTGACCATCGCATTGCCCTCGACGACCCCTGTTTACTGGCCTTGGCAGAAGAGGCAGAGCAAACCTGGGGCCCCATAGACTTTGCCCTATTTTCTGGTGAATCTCAAGATCCGGTGCGAGTGCTGAGCCGCACGCTGCTCGATCAGCGCTGGCGCTGGCGGCAATCTAGTCACTAGCCTCTGTCTCTTGCCTGGCTATGAGCACCTTCAGCTATTCAAGATTTTAATAGCTGAGCTTTAGTGCGTTAACAGGCACCTCGTCCCACGACTCAACGATGCGCATTTGGGCAACCCAGCCAGCGGCTCGTTGATCCTCGGACAGATTGTCCAGAAATGACTGATAACAGGCCTGGGCCTGGGCTTCGTCGCTACAGGCAATGCACGAGTAAATGATCCCCGACGGATCAATCTGTTCGTTGACCCAAATCATGCGCGGTTATGCCTCTAGATGTCTATTAGCCGACTCTAGCACTTGAAACCTCTGTTTTTGAGGCGAACCTTAGGAAGCAGCTACCTGAGGGGTGCCAACGCTGACTACGGCTTGGCGTAGCTCTGCGATCGCCTGTAGCTGGTAATCGTTGACTTCCTGAAGCTTAGTAACGGCCCCAGTCAGATTCTCTAAAGACTGCCTCAGCCCGTTGACACTTTCCTGCGCCGGGTTGAGCAGTTCTTCGCAGACCGCTAGTTTGCCGGTCAAGCCCGCTAGATCCTGCTGCTGCCGCCGCAAATCTGCCTCAAAGGTCTCGACCTCGGCGCGATGGGTGGCCAGGGCCGCCTCAGCAGTTTCAATCTCCTTCTTGAGCTGGCTAATGCCATCCTGGAGCTTCTTGACCTCAGCCTCTAAAGCCTGAATTGTATCGGTCGTGTGCTGGCGCTGAATGTCAATGGTGTTGAGCAAAGGCTCTAGATCGACAGCGCTGACCGGCGTTTCTTCTACCGTTAGGCCCTGACGCCGCCGCAGCACCGCCTGGTGCTGACTCAGCACTTCCTCACGCTCTAGCAGATTGCGCCGCTGGCCTACCAGAGTTTCGTTGAGCATTTGGTAGCGATCCTGCTCCTCTTCGATCTCAGTTTCTAGCTGCAGGCGCTCAAACTCACTGGCCTGCTCAACCTTGAGCTTGATCTCATCAATGGCCTGCTGCTCTAGAGTCAGCTCCTCTTCTTGGTCAGAAACAAAGCGAGACATCTTTTCCAGATCTTTTTCCAGATCGCCCACCATGGTCTGGAGGTGGTCTAAATCCATCGCCTCCAAAGCCGCTACATCGACCTTTTTGCTCAACCGCACCTTGTCGGTGGTGTTGAGCAGGTCATAAATTTTTTGGTGCAGGTTGGCCTGGGCTTGCAGGGTATCCGTCAGCGTCTGAATCTGCTCCTGCTGGGTTTTAACCATCTGCTGACGCAGCTTTAGCTCTTCGCGTTTGGCCATCAGCGCGGTCTCAGCCTGACGCCAGTCGGCCCAGCGCTGATTGAGCTGGCTAGACTGCTGGTCTAACTCCTGCTGGCGCTGCTCTAAGCCCTGGCGTTGGCCTTCGAGCGCTTGTCGATAGTCGCCTAGCAGTCCCTGATGGTAGTTCAGACCATCGGTGGCATGGGTGAGCGGATCCCGCAGGGCTTCAACAGGCATCACGGCTTCGGTAAGCCGGTTGAGGGCACCTTGCAGGTTGGCTACTTGGTCTGGGTCAAGGCCAGCGGCTGCACTCCCTTCGGCCCGCTGCTCTTCTAGGCGGCGCATTTCGCCATTGAGGTGGGCCCAAGCCCCTTCGAGGTCTTGATTTTTTCGGGTGAGTTCTTCCTGCTGTTGCTCAAGGTTTTGGCGCAGCCGATCTAGCTCTTGCCGCTGGGCATCTAGCTGTTCAAGATCGGCTTCGGCCTGCTCGACCTGCTCCTGGCGGGTCTCTAGCTCCAGCTCACGGCGGTTGAGTTCTTGACTTTGGAAGGTAAGCGACTGCTTCCACTGCTCAATTTCTTCTTCCTGGGTCTTAGACTTTTTGCTCAGGTTAGAGAAATTTTGCAGAATGCTGGTCAGCGATCGCCCCGCTTCATAATGACGCTGGATTTGGCGATTATTGCTGACCTCCACCATCACCAGGGCACCAGCGTTGTAGGAGGCATCGTCGGGGGCCACTAGGGTCTCGTCCCCGGTCACAGCGCTCCAGCTGTTCTCGCTGCGCTGACAGGCAAGCAGCTTAAACTCAGGCTTGCCGCTGCCAATAAACCCGGTCTTTTTCTGGACTTCTGCTAGGTACAGCACGCTGGTGGTCCTCGTGGCTTAGAACGTTAATGTTAAGGGAATAAATCTGACGCAGTACTTTTAAGAACCTTGCTCCGTGGGTTGAGAGCGAGGTGGAACAAGGCTACCTGTTTAGGTAAACGATTTAGCGGCTGCTTAAGTGTGTCCTGGCACACCTTATATATTTAGCTCTAGGTTAGCTCAGAGCCTCAAGCTTCAGTTATCCTACTTATCACCAAAGCTACCGTCTATCCTAGTTGTAATTTGGCTTACCCCTAAACCCTATCGCAAACCCTTTGAGTCAGGGTAAAGTTTAAGGCCCTGTAGCTAGAAAAATCGCGATCGCACCATAGCAGCGACAACTTAACTACGATGAACCGCCTCAGCCCTCGACTGACGGCTGGAGAAACTTTACCCCTCTAGGGGTTACTACCGCTGCTGCCAAAGCTAATGGGAATCCTAGCTAACTTTTCGCTCGGTAAACTCGGCGTGTTGAGCAAGCGATCGCAGCCTATCAGCATGGCCCGTTAGGCAGCACATCTTTAAGGTTCCCAAAAATACTTCCCACCGAGCAGAGAGCCATGACCTGATCGCGCAGTATCTCTGACGAAGCGCCGTATACTGAGAACAACCCGGAGAGGGCTGCTTCCCAACTCATTCCTGCTGGGCGTAACGATTGCCCCTAAGCTAAACACTTCAGCACAGCAGCGCAGCCCTCTAGCAAGGCAATCGTTACACCCAGAAATCGAAGGGTACGTTTGGGTTTCTAGTTAGGGCATGCTGAACTCAGCCCCCGACCTTCCTGGCCTGGCTAATCAGGTGCTGTTCCCATCTTGGGTTGCCTCATGCAGGGTTATTTGTCAGAAATCGATATTCGCAGCATCCTGCAGCTCATCGAGCTGGGGCAGCGCACCGGCGAACTGTACCTAGAAAGCTACGGCAGCACTAGTAACCAATCCCCCAATCAATCCTTCGACGGTGGGCTGACGGCGACTGATTCGCGCTCCTGGATTGTGTTTTTAGCTAACGGGCAGCTCGTTTACGCCGGCACCACCGACAACAAGCTCGATCGCCTGCGCGACCATTTACACCGCTACGGCATCGACCAGTCGCTGCCAGACCCCAGCACTACCGCCGCGATCGCCGCCTTTAATTCCCTTGAGTACGGCACCCTGTGGGCACTGCTCGAACAGCACTTAATCACCCCCGATCAGGGCCGCACCATTCTGAGCCACATGGTGCACGAAACCCTCTTTGACCTGCTGAGCCTCCACCACGGGGCCTTTGTGTTCCAGCTCAGCTCAGCGCTGAGCCCCCAGCTGATGACCCACATCATCAGCGACCTAGTCGCAGGCATCACCCAGCAAATTCAAACCTGGCACCAGCTCCACCCCCACCTGCAATCGCCCGACCAGTGCCCCGTTCTGCTGGCCCCCGAAGCCTTTCAGGCCAGCGTGTCCAACCAGGTCTACAGGCGCATGGTTACCTGGATGGACGGCAAAACTTCCATTCGCCGCATTGCCCGCTACCTTAGTCGCGACCTGCTCAGCGTCGCCCGCAGCCTAGTCCCCGCCCTGCAACAGGGACAAATTAGCCTGGTCTACGGCCCTACGGGGGCAGATCCGGCCCCCATCAACCAACGGCCTGGGCCCGATCGCTTACCTCGAATTGTCTGTGTTGACGACAGCGCTACCGTTCGCCAGGCCGTAGAGCGCATTCTCGCTGGGCAAGGCTACGAAGCCACCTCTATTGGCAACCCCCTCAAAGCCCTGGGCTTGCTGTTTCAGCTACAGCCCAACCTGATTCTTTGCGACATCACCATGCCCGAGCTCGATGGGTACGAGCTATGCGCCATGCTGAGACACTCCAGTGCCTTCCGCCAAACCCCCATCGTCATGCTCACCGGCAAAGACGGCTTTTTAGATCGAGTTAAAGCCAGAATGGTTGGGGCAACCGACTACCTGACTAAACCCTTTGGCTCTGGCGAACTGCTAGCACTAGTCGAAAAGTACGCTGGCCCTGGCGATCTCAACCGCCCTCGCCCCGACACCCTGCTAGCCGAAGCCATCGAAGACGAATTCGATCTTGACTTTAGCAAAGCCCCTATGCACCAGTAACATTCCTTTGCCTAATCAGGGTTTTTGGATCAAATCCGATAAGATTCGCCATAATCTAAACAACCCGGATGATTAATTTATCTAAACCGAAAGCATAGCCTGCGTTTGAGGGTACGTTAGAGTCACAGGCTTGGAGTCCTTAGGGGCTGCTTTTAAGCGCGGTCAGTCGTGTCTTAAGCTTTGATCAGCAATAGTCACACAGCGTCACTGACGGTTTACGTCTGGCCATTGAGCTGACCTTTTTGAATCAACCTATGAGTACAGTTTTGGTGGTAGAAGACAGTGTCCCTCAGCGGGAAATGATTACCGAGCTACTACGGGGTATCGGCCTCAGCGTTACCGTAGCCAGCGATGGCATGGAAGCCCTTGAGCAAATTCAGAGCCACCGCCCAGACATGGTTGTGCTCGACATTGTCATGCCTCGCATGAACGGGTATGAGCTCTGCCGCCGCATCAAAGCCGATCCCTCGACCCAAAATTTGCCGGTGGTGATGTGCTCCTCTAAGGGTGAAGAATTCGATCGCTACTGGGGTATGAAGCAGGGGGCAGACGCTTACATTGCCAAGCCGTTTCAACCCACCGAACTGGTTGGTACGGTCAAACAGCTGCTCAGGGGATAAGACTCAAGCGTGACGCAACAGAGGATAACGTAACAACAAGATTATGGTAGGCAATCCAGACTTTCTCACCCAGACCGGGCAAGATCAAGATCCAGAGCTGCAAGAGCTGGAAACGCCCGATGGCGAGCTATTTTTGCGCTTCTTTGTCACCCCCGAAGATGAGTTTGCGCTGCCTGCGACCGGCATTCGTCGCATTATTGAGCAGCCCCCCGATCGCATCACCCCCATACCCAACGTGTCGCACCTGCTGCTGGGTACCCTTAACGAGCAGGGGCGAGTGGTATGGGTAGCTGATCTAGGTCAATTTCTCGGGTATGCATCGGTGCTCAACACCGATCGCCCCGAGATTTCGGTCATCGCCATTGAAGATCAGGGAACTATGCTAGGCTTGGCCGTCAACCGAATTGTGGGCACCCGCTGGCTCAACCCTGACAAAACCCGGGTGTCAGACAATAGCCCTGACACAATGGCTCCATTTTTGCGCGGTGAGTGGGTCATTGACGCTGAGGAAAACAAAACTCTCAGGCTGCTTGACCACGTTGCTGTTATTCGTTCAGCTCGCTGGGCCACCTAGGCTCAGCCCCATCCTTACCCCTTAGGACATTTGCACCGGCAGGAGAAGACCATGGCTTCAGGCATCGATTACTCTCAAGCCTATCAAAAAGCAGAACGAGCCTACGTACAGGGCAACTACTCGGAGGCTGCGGCAGTTATCGATCAGCTGGCCGACGATTACCCCGAAGACCCCAGCGTATTGCTGCTGCGAGGCCACATCTACTGCTACGGCCTACAGCGATACGATGTCGCCGCCGCCCAATATAGTGCCGTGCTCGATCTCACCTCAGAGCCAGAATACGTTGACTATGCCAGCAACGGTCTCGACTATGCCAATCAGTTTGCCGCAGAGGCATCCTCCGGTACGGCCATAGACTACGAAACCGATGCTGGCGATACCTTCTTTGATGATGGTGCTTCAATATCGATGGGTTTAGAGAGCGGTGTTGGTGCCACCAGCCCCCCTAGGCTGTCAGATAGCCATCTCGACCTCGGCGACTTTAGCCTGGATGACGACATGCCCGGTTCGATCGCCAACGGTGGGTTTAGCGACACCTCCTTAGCCGACCCCTTTGCGGCTGACCCCTTTGCCACCGATGCCTCCTTTGCCACCGACCCTGATGATAGGGTCGGACTTAGCTTTGGCGCTGACTCTGCCAGCGGCAGCGGCTGGGCTGAGGGCCAAGAGGGCCTAGACGACATCACCTTTGATGATGATGCCTCCTTTGATTCCCTTGAGGTGGGCAATGCCGACGACCCCTTTAGCGATGCCGCCGAGGCCCGCAGGGGTGACCTCTACAGTGACATGGATCTGGCCTCCCACGGGTTTGACCAGGGCTGGCCCCCCGCCGATGACGGTGGCGACGACATGACGGTGTTTGCCCCTGAACCCGATCTCCTGACCGACGATTTCGACACCGCTGGCGATAGCTCCGATCGCGACTACAACGCCTTTGCCGACAATGGATACATGCCCGATTTAGACGACAGCACTCAGCCCAGCAGCAACGTTGACTTTTTGGATGAATTTAGCGACTTTGACGACTTAGGCAACCTACCTGATTTTGAGCTATCAGACAGTTCTGCTGGGTTTACAACGCCCTCGGTCGGCACCTCAGGGCTGACTTCAACTGACGACAGTGGCTTTTCCGGGGGCACTTCCGCTTTTGACCTCAGCGACATGAACGATCAGGCGGTGATCAGCGACGACGATATTTTTAGCATTGCGGGTGCCAGCGATCGCCTGCCTGTGTTTACCCAAGCCGATAGCCATGACGTGGAAGCGGTCTCCACTGAGCAAGACTGGCTGGGCTTTTTAGACAATGCCCCGCTGCCCACCAAAGAGCTGATCGTTGCCATTGCGGCTGGCGTGGCCTCGGCCCTAGCGGTGGGCGTCATTAATTTTGCCGCATCGACTACACAACCAGGGCGATCGATGCCTAAGGCTGTGCATGCAGCGATGGCCTTGGCGGGCGGCGTAGCCGGGTTTGGCTCAGCCTTAGTGGTTGGGCGTTTGGCCCACCGCCAGGTAGGCCGCAGTGTCGATGACCTACAGCAGCAGTTTGATACCGTGATCAGCGGCAACCTGTCGGCCCGAGCCACGGTGTTTACCGAAGACGAGTTTGGTCATCTGGCCAGCAGCTTTAACAAAATGTCGCGGGTGATTTTAACCACTACCAGCGAAGCCCAGCGCAAAGCCCAGGAGCAAGAGCAGGCCAAAGAAGATCTCCAGCGCCAGGTGATTCGTCTGCTAGACGATGTGGAAGGGGCGGCTCGGGGCGACTTGACCGTGCAGGCGGAGGTGACTGCTGACGTGCTCGGCGCTGTGGCCGACTCCTTTAACCTGACCATTCAAAACCTGCGGGAGATTGTGGAACAGGTGAGTGTGGCCGCTCGCCAGGTGAGCAAGGGGTCTACGGAAAACGAGATTTTTGCCCGCAGTCTCTCGGCAGACGCCCTGCGCCAGGCCGAGGAGCTAGCGGTGACGCTGAACTCGGTGCAGGTGATGACTGACTCGATTCAGCGGGTGGCCGAAAGTGCTCGTGAGGCGGAGGAAGTGGCGCGCACCGCATCGTCTACCGCCCTGAAGGGGGGCGAGTCGGTGGAGCGCACCGTGGCGGGCATTTTGGAGATTCGCGAAACCGTGGCGGAGACCACCCGCAAGGTGAAGCGACTGGCGGAGTCTTCTCAGGAGATTTCGAAGATTGTGGCGTTGATTTCGCAGATTGCCTCCCGCACCAACTTGCTGGCGCTAAACGCCAGTATTGAGGCCGCGCGGGCTGGGGAAGCGGGCCGAGGCTTTGCCATTGTGGCTGACGAAGTACGGCAGCTAGCCGACCGGGCCGCTAAGGCATCTAAAGAGATTGAGCAGATCGTGCTGCAAATTCAAAGTGAGACGGGAGGGGTAATGACCGCGATGGAAGAGGGCACCCAGCAGGTGATTGAGGGCACTCGCTTGGCAGAGCAGGCGAAGCGATCGCTCGAAGACATCATTCAAGTGTCAAACCGGATTGACGTGCTGGTGCGATCGATTACCGCCGACACTGTGGAGCAGACCGAGACCTCCCGCGCCGTGGCCCAGGTGATGCAATCAGTAGAGCTTACCGCCCAGGAAACCTCCCAGGAGGCCCAACGGGTATCGGGTTCGCTGCAAAACCTGGTGGGGGTGGCCCGCGATCTGCTGACTTCGGTGGAGCGCTTTAAAGTGAATAAATCAGACAGCTAGGTGCAGTTAGTCAACGGGAGCAAGCCGGACGCGATCGAAAAGCATTCAAAGGGGAATTGACATGTCGCCTGAAGATCAAAAACGCATCTTGGGGTACTTCATCGAAGAAGCCAAGGATCATCTCAACACCATTGAGCAGGGTTTGTTGAACCTGGCGGATACCCTCAACGACTCGGAGATGATGAACGAGGTGTTTCGGGCGGCCCACTCGGTGAAAGGCGGGGCGGCCATGCTGGGGCTAAACAGCATTCAGCGCACCAGCCACCGCATGGAAGACTTCTTTAAGGTCATGAAAGAGTCGCCGATGCGCCCAGATCGCGACCTGGAAACCATGCTGCTGCAAATTTTCGATGGGCTGCAAGAGCAGCTAGAGCAGCTGCAAAGCCCCTTTGGCCTAACCAACGACCAAGCCCAAGAAATCATGGCTCCTTTGGAGCCCATTTTTGTGAAGGCTGAAGCTCACATTGACTCGTTGATAGCCGCAGCCCCAGCGGCAGTCCCAGCCGCCGCGCCGCCGCGCCCCACCGTGATAGCAGCCGCCCCTCATCCCGAGACCAGCGCTCTCCAGCTTGTGTTTCGCAGCGATGTCCCGGCACTGTTGCGAGATATGCTGGCCACCTTCAAGCAGCCCGACAATAGCACGTCTCGCCAGGCACTCAGTCGGCTCTGCCAGCGCATGCATAGCGTAGGCGAACAGTTTGAGCTGGCTCAGTGGTGTAGTCTGACCCAGGTAGTTGAGCGGGCGATCGCCAATCCTGGCCAGACCTACCGTACCCTGGCGCCAGTGGTGATCAAAGACCTCAAGCAGGCCCAAGACCAGGTGCTAGCCGGAGGCCTTGACCAAGTAGCTGCCTCTAGGGCACTACAAGACCTGCTCCCCGTTCAGACTGAACCCGAGTTGGGTAGCGAGGACTTCACCCTTGATGCCTTGCTGGCCGAAGCGCTTAACGACAATGCTGATGGGTCTGACCTAGCCGATTTGTTTGCGGCTGCAGAAGACGTTAACACCAACGATCTGGCCCTCGCTAACACCGAAAACTGGCTCGAAGACCTGACCCTAGACAGCAGCGACAATGTGACCGAAACCGTTTTAGAGTCGGTCTTTGGCCAGTTTGACACACCGCTGCCCGTCGAACCCGTTATGCCCCAGGAAACGGCTGGCAGCATGGGGCCAGAGGTAGGAGAAGCAGAACTCAACAGTCTAGCCGACCTATTTGAGGGTGCCCCCGACAGTCTGACTGACATTTGGGAAGAAGATTTGTCAGAGGTCTCCCTAGAGGATTTAGACCTAGACGATGACGCTACCGCCGATAGCGACAACGCTGAGTTTGCCGATTTGTTTGCGACCGAAGCAGCCGCTGGCAACCCGGACACCGCAGAAAGCCCCGCCCTTGATGACATGGCCAGTTTGTTTGGATACGACCTCGACGCAGGTGCAGAAGTCGCGCCTGCTACGGAGAGCGAGCCCAATTTAAGCCGAGGCTCTGTCAATTCTTTGACCGAATTGCTCACCGAAGATGCAGCACCAGAGACTGCGGCCGCATCAGAAACTGCCGTAGACCCCCTGGCAGATTTTCTCGATGATGGAGCCAGCTTTTTGGCAGGGGAAGTGGCCGACCTACCTCTGGATGATTTCTTTGATATGGGCGAATCTGCTGAAGCAGGTGCGGCCAGGGCCAACAGCAATGAGGTCGATAGCTTCTTTGATTCGCTCGACGATGACGATTTCATCGACGATGACGATGCCCACACCATGCCTGAGCTGCACCTAGAGCTTGACTTAGATAGCTCAAGCAGTGACGGCTCTAGCTCTGATCACAATGGGCTGTTTAGCGGTGGATCGTCGTACCTGCTCACTACAGACAACCAAGCCCCTAGTGCAGACGCAGCGGCGCAAGAGACTGCGAGTCTTTTCGGGGAAGCCGATGCCTTCCTAGATGACCCATTTGGAGAGTTGAACCTCACCAACAGTGCTTTTGACCTCGCCTTTGATGACGCCCCTGGGGAAGCTACCGAAGAGGCTGGGCTGGCTGCAACCGAGGCCGACGCCAGTTTTGACATTCCCATCGATGATGGCGATGGAGCCGAGCTGACCGCCGCTGCTTTTGAGATTGAGGAAGGCTGGCACGAGACATCGACAGAGGAAGCAAGCTTTGCCGATTTAGAAAGCCTGCTCGATGAACCCGTGCTTGAGGCAGACCTGTTTCCTGGCTCAGACAGCTCTCTGAGCGACGACCTGAGGCTACCCGATGATGCTTTCGAGATGTTTGGGGGAGATACCTACAATGGCAACGGCTACGCCGAGACTACCCCTACATCCACTAGCCAAAGCTTTGATGACGACGGTGGGGGTGACGACAGCTTTGATGATTTAGAAGCCCTGCTCGGGGAAGATTCCCCCATTGTCAATACAGCGGCTTTGGGGCAGACAGACAACGAGCTACCACCTACCAGCGCCAGCTTTGACAGCGGCGATGACGAATTTGACGATCTTGAGAAGCTGTTGGAAGAAGCCGATCAGCTCGGTGGGTCAGCTCCTAGCCTAGGGAGTCGGCGGACCGCGTCGATGCAGGCAGCGAGGCGATCGCCCCGCCGAGCGACCAACACCACCGACCAAACCATGCGCGTTTCGGTGGGTCACCTCGACACCCTCAGCAACCTGGTGGGGGAGCTGGTGGTCAACCGCAACTCCCTAGAGCAAGACCAGGAACGCCTGCGGCAGTTTCTCGACAACCTGCTGCACCAGGTCTCACAGCTCAACGATGTGGGGCAGCGCATGCGCGATTTGTATGAGCGATCGCTGCTGGAAAGCTCGCTGATTGCCAACCGTCAAGCCTTTGCCCTGGGGGTTTCCTCCTCGGATCGGGGCGGCAATAGCCACGCCACCGGGGCCACCTTCGACGCCCTGGAGATGGATCGCTTCACCGGCTTCCACACCCTTTCCCAGGAGATGATCGAGCTGATTGTCCGAGTGCGGGAGGCCTCGTCGGACATTGAGTTCACCATTGACTCGACCGACCAGATTGCCCGCCAGTTTCGCCAGGTGACCACTCAGCTGCAAGAGGGCCTCAACAAGGCGCGCATGGTGCCCTTCGGTCAAACCGCCGATCGCCTGCCCCGCGCCGTGCGCGATATTTCGCTCAAGTGCGGCAAAGAGGCCCAGCTAGTAGTCGAAGGGCGCGACACCCTGATCGACAAAATGATTCTAGAGCGCCTCTACGACCCCATGACCCACCTGGTCAACAATGCCATTACCCACGGCATTGAGTCGCCCGAAGAGCGCCTAGCCACCGGCAAGGGCCGAGAAGGTACCATTACTGTGCGGGCCTTTTATCAGGGCAACCAAACCGTCATCTACATTGCCGACAACGGCGGCGGCATTAACCCAGCGGTGGTTAAGGCCAAGGCCCTCAAGCAGGGGCTAATTACCCCCGCCGAAGCCCAAACCATGACCGAGATCGAGGTCTACGATCTGCTGTTCTTGCCGGGCTTTAGCACCCGCGATCAGGCCGATGACTTCTCCGGGCGAGGCGTGGGCATGGACGTGGTGCGTACCGCCCTATCTGACATTCGCGGGTCGATCACCATCGAGTCTGAAGTGGGCAAAGGCACCAGCTTTACCATTCGCCTGCCGCTTACCCTGAGCATTACTAAGGCCCTGAGCTGCGTCAACAACCAGGCCCGCATCGCCTTCCCAATGGATGGGGTTGAGGACATGTTCGACGTGCCCAAGGAGCGCATTCAAACCGATGCCCAGGGCCACGCCTGCATTCTCTGGCGCGACACGCTGCTGCCCTTCCGTCCCCTCAGCGATCTGCTGCGCTTTAACCGCAGTCTGGGTCGGGGCCGAGTCTACGGTGGCCCTCAGGATGAAGATGTGGTCTCTATGGTGGTGTTGCGCAGCGCCAGCACCTTTATCGCTCTCCAAGTTGACCAGGTCATTGGCGAGCAGGAGATTGTGATCAAACAGCTCGAAGGGCCGGTGCCCAAACCCATCGGCATTGCTGGTGCCACGGTGTTAGGTGATGGGCGCGTCATGCCCATTGCCGACGTGCTGGAGCTGATCGATCTGGCCAGCGGTCGCCTGCGACGCGATGCTTCAACCTCGCTGTGGACGCAGACGGTGGACGAAGAACCGGTCGAGACCGTCGCCCAAACCGACCCGACGGTGCTGATTGTAGACGACTCGATTACGGTGCGCGAACTGCTGTCGATGAGTTTCAACAAGATCGGCTACCGGGTCGAACAGGCCCGCGATGGCCAGGAAGCCTGGGAGAAACTGCGCTCTGGCCTACCCTGCGACCTGGTCTTCTGCGACATCGAAATGCCCCGCATGGATGGTCTAGAACTGCTCTCGCGGATGCAGAAAGATGATGCGCTAAGCCAGATTCCCACTGCTATGCTGACCTCCCGAGGGGCCGATCGCCACCGGCAGATGGCGGTTGATCTAGGAGCTAAGGGTTACTTTACTAAGCCCTACCTAGAGGAAATGCTGCTGGATGCGGCCAAGCGGATGCTTCAAGGCGAGAATATGATTCGCCGGAGGATAGCCGAGGAACCCGAAGCTTAAGGGCGAGCAACTGTCCGACAACCGGCAGTCCAATCGAGGACAAGTTCCACCGATCGCATCGCTAGTTGATAGGACTTTACCTTAACTGAGAACGATCGCGCTGCTTAGCAACGGCAGTTCAGGTTAGGATCACAGACAACTTGAGCAGTGTGAACCATGACCGTAGCGGAGCGATCGCGCATTGACTGGGCACCGATTATTGACGCCTTTAGCGCCGCGCTTGGAAGCGATCGCGTGGTGCGCCGCAAAGAAGAAATTTTGGTCTACGAATGCGACGGACTGACGAGCTATCGCCAACGACCCGCCGTGGTCGTGCTGCCCAAAACCACAGCGCAGGTGGCGGCGGCGGTTAAAATCTGCGATCGCTTTCAGGTGCCTTTTGTGGCGCGGGGGGCGGGCACCGGGCTCTCAGGCGGAGCATTGCCCATCGAAAACTCGGTGCTGATCGTCACCGCCACCATGAACCAAATTCTCTCCGTAGATCTGGACAACCAGCGCGTAGTAGTGCAGCCGGGGGTGATCAACAACTGGGTGACTCAAGCGGTGAGCGGGGCAGGCTTTTATTACGCCCCTGACCCCTCTAGCCAGTCGGTGTGCTCAGTGGGGGGCAACGTGGCCGAAAACTCGGGCGGGGTGCACTGTCTTAAGTACGGGGTGACCACTAACCATGTGCTGGGTCTCAAGGTGGTGCTGCCCACGGGCGACATTGTTACCCTCGGCGGCGAGGTAGCCGAAACCCCTGGCTACGACCTGTGTGGGCTCTTCGTGGGCTCTGAAGGCACCTTGGGCATCGCCACCGAAATTACCCTACGCATTCTCAAAGCGCCCCAGTCAATCCAGGTATTGCTGGCTGACTTTACCTCGGTAGAGGCCGCCGGAGAGGCGGTGTCGGCCATTACCAGTGCAGGCATCATTCCGGCTGGCCTAGAGATGATGGACAACTTTAGCCTCAACGCAGTGGAAGATGTGGTGGCCACCAACTGCTATCCCCGCGATGCAGCAGCGATCTTGCTGATTGAGATCGATGGCTTGCCGGCGGAGGTGACGGCTACGGGCGATCGCATTGCCGACCTCTGCCGCCAAAACGGGGCGCGCACCATTACCATCGCCACCGATGCTGAGGAGCGCCTGCGACTGTGGAAGGGCCGCAAAGCCGCCTTTGCGGCCATGGGCAAGCTCAGCCCCGACTACTACGTACAGGATGGCGTCATCCCTCGCACCCAGTTGCCCTACGTGCTAAAAGAAATTGAGGCCTTGGGCGACAAACACGGCTATCGAGTAGCCAACGTTTTTCACGCGGGCGACGGCAACCTACACCCGCTGATTCTCTACAACAACGCTATCCCCGGCCAGCTCGAACAGGTAGAAGAACTGGGCGGCGACATTCTCAAGCTGTGCGTGCGCGTAGGTGGCAGCATCTCAGGTGAACACGGCATTGGGGCCGACAAGCGTTGCTACATGCCCGACATGTTTTCGCCCACGGACTTAGAGACAATGGGCTGGGTTCGAAAAGCCCTCGATCCTGAAATGTTGGCCAACCCCACTAAGCTATTACCCTCCCCCCGCACCTGCGGCGAAGCGGCCCACAGCATCGCGGCCGTGACTCTGCCCGATGTGGAGCACTTTTAGGATGGCTTTAAAGGAATGAAAAAATAGCATCGGCATCGGCTTCAGTTGCCTGGCGTAGCTACAGCCTTGGGGTGTCAAGATCGGGGAAGATTTTCATCGCTCAATACGGTTTCATAGTGTTCAACCGTAGGAAAAGGCTCGTAGAAATGGTGCAGCAGCGATCGCCAGATTTGATACTCTGGCGATCGCCGAAATCCTAGGGTGTGGTCTTCTAAAGTCTGCCAACGCACCAGCAGCACATACTGGTTTTTGGTTTCAATACAGCGCTGTAATTCGCAGGAAATATAGCCTGGCATATCGAAAAGGATGTTAGAAGCCCTGTGGAAAGCATTCTCAAACTCGACTTGGACACCCGCTTTAATCGTTAAAATAGCCACTTCTAGTATCATTAGACGTCCTTTTTTGTGGAAATCAAGCCTCGCTATTTTCTGCCAGCGCCAGCAGTTTTTTTACCTTCGCCATCAAAAAATAAGGCGGGGTTCCTCCTTCAAAGGTCATATCGGTAGCCTCAGCCTCCTGGTAGATACAAGTGGGGGAGGGATCGCTCTAAAGTTGCATCAGCGATGGGTAAGCAACTGAGAAATTTACCCCACCTAAATCGCTTAACTATATTCTCACCGGAGGTTTTAATGTCTAACCCTAGAGCCGAGAGCGACAATTACGATCCGCATATTATTCCAGCAGAAACCGCTGCCCGCAAAGAACGTGAGGGTGGTAACTTCAAGCAAACCCGCGATGAGACTCACAGTTCTATTGACCCCAGCGGTGGTCAAACCGTAGACAAAGAAGGCCTCGCCAATAACTACCCCATCGAACCTGAAATGTATATCAATGAGCCCGGGGACCTGCGCGAAGAAGCAGAGGCCGAAAAGGCCCAGCGTGTGGCTGAACTGCGCGAAATTAATCAAAACGAAGAAAAGGGTAAGGTAACTACCGAGTCCGATGAGCGCGGCAAAGGTGTTGGGGCCATCTAGGCTTGCCTGGAGAATGTAGCATTCTTGTAATGCTTGGTGCGCTAGTGCGATCGCAGCGCGACAATGGGGGTAGGTTTAACGGCCACCCCCATTGTTTTTGCAATCTTCTTCAATGTCATTTTGAGGGCATCACAGCAATGACCCCAGCTACCCTGAGAGAACTGGTCAATCGCTACTATCAAGCTGGTGCCCGCGACTTGCACGGGCTAAATTTGCAGGGGTTAAACATGGCAGCAGCTCACCTGGCCAATGCTGACCTGCGCCGCACCAACCTCACGCGGGCCAACCTATACCAGGCTGACCTGACCCATATTGATGGCTATCAAATTACCCTGGCCCAGGCTGATTTGCGCGGTGCCTCGTTGGCCAATGCCGTACTGCGCGAAGCTGACCTGCGCAGGGTTCACTGCCACCGCGCCACTTTGATCAATGCCGACCTGCGCGACTGTTGCTTTGACCACGCTGACCTTAGCCATGCCAATTTAGAAGGCGCTAACCTCACTAAAGCCGACTTAACCCACGCCAACCTCTACTGGACCAACCTGCGCTACACCAATTTGACCGGGGCCAACCTGACCAAGGCCAACCTAATTGGCGCTAAGTTTTGCCAAACCGTCATGCCTGATGGCACTATTCGCGATTCTGAATGTGCCGTCGTTTAGAACGTTCTGTCTCGGTAACCTGTCCCCTTCCATAGGCCCACTGAATTTAACTCAGTTGAACAATTCGCCTAGAGCGGTCATTCCCATGCTTTTGGTGAGTTTTCTATAGGCAACCTACTGGTTTTATTAATGTCATCCCCTCTGGGGGGATGTTAGCCTGTGGAACACGACCCCTCGACAGAATAGGCACTATGGTTGCAACCCCTGACGTTCTTCAAAAGTCTGCATCTCACTCCCACCCCTCATCCTCTGGCGATAGCCGGGTAGCGGTGTTGCTGATGGGCTACGGCGAAGTCGAAAGCTATGAAGACTTTGCCAACTACAACGAGCAGGCGCTAAACCTCCTAACCGCGAAGTTTGCCCCGGTGCCTACCTGGGTTTATCCGCCGCTGGCCAAGGTGCTAGCCGCCTTCGACCTTCACGAGTGGAGCCACCAGCACGGCAACTTTATCTCTCCCCACAACGCTATCTTTGAGGCCCAGCGGGCCGGTATCGAGGCCAGCTTACAAGAACGCTGGGGCGATCGCATCAAGGTTTTCAAAGCCTTTAACTTCTGCAAGCCCTTTCTGCCCGATCAAGTGCTAGAGCAGGTCAAAGCCGAGGGCTACGACAAACTGCTGATCTATCCCCTGCTGGTAGTTGACTCTATCTTTACCAGCGGCATTGCCATCGAACAGGTCAACCAGGCCTTGGTCAAGCTGTCCGACGGCACCGAGCACTGGGTCAAGGGCACGCGCTACATCCCTTCTTTCTTTGACGCGCCTGACTACATCGACCTGCTGGCCACTATGGTCGAAGAGAAAATCAAAGACCACCTAGCTGTGGCCCACCTGCCCTCCCAAACCGGCATCGTGTTGATGAACCACGGCTGTCCCCACGAGGCCAAGGGCTTTACCTCCGGCATTGACGAGAGCCAAAAGCTCTACGACAAGGTGCGCGATCGCCTGATCTACAAGTACCCGCTGATTTCAGTAGGCTGGCTCAACCACGATACCCCGCTGATCAAGTGGACTCAGCCCAACGCTGACCTAGCGGCCCGTAACTTAATTGATCTGGGGGCCACTGCGCTCGTGTTCATGCCCATCGGCTTCGCCACCGAAAACCACGAAACCCTGCTGGACGTTGAGCACATTATCGAAGGGCTGCGCCGCAAGCGCCCCGATGTTACCTATGTGCAAATGCCCTGCGTCAACGATCGCCCCGACTTCTTAGCCATGGCGGCCACGTGGGCCGATAAGCACATCGCCGATCTGCTGGAGGAAGATGCTCTAGCGATCAATCCTGCTCTGGCGGCCTCTCAGGCGGCGGCGGTGCACAGTCACCACGGTCACAGCCACGACCACCATCTCCCCGGACACGATCACGGCCACAGCCATGATCACGGTCATCACCATTAGCACCGGGTTTGTCTCTGGGGCCTGAAGCGAAAGCACCCTTTCAGGCTCTAGCAGACGACACGCGCATAGAGGCGGAGGGGCGCGGTTTGCCTATCCGCCTCATTAGCATGTTGGGCAGAGTGATAGGGCTAAGCACCACGGCCAAACCAAGAAAAGCCCAGCTGCTGAGGCGGCTTTTAGGATTCGATGGGTCGGCTAAAAATGAGCTAATGGCCAGAAGAAAAACCGTCAGCGATGCCAATAGATAAAGCTGTAGGGCCATAGTGTTTTCCGGTTAGTTGCTCTATCTCTAGACTGCCCAGGGAGCATTGCTCCAGACATGGCGAAGAATACTGAACTTTGAAGCCGGAAAAGCTGACTCCACTGTACTCCATCCTCGCCTGCTTGATCGCAAGTGGCAGACAAGTCAGTGCACCTTAACATCAATTGCAGGTAAGTATTTGTAGTCAGCGATCGCGACAACTCAAGAGCCCTTCGTGACAAAGCCACGGCAAACCCGCTAGAATCAGCCGTTAATACAGGTGTTCTCAGCAATGGATGGGTTATGCCAGTGAGTTCCAGCCAAATTAAAGCCCTGCTCGACCAAAAGCGAGATGCCTTTAGCGCCTTCAGTCGGGCTAAGTTTGAGCTGATGCACGCCTACAGCCGAGCGTGGATTGAGTTTGCTGCCCTGCCCCACACCAGGCAGCTCGCTCAGTTAGACAACCTATCCGGGCCAGTAGGAGCCCGCCCCCTAGAGGCGATCGCCGCCGAAAAGGGCATCTTGCCGTTCTTCTTTACGGAATCTGGCCCAGTGAGCGATCGCTGGACGAACCGCGAACAGAGCGCTCAGTGGGTGCAGACCGTGCTGGAAGACATCACCACCTTCGCGGTCGATGGCTCCCAAATCTCCCCCGGCAAAGATATTTCTATTCCGATTGCGCTGCTGCAAATTGGCTGGTTTGAGAACCCCCACAGCGCCACCCGTCCCTACAAAAAAGATGTGCGGGTCGACCTCATGACCCCCTCCGATCTGGGGCCAAACCCGGCCCAGCCTGTAGAACGCCGCGTCAACATTCGCCGCTTTCAAATGGAGGTGGCGCGGCTGGTGGAATACATTAACGCCTGCCAAGACCCAGAGCGCACCCTGGTATTTTTCGACGGGGCGCTGGTAGTCACCTTTGCCGAAGCCTTTGACCAGGAGAGCCAAACTGCCTACGTGCAGTCTATTCTCGCGCTGTTAGAGGCCAGCGATCGCCGCCGCGTCCCCCTGGTGGGCTATGTGGACACTTCCTACGCCCGCGACTTGACCACGATGCTGCACCACGTCTATGGGCTAGAGGCCACCGAAGGCATTCACGACGCCCAACTGCTAACGCGGCTGATGGAGTGGGGCGATCGCAGCGCCGTGTTTCAGTGCGATCGCGGCGGTGTTTTGGATCAGTACAACGACTACGGCGACCAGATTGCCTTCACTTACCTCAAGACCACCCGCGATGGTCACCCCGTGCGGCTCGAAATGCCCCGATGGATGTGGGAAAGCGGTCACATCACTCAATACCTCAATTGGGTAAGGGGCGAGGTGATTATCGGCGGCGGCTACCCCTACAGCATTGAAACCGCCGACCAAACCGCCGTACTTCAGGGTCAAGATAAGCATATTTTTCTGCGAGTGCTGCAAGATTGGGCCGACCGCGAGGCTATCAACCTGCGGCTCTCCCGCAAAATGGTCAGCAAACAGCGCCGCCGTTAGGTTCACCATAAAGTCTTGGTGAACTGTCCGTAAGCTCCGTAATTTGACCTACACACTCCGTTACTGAGGGTGTTTTAGTAAAGAAGGACACCCAGAACCCATATCTGTCTCGGAGAGACCATTAGACGCAAACGCCCCCTTTCGTCTATGGCTACTGCCTACAGTGCCTATTCAAGGAGGATTTGCCCAGCATGAGAACGTTTAAAACCTTAGGATTTGCCCTAACGCTAGTGGGCCTGCTAGGGGCAATGGCTCCCGAAGCGTCAGCCAAAGCTAACGGCAATGGCAATGGCAATGGCAATGGCAATGGCAATGGCAATGGCAATGGCAATGGCAATGGCAACGGCAATCAAACCAGTCAGCCGCCGACCACCACCCCTCCACCAGCCACCACCCCTCCCCCGGCCAGTTCTACTCCAGCAGCCAGTTCCACTCCGCCGGCTACCAATCAGCCGACAGCGTCTCTCGCCTGTGCCAGTGGTTCTGTAACCAGCAATCCTTTAGCTGGCGGGTCATTCCTCAGCCATACAGATTGTTTGAGGGCGTCGGGTAATGACTTTAACAGCAGTCTCAGTAATGAGTTGATAACCTATCTCAACGAAAGCTTTGGGGACGCAGGTGGCTGGGTGTCCGGTGGTAAATACGACAGCGGCACGCTCTCCTTTCTGCCTAATAGTGCTGGAGTTGAGTCTCAAGACTTTGGCTTTAGCTGGGTACAAACCGGCAAGGGCACTGGTACATGGAGCGTGAGCCAGGCCATTACGACCCCCTTTGTGATTAGCCTCAAAGCTGGCAACGCTTACACCGCTTATTACGTAGACGGCAACACTGGCACCCAAAGCGGCACCTGGGCCACCTTTGATGGCAAAGATCTATCCCACGCGTCGATTTTCGTCGCCAAGGACGGACTTACCCCCGAAGAACCCAACACCACTGTGCCAGAACCGGCATCTACCGCCGCCCTAGTGCTGGTGGGCCTAAGCGCTGCCGGGCTAGCCCGCAAAAAGCAGGGTTAGGTCAGCGGGTCTCAACGTCTAAAAATTGCCCACAATGCTCCGGCGACTTACCCATGTCGTCGGAGCTTTTCTATGGAAAGGCGCTCAAGGGCTTTGCCCTGTGGTTGAATCGGAGAATAGCGCGCTGGGAAATACCATCAATGGCTGAACCGACACCACACACCCGCCAGGAAACTGACAGCATGGGGGCGATCGCTGTGCCCAGCGATCGCTACTGGGGAGCCCAAACCCAGCGATCGATTCGCTATTTTTCCATTGGCCAAGACAAAATGCCGTTGGAGGTGGTGCATGCGATCGCGATCGCCAAAAAAGCCTCAGCGCTGACCAATGCTGACTTGGGCAAACTGCCCCAGGAGAAAGCTGACTTGATTGTGCAGGCCGCCGATGAGGTGATCAACGGCACCCTCGATGATCACTTTCCGCTGCACGTGTGGATGACCGGCAGCGGCACCCAGTGCAACATGAACGTCAATGAGGTGATCGCTAATCGAGCGATCGAGCAGGCGGGCGGCGAGATGGGCAGCAAAACTCCCATTCACCCCAACGATCACGTCAATATGTCTCAGTCATCCAACGACGTGTTTCCCACAGCCATGCACATCGCTGCCGCTCAGGCCCTCGTCCACACCCTACGCCCTGCCGTCACCCATCTGAGGGATGCCCTGGATGAAAAAGCCCAAGCCTGGGCCGATATCGTCAAAATTGGTCGCACCCATATGCAAGATGCTGTACCGCTCACCCTGGGCCAAGAATTTTCTGGCTATGTCGGCATGCTCAACGACAACCTGAAACGCCTTGAGGGCTGCTTGCCAGGGCTGTACGAGCTAGCTCTGGGGGGCACGGCGATCGGCACCGGCATCAACGCGGGGCCAGGATTTGCGGAAGCCGCCGCCGAGCACATTGCAGCCATTGCTGGGTTACCCTTCGTCAGTGCCCCCAACAAGTTCACCGTCATGGGTGCCCACGATGCCGTGGTCATGGCCAGCGGCGTGCTCAAAACCCTGGCGGTATCGCTCTACAAGATTGCCAATGACATTCGCCTGCTCAGCTGTGGCCCCAGAGCCGGGTTCGCGGAGTTGCAGCTGCCAGAAAACGAGCCGGGGTCATCGATTATGCCGGGTAAGGTGAACCCAACCCAGTGCGAGGCCTTAGCGATGGTAGCGGTACAGGTCATGGGCTACGATGCAGCAGTAGCCTTTGCTGGAGCCAGCGGCTCTCTGGAGATGAATGTTTATAAGCCGATGATGATCTTTAACCTGCTGCAATCGGTGCGGCTAATGGCCGACAGCTGCCACAACTTCACCGAGTTTCTGGTCGCTGGCATGACCCCTAACCTCAAAAGGATCGACCAGTACGTGCAGCAGTCACTGATGCTGGTTACCGCCCTGAGCCCGGCCATTGGCTACGACAAGGCTTCCCAGATTGCCCACTACGCCTTTGAGCACGACCTCACCCTAAAGCAGGCCGCCCTGACCCTAGGCTACGTCTCAGAATCGGAGTTTGACCAGCTGATTGTCCCCCGCCGCATGACCCATCCTTGAGCCACAGCAACCGCTCCAGTGTCCACACCTGTGGAATGTTAAGGACTATGTTGATTTACTCAGGTTGCTCAGGTTCGCGGCAGGCATTCCCGTATGATCATCCTTAAAGTTTGTAAATTTTCCTAAGATTCTGGAGATTCAAACGTGTCTCTTCCGTTACTAAACTATTCCCCGTCCAGTCAAAATCAGCGCGTTGCGGCTTACGAAATTGGCGGCGACGAACAGCCCAGAAATTTCTCCACCGATGATCTGTACGATACCAGCGACATGGATTCGCTGATTAATGCAGCCTATCGGCAGATGTTCTTCCACGCGTTTAAGTGCGATCGCCAGACCTTTCTGGAATCGCAGCTGCGCAACGGTCAAATTACCGTGCGCGACTTTATTCGTGGCCTGGCGCTGTCACCGACCTTCTACAGCAGCTTCTACGAGAAGAACAGCAACTACAAGTTCGTTGAGCACTGCGTCCAAAAAATTCTGGGTCGTGATGTGTACAGCGATCGCGAAAAAATTGCCTGGTCTATCGTCGTGGCCAACAAGGGCATTAAAGGCCTAGTCGATGAGTTGCTCGATAGCGAAGAGTACCTCACCAGCTTTGGCTACAACACCGTGCCCTATCAAAAGCGCCGGGTACTGCCCGGTCGCCCCGAAGGCGAGCGCCCCATCCACATCAAGAACCCCCGCTACGACGCCTACCACCGCAACCAGCTGGGCTTCCCTCAGATTGTGTGGCAGTCGCAAGTCAAACGGTACGTTCCTCAAGAGAAGAAGGTTACCGCTGGCAACCCTCAGGCTTTCCTCGGCATGGCCCGCAGTATTGGTGCTACTGGTGCCGCACCAGCTCGCGTCTCTACCGGCGAAATCAACATCGCCACCGCTGTGCCCTACCGCAAAGTGTCGTCGTAACTAGGTTCAGCAATAGCCTTCTGGTTATATTTCTACAACACCATCGGGGATGCGAGCTACGGCTCGCATCCCTTTTTTGTCCAAGCTTGATAGGTGCGTTGGTTAGGAGCCATGTCAAACCAAGGGCATAGGCAAAAAAAATCCCCTGGCAATAGCCAGTGGGACTTTTCAGGGTGCATCTACCATTCACCTTTTCACCTAAGACGGACGCCGTCCGGAAAAGTTGCTGAAGAGTTTCACCTATTGTGGGTTTTCGGCATTGCGCAGCACCTCTGCCTGCTCTCGCAGAGAAGCGGCCCAGTCTCCAGACCCATTCGCTTCGAAGAGAGTAGCAGCCTGCTCAAAATCGGCAATCACTGACTCTCTTGCCTCTAATGGGATATCCTCTGGCCCTTCTACTAGGTCGCCTTGCTCGACATATACCTGCCCTAGAATGGCCTGGGCCCGCCCTAAGTAAGCCGACGACTGATCTGGATCAATTGCGATCGCCTCAGTGTAGGCGGCGATGGCACCAGTGTAGTCTTCGGCCAAAGCTAAGGCCTCGGCCTCAGCATAGGTCACCTCAAACTCGGTAGAGGTGCGCACAACCAGGTCATAGTCACCACCCTGACCCGAAAATGACCGGGCCACCACAGTGTAGGTGCCGTCTTCAGGGAGCTCGACAATGATGGTTGAGTTTAGCGTGCCACCAAAATCGTCGTTGGACGCGATTTCGGCCTCGTCAGGCCCTGTTAACGACAGCACTGGGTCAAAATCCTCACTGGCTAGGGTGATCGTCATCACCTGCCCGGCTGTGCCCTCAAAGGTATAGGTAGACTCTGCCGGATAAATGGTGCCCGCCTCTTCTAGTAGGGTATCGGCACGGGCAACCAGCGTTGCTGGGCCAGCCAGCAACCCCACCAGGGCCACAGGCGCTACTACTTCCACAGGAAACAACCGTAGAAAACCCATGCAACCTCCCTTGGGGAAACAACGAACACACAAATCTGCCATGCAGCCTAACACAAGGCCGACCTAGCCACGGAACCATTAGCGGTGTCTCAGCAGGCTATGGTAATACTGGAGCCATGCTACTTAGCCTGCCTATGCCCCGTCTGTATCGCGTACTAACTTGTCTAGGGACTATCGCCGTCCTAGGGGATTGTGCCCTAGCACTGCCGCCTCCCGAAGAAATTCCCGAAGAAATTTTACGCACAGAGGTAATCACGGAGGCGCGATCGCCCCTTGACGGAGAGCCGCTCTCGGCAGCAGACTACGCTGCTCTTCAAGAGCATCTACGCGATCCCAACACCGAACCAGTTGTTCGTCCTGACATCGCTGAACTAATTCAACTTTTGCGGCTGAGACGCCTCCTCAGGCCCGTTCTCCCTTTCTTGCGGTAGGGGCCAAATAAGCCAAGATCCGCGAAAATTTCCCTGTGGGAATCGCTAGGTTTTGTTACTCTATTCCGCAGATAGTAAATTTACATAGACCGTTTATATCCCCCTGTGGACCTTCAATAACATGCCTGCAACCGTTGACGCTGAACAGATTGACCGGATTGTCTGGAACCAGCACCATGACCCCTTCGAAATCTTAGGGCCACACATGGTGCAGCAAGACGGTCAAACCGTTTGGGCCGTAAGAGCCTATCTACCTCAGGCTGAGAAAGCTTGGGTGGTGCTGCCAGAAGAGCACAAAGAAGTGCCTATGGAGCCTAACCATAACCCCCACTTCTTTGAGTGCGTGTTGCAGGTTCAAGATCTAGCTAACTATCAGCTTAAATACGTCATTGGTGACCATGTCCACGTCATCTATGACCCCTATGCCTTTAAAACCCGTGCCATCACCGATTTTGACATCCACCTCTTTAGCGAAGGCAACCACCACCGCATCTATGAAAAGTTAGGTGCGCACTTCACCGAAGTCGAAGGTGTGACTGGTGTGTATTTTGCCGTGTGGGCTCCCAATGCTCGCAATGCATCGATACTGGGCGATTTCAACTATTGGGATGGCCGAAAACATCAGATGCGCCGCCTCTCCAACGGCATTTGGGATTTGTTTATTCCTGGGTTGGATATCGGCACCCACTATAAGTACGAAATTAAAAACTACGACGGCCATATCTACGAAAAGTCTGATCCTTACGGCTTTCAACAGGAAATTCGCCCCAAAACCGCCTCCATCGTCACCGATCTAGATAGCTACACGTGGCAAGATGCTGACTGGATGGAGAAGCGCCGCCAGACTGAGCCCCTGACCCAGCCCGTCTCGATCTACGAACTGCATGTAGGTTCCTGGCTGCATGGGTCATCGGCTAGCCCCGCCCTACGCCCCGACGGCAGCCCAGAACCGGTTGTTACGGTAGCTGAACTCAAGCCCGGAGCCCGTTTTCTCACCTATCGAGAGCTAGCAGATCGGCTGATTCCCTACGTCAAAGAGCTGGGGTTTACACACATTGAGATACTGCCTGTTGCTGAGCACCCCTTCGATGGATCTTGGGGCTACCAAGTGACAGGCTACTACGCCGTCACCTCCCGCTACGGGACTCCCGAAGACTTCATGTACTTCGTTGACCAGTGTCACGCCAACGACATCGGGGTGATTGTCGATTGGGTGCCGGGCCACTTTCCCAAGGATGGCCATGGTTTAGCATTTTTTGACGGCACCCACCTCTACGAGCACGCTGACCCTCGCAAGGGCGAGCACAAGGAGTGGGGCACCCTGGTGTTTAACTACGGCCGCAATGAGGTACGCAACTTCTTGGTGGCCAACGCCATCTTTTGGTTTGAAAAGTACCACATCGACGGAATTCGGGTGGATGCGGTGGCGTCCATGCTCTACCTCAACTACTTCCGCAAAGACGGGGAGTGGGTGGCCAACGATTATGGGGGCTGCGAGCATATCGAAGCGGCAGACTTTCTCCGTCAGGTAAACCATGTGCTGTTTACTTACTTCCCTGGAGTGCTCTCGATCGCAGAAGAATCAACCGCCTGGCCAATGGTCTCTTGGCCCACCTATGTGGGCGGGCTAGGCTTTAACCTGAAGTGGAACATGGGCTGGATGCACGACATGTTGGACTACTTCAACATGGATCCATGGTTCCGCCAGTTCCACCAAAACAACGTCACCTTCAGCATTTGGTACGCCTTTACTGAAAACTTTATGCTGGCACTGTCCCACGACGAGGTGGTGCACGGCAAGAGCAATATGTTGGGCAAAATGCCGGGGGATGAGTGGCAAAAATTTGCCAACCTGCGCTGCCTCTACGCCTACATGTTCATGCATCCGGGCAAGAAAACCCTGTTTATGAGCATGGAGTTTGGCCAGTGGAGCGAGTGGAATGTCTGGGGCGACTTGGAATGGCACCTGCTTGAGCATCAGGCCCACGCCAGCCTCAAGCACTTTATGGGTAAGCTCAACGAGTTTTACCGCAGTGAACCGGCTCTGTTTACCCAGGACTTTGACCAAGCTGGCTTTGAGTGGATTGACTGTAGCGACACCCGCCATAGCGTGGTGGCCTTTATTCGCCGCGACAAGGGTAGTGATGATTTTGTGGTGGTGGTGTGCAACTTTACGCCCCAACCCCACAGCCACTACCGGGTGGGCGTGCCCGAGCAGGGCTACTACAGAGAGCTCTTTAACAGCGATGCCCGCGACTTTGGCGGCAGCAACATGGGGAACCTCGGTGGCAAGTGGTCTGAGGATTGGTCCTTCCACAACCGACCCTATTCGCTGGATTTAACCCTGCCACCTTTAGGAGTTATTGTGCTGAAGCTGACTTCAGAAGAAACCCAGAAAGCCCTATCAGGTCAGTAACCGAGGGTTAACTAACTGGTGCCATTATGCAACCACGCATTACTGTCATCACCCTTGGCGTGGATGATTTGGAGCGATCGCTGCGTTTCTACCGAGATGGCCTAGGCCTCTCAACAGCAGGCATTGTGGGCCAGGAGTTTGAGCATGGAGCCGTTATCTTCATCGATCTTCAGGCAGGTCTCAGACTTGCCCTCTGGCCCCGCGAGAGCATTGCCCATGATACGGGGCTATTGCGGGGCGTACCCAGTTCAACGGAGCTGACGTGAGGGCACAACGTGGCCTCTAAAGCAGAAGTCGATGCTGTTATAGAGCAGGCTGCTACCGCCGGTGCAACCATTGTTAAGCCGCCCCAGGAGACTTTCTGGGGTGGTTACGCAGGATATTTTCAAGACCCAGACGGCCACCTTTGGGAGATTGTCTGGAACCCACAGTGGATCACTCAGGATTGAGCGCTCTTAGGTACGCACTCGGGGTTAATGCGATCGACATTTTAAGGCGTTGCTGGATACAGGTATGAATCAAACCTGTAAAGTCTCTCGTAGGGGCGAACGGCCGTTTGCCCCTACCCAAATGCATGCTGCAATTCAGCAACACCCACATTAAAGGCTGCATAGACGAGAACGTCTGTGAATACCAGTTTCCCAATCCGTATGGCTACCGTTTCTACGCCATAGCCGACCCTTGTCCTCTTTAAGAATTGCTGGTAATCTAAATCAGACCGATCAGTCTTTTTTAATGTCAAAAGCTCAGGTTACCAAGGCGCACATCATCGAGCAGGCGGCAGCTCTGTTTAACCAGCAGGGCTATGCCGGATCGTCAATGTCTGATGTGATGCGGGTGACAGGCCTGCAAAAGGGAGGTATTTATAACCACTTTCGCAGCAAAGATGAGCTGGCCCTAGAGGCCTTTAGCTTCGCAGTTCAGCGCATTCAGCAGCGATTTATGGGGGCTCTAAAGGAAAAGCGCCACGCTGTAGACAGGTTAATGGCCATTCTTAGCGTCTACGGACAGTTTTTGGATAATCCGCCCGTTCAGGGGGGCTGCCCGCTCCTAAATACGGCTGTAGAGAGCGATGATGCCCACCCTGCTCTACGCGAACAAACGCAACTAGCGATGGATGCCTGGCGATCGCTAATTGAGCGCATTGTACGCAAAGGCGTCACCCGTGGTGAACTGCAATCTACCGTAGATGCTGCCACAGTAGCGACGATTTTGATCGCCACTGTTGAGGGGGGGATTATGCTCAGCAAGCTATATGACGACCCCTCTCATTTAGAACGAGCTCTAACCCATTTGAGAACCTATGTTCAACACCAGCTAGCGACATCCAGCTAATTTTTTTGCGCCTAAACAGACCGATCGGTCTTTCATATTCCCGCTATGGAACCGTGCCCATGCTAAAGCTTTACTACGCCCGACCCTCCGTTTACGCTCGCCCGGTGTGGCTCGCCCTGATTGAAAAACAGTTGCCCTTTAAGTTGGCACCGGTCGATTTAAGCGGCAAGCAGTTTGAGCCTGAGTTTCTGTCCGTCAACCCCTTTGGCCATGTGCCGGTCTTGGAGGACGGCGATTTTCGCGTCATTGAGTCGATGGCGATTTTAGATTATTTAGAAGCTCGCTATCCTGACATCGCGTTGTTGCCTACGGATGCAACGGCTTTAGCCAGGGTTCGCATGGTGCAGATGCTGACGCTCAACGAACTGCTGCCGGGGGTCTTTAAACTGCTAATTGACCATGAACGCTCGGATCAGCAATCGATTGAGATAAAGTATGCTCAGCTACGAGTCAGGAATACGCTGAGTTTTCTGGAGAATTTGCTGGGCGATAGCTGCTATTTCGCGGGCGAGCAATTTACGCTTGCAGAGATCGTCGCTGGAACGATAGTTCACAAGGTACCGGATCTGGGAGTGGCACTGGCCGATTATCCTCGGTTGAGTCAATGGTCTGAACGGCTGCTGGCTCGACCAGCCTGGCAGCAGATTGCGCTGGGTGCAGAGGAATGGAGCACCTTTAAACGCCGCATGCGCGTCATTCCTAAAATTTGGCAGCGCCGGCGCCATCAGCGAATGATCGCGCTGTCGCAGCAAAATCTAACGATGTAAACACTCTTCTATGGGCACCACCCCCTACGCTTGGCTGGATAAATCTTTGGCAGCCCTGCACCGCGCCCACCGCTATCGAACCGTAGCGGCTGTCGATGGTATGACCGGGGCCGTCGTGCAGCGCCAGGGGCAAACCCTGATCAACTTTGCCAGCAATGACTACCTGGGTCTAGCCAGCGATCCTCGGCTGGCGGAGGCGGCGATCGCTGCCATCCAGACCTACGGCACCGGCAGCACGGGTTCGCGGCTGCTCAGCGGCCACCGAGAGCTGCATGGGGAGCTAGAGCAGGCGATCGCCGATCTCAAGGGCACTGAAGATGCGATCGTCTTTAGCTCAGGCTATCTGGCCAATATAGGGGCGATCGCGGCCCTAGTCGGCAGCCCAGACCTGATGCTCGGCGACGAGTACAACCACTCCAGCCTCAGAGCGGGGGGCAAGGTTAGCGGGGCCACCGCCCTAGACTATCGCCATGGTAATGTTGCCCACCTGGAAGAATTGCTGAAGCTACATCGCGATCGCCATCGCCGCTGCCTGATTGCCACCGACAGCGTATTCAGCATGGATGGTGACCTGTGCCCGCTGGCGGCCATTCTTGACCTGGCAGAGGCCTACGACGCGATGGTGCTGGTGGATGAGGCCCACGGCACGGGAGTATTTGGCACCCGCGGCTCAGGGGCCGTAGAGCACCTGGGCTGCACCGGCCGCCCCCTGGTCACCGTTGGCACCCTCAGCAAGGCCCTAGGCAGCCTAGGGGGCTACGTAGCCGGGTCTGCTGTACTCATTGACTTCCTCCGCAACCGTGCCCCTGGGTGGATTTACACCACGGGTCTATCGCCAGCGGACACAGCAGCGGCCTTGGCGGCGGTGCAGATTGTTCAGCAAGAAGATTGGAGCCGTGAATTACTCTGGCACCAGGTGAACCAATTAGTTCAACAAATTGATCAAATCTTGACAGAGTCAATAGCAGTTCCCTGGCGGCTGCGGCGCTTGCCTTCGGCTTCGCCCATTATTTGCCTAGAGGGTGCGTCAGCAGAAGCTGTCTTAACGGCTAGCCAATACCTACAGTCAGCTGGGCTGTGGGTGGCAGCAGTACGTCCGCCCACGGTGCCCACAAGCCGCCTGCGCATTACGGTTATGGCTACCCATAAGCCCGCTCACCTGCATCAGCTGATCACTGGACTACAGACTCTGAATCGAGGTTGAGCACTTAGCGTTTTGAGCCCCAACGACGCTGCTTCTGGCGAGCGATGGTTTTGCGCTTTTTCTTTTCGATGGGTGTTTCAAAGTGGCGATTTTTTCGCATATCCGAAAAAATGCCGGCCCGAGCAACCTTGCGCTTAAAGCGTCGTAGGGCCGATTCAATGTTTTCGTCTTCTCCCAATACAACCTGGGCCATTAGTTCTCCTAAAAATTTGCTAACGCGGGTAAAGCAGCGCTCTAGTAGCGTCAGCCTAAAACCACTGGATACCGCTGAGCGCAATACCCTACTTCAAAAGCCCGAAGGCTGAGGTCTGGCCAAGGGCCTTGGCCAGACCTAGTTGTCTAGCGACGGCTGTTGTTCCAGCCGCCACCACCACCGCCACCGCCACCGCGTGACTCTCTGGGGCGAGCTTTGTTGACCTTGAGGTCGCGCCCCATCCACTCAGCACCATCGAGGGCTTCGATGGCTTTGTCTTCGTCGGCTTCGCTTTCCATTTCGACAAAGGCAAAACCACGAGGACGACCGGTTTCACGATCGGTGGGCAGGCTAACCCGGCTGACAGCACCGTATTCAGCAAAGACCTCGGTAATCTGGTCTTGGGTGGCGGTAAAGGCCAAATTCCCTACGTAAATCGACATGGATACATCTCCAAATAGAGAGAGAAGGTGTAGAAAGTTATCAAGGAGATGTACTCAACTAAGGACTAAGCCAAGCCGGTAATGCAACTAACAACTTGCTTGTCACACGATAGCACAGGGCTACCTTGTGACCAGTATAGGGCGTTGGCGTAGCCGCTTCGGAGGAGCATCGCAAACTGTCTGCCAGAGACCATCTAATCCTTTGGTAGTACCCATTTAGGTGGCCGCGAGGCACGCTCCATCATTCTGCGCCGCACAGCCTCATCGGCCATTTCAAGCATCTTATCAAGGGGGGTATCAGAAATAAATTTTGTCGCTTCGGCAGTGTACTTCAGGTTGGGGCAGTCGTTCCCCAGCACACAACCGTCTTTACAATCTACTGCGCAATTGATCGCCATTGTCTTATTTGAGCCTCATAACGTCAGCGTTAGGGCAAAATTCATCTTAAAAAGCCCTTAAAAATTGTAACAACCTGCGCCCGTGCCATTGCCTCGCCATTGTGTAGAGAATTTCTTCGGGGCTGCTCTAGACCAAAATAGAGTTAGCAAGATGCGATCGAGGTTGTCATGAGCCTACCCCCCCGTGCTCAGCCCCGCTGGCCTCTGTGGCTGTTGGGCACAACATTACTGCTGCTACTGGGCATGGCCTACTGGTATTGGCTCGATCCAACACTACTGAAACGCTATCGCTCAAGATCCGCCTGAAGGAATTCACGGTGCTGGCCGATCAAGAGGCCGTACCGCCGACGGGTCGAGTCCATCGAGGCTTTCTAGAGGCCTGGCAAAGCGTGGAAAAGCAGGTGGTCTATTACCTGAAAAAGTGGCAAACCCCCGACACCAAGCTGTGGGTGACCGGCCATAGCCTCGGCGGTGCCCTGGCAGCGGTGGCCACGATTTCCTTAGAAGCCCAGGGGTTTGAGGTCAGCGGGCTCTATACCTTTGGCCAGCCCCGAGTGGCTGACTGGAAGCTGGTCAACTACATGAATGCGCGGATGGGCGATTCCCGCAGGGATCGCAACGCGAATCGCATCGTTCGCTACGTCAACAACAATGACATCGTGCCGATGATTCCGCCGCAGATTATTCCCTGGTTGCCGACGCGGGTGTACGGCCACATGGGCCAGTTTCGCTACTTCAGCGACTCTGGCAGCCTGCGTCGCCAGTCCTTTATGTTCCAGCGCTTCCCCGACCGACTGTTTGGCATGATTCACGCCATTTTGACCTCCGGCACCCCCGACGCGGTGGATGACCACAAGATGGAGTTCTACGTGGCCAACCGGCAAAAGGCCCTCGATCGCGAAGAAGAGGCCAAGCTCGAAATTGAGCAGGGCCTGATCAGTGGCGATTTTGTAGAAGGCATGAAGGAACGGATGCGGGCGCGGCGCAGCAGCCCGGAGGGGTAGGTGATGTAGGGGCGAACGGCGTTCGCCCTGCTCAGCCGCTAACTAGGGAAGTGGCACAAAATCAAGGCCGGTGCCCGATCGCGTCCCCGGTTTAACCTCGACCAGCAGCACGGTGGTGTTGCGATCGCCCGACGGCAAAAAGTTAATTTCCCCAGTCGATCCATTAGCGGAGAATCCTTGGGTAGCCAACGCCTGACCGATCGCAGCCCGCCCTGAAGTACCGCTGCCAGGAGCCACATTCCCTACGGTGCGGGCTAAACTCAACACCTGAAACGCGTCATAGCTGAGGGCCGTGCGCCAGTTGACATCGCCGCCCCAGAGGCCAGAGGCAGTCTGAGCAAAGGGCGGGGTCGATTTGAGCGGATGCCAGGGGACGGTGACTACGGTGCCCGTCAGGCTGGCCCCGCCCTTTTCCAGGGCATCAATGCGGTAGAAAGCATCGCCAGCTAGCACCGGCAGCTGGCCATTGTTGAGCTGGGCGACGGCGATCGCCCCGTCAAAGGTGGCCGAGTCGGGCAGCAGCACCACAGCATCGGCCCCGCTGCCCTGAAGTTCGGCGGTGGGGTTGCCTTGGGAGAGATCCACCAGTTTGGCCACCTGCCCGCCCTCCAGCCCTAGGGTGGTAGAGAACGCATCTTGCAGCGACTTGCTGTAGGAGCTTTGGGAGTTGTAGAACACGATGGGCTTGGTCTTGCCCAACGTGAGCATGTGGCGGGCCAGGGTGGTACCCGTAAACTGGTCACTGGGAATCACCCGAAAGACAAAATTGCCACCCTCTCTGGGCACCGTGGTCAGCTCTGTGGTGGTGCTGGTGGGGGAGATCATCGGCAGCTGCCCCTGCTGGTAAACGGGTGCGGCCGCCAGGGTAGTGGTGCTGGTGCCGTGGCCGATCACGCCGATAACGTTGGGGTCTTGCACCAGGGCGTTAGCGATCGCAGCGGCCTGGCCCGCATCGTTGCGATCGTTGGCGATTAGCACCTTCACGGGGGTGCCAGCCTTGATCGCCTCATCCTGGGCCTGGGCCACCCCCCGCAGCAGCTCGCGGGCGGTGTTGGGGTTATCGCCAATGGGCACCACGGCGGCAATACCCAGGGCGGGGGTAGCCCCAATTCGAGCATTGTTGAGGTAGATCAGCGCTTCGGGGTCGTTGCGGACGGCTTTACGAGCAGCCTCAAATCGGGCGGCGGCAGTGGCATAGTCGCCCGAGGCGTAGGCCGCCGCTCCCGCCTGCATGTCAGCATTGGAGGTATCGGTAAAGAGGACGCGATCGCCCCAGCTGAGAGCATTGGCGACATCAGCAGGCTGGCCTGGGGTGGTCGTCGGTGTAGCGGCGGTAGAGGTCGTGTCGGCATCAGCGGCGGGATCGGTGGGGGTAGTCGATACCACAGTCGGTGACTGCGGCGCATCCTTACGCACAAAGGCGTTGTAGCCCGTGAAGCCCAGCGCTGCTAAAAAGATGGCCGCCCCAACCCCCGCGATTACCGGGGCTATAGACTTGCTCTTTTTCAGCGGTTGGCCGCAGATTTCACACTTCTGGGCCGTGGTGGAATTTTCTTCGTAGCCGCATTTGGGGCAGGTGACGTGGTTGAAGCTGTCGGTCATGGCGAATGGGTGGGGAGTGGATGGGTGGTGGGAGGAGTTTTGAGTTTTAAGTTTTGAATTGAAGAAGTTGGGTGGAACGGAGTGGAAACCAACACCAGAGAGAGTTTTGCTACACGCTACCTAACCTACGGCATGCCAAGCACTCAAAACTAAACATTCAAAACTCAAAACTCTCTGCTTACGGTCTGTTCATCTCGGCCCGCACGTTGTCTTCGATGGTGGAGACCTGCTCGTTGGTGAGGCCCAGTTCTTCCTGGAGGTCGAGCAGTTGGGCCTGCTCTTCTAGGTCAATGTCGCCGTCGTTGTCGAGGAAGGCACGGAACATCAGGGCATACTCAGCGGCGGCGTTCTCAACGGTGTTTTGGGGCAGGTATTGGGCGGCGATCGCATTCGCTTGCTCCACCAACACCCCATACTTCACCCGGAATTTCTCTAGCAGCTCTAGCTCGGTAGCCGAGGGGGTACCGCGTCGGTAGCAGCTTTCGACTAGCTTGGAATATTTGGCCAGGTTCTCGGAGTCGAGGGCGGGGGGTTTAAGTTCTTAATTTTGAATTTTTAATTTTGAATTCGGTAGGGGTGATGGGGAGGGGGGG
>JANPIO010000238.1:0-5594 GCA_031425055.1 Phormidium sp. VAR_61_metabat_6
CTTGTCATCGCGATAGCATCGCCTGATTTTCCCCTTTCCCGTACATTAATGCACTACCGGATTGCCATAGATGGGTCTATGGCGTTCTATGGGTTGAGATTTAAGTAGCTTTTAAATGCAAGTTTAAATAAGCCTTTGAAAGGCTTGTATTATTTACTTCAAAAGGTATTTTTAACGACAAAGTGTTGGAGTCTACGGAAATACTTTGCAAGAAAAAATCCTTTCTTTTTGTAAAGCAACCCCTGGCTTGCAAAGTCATTTTAGGATGAGGATATTGTGCTGGTTGGGGCAATGACAGACTGGTTGCTGCGCATATTAAGTAATGCCGATATCGACTGGATGATTGCCTCTGGCGATCGTCATACCCTGGCCGCCGGGCAAAGTTTACTGCATTCTTCTGCGGCTCCTGAGTGGGTGTCGATCATCGTTGAGGGGCGCTTGGGCGTGGCCGCTGCTCAAGGGGCCGTGGATGGGGCCGTGCTGATTGATCAACTCAACCAGGGCGACATAGTAGGTTTTAGCCCCCTGCTCGATGAGCCTAACCTGACGGCGGTAACTGCGCTGGTGCTGTCGCTGTCTGTGCCCCAGTTGCGGGCCAAGCTGAGCGAGGATGTGGCCTTTGCGGCCCATATCTACCATGTGATCGCCCTTCAGCTCTCCGATCGCCTGCGCCGCATTTTTGAGCACCCCAGCCGCCTTCGGTTCTGGGGCGGGCAGTCGGGCAACGATGTGCTGACCGTGTTTGGTGAACTGCGCGACAGCGATATTGACTGGCTGACGGCCTTTGGTGCGATCGCCACTATCCCCGCCGATCGGGTGCTCTTGCAGGCGGGCCGTCCGGTCGAGTCGTTTTACATTTTGCTGGAGGGCCAGATGGCAATGTCGGCGTCCCAAGACAGCTTTAACCCCTTGGCCCTGTGCTTTTTAGACCTCGAAAAAAGCACCCGCGAGCCTGTCTTTGCCACCCTCAACCCAGGCAGTATGCCGGGCATGATGTCGTTTTTAGACTTTCGGCCCCTGCCAGTGACGGTGCGGGCTACCACCGCATCGCTCGTCTTTGCCCTGCCGCGCCAGGCCTTGGCCAACAAGCTCCAGGTTGACGACAGCTTTGCCTGCCGCTTTTACCGGGTCATTGCCATGGGGATTATGGCGCAGCACCAGACTGTGAGCATGGGACTGGTAGAGCCTGGTGCTGCGGGTCAGGCGATGGATGGCGGTGGTGCAGGGCTGGCTGACGGCGTTGCAGCTCAGGTATCTGCGATCGCTGCAAATCAAGCTTGCCATCGGCATGACCAGCCGCTTTGTCTGGCACGTGCTGCGCCTGCCCGTGGGCTTCTACGCCCAGCGGTTTGCCGGAGCCATCGCCAGCCGCATTCGCCTCAATGACGAGGGGGCTACGGTGCTGTCGGGCAGGCTCACCAGCACTGCCATCAGCCTGGTGCTGGTGCTGTTTTACGCCCTGGCGATGGCTCAATATGACCTGCTGCTGACCGCGATCGCCGTCGGCTTCGTCTTCTACCGCCCCCTGCCCACCACCACTCTCAACGTCCTCTCCCTACTGCGCTTTGCCTTTCGCGGCCAGGGGCGCGACTGGCTGATGATTGGCCTGACTGGGGTAGCGGCGACGCTGATTGGCATGGTGGTGCCCCAGGCCACGGCGGTGCTGGTGGATACGGTGGTGCCCTACGGCGATCGCGCCTTGCTCTGGCAAATTGGCTTGGGTCTGTTGGCGGTGGCCCTTGGGGCGGCGAGCTTTCAGTTAGCCCAGGCGATCGCCACCCTGCGGGTCGAGACCGGGGCCGATGCCCACCTCCAGGCCGCCGTGTGGGACCGGCTGCTGACGCTAAAAACCAGCTTCTTTCGGCAGTACCCCACGGGCGATCTGGCCTCGCGGGTGTCGAGCATCAGCACCATTCGCCGCAAGCTCAGCGGCTCGGCGTTGCAGGGTATCTTTGCGGGCAGCTTCTCGCTGCTGAATCTGGGATTGTTGGTCTACTACAGCCCGACCCTGGCTGGGGTGGCGCTCCTGGTTGCCCTGGGAATTGTGGCTGTTACCGTAGCTTCGGGCCTGGTGCTGGTGCGCCGCTACCGCCCCCTGCTCGAAATTCAGGGCCAGCTCTAAAGCATGAATTTGGGTAAGGGCAAACGGCCGTTTGCCCCTACGGCAGGCGTTGATTTCTTGATTTATACCTGTGTTCAGCAACGTCGGGAGCCTTTAGAGAGCCACTGCCTCGCCGATCACCCCAGGGAAATTGTCTAAATTGTGATGTGGAACCCTAGCCTGCTCAGCGCTCTACAGTCTATACGCAACTCCTTCAACCCTGGCTCTGCCCAGTCCATGGCCACGACCCAAAAGCCAACTGTAGATTTGGCCCAGGCCAACCCAGTTCTACAGGCCGCCCTCAGTAAGCTGGCCAATGAGTCTGACCTAAACAATTTTTTGGGTCATCTACTGATGGTCTGTACCGATCGCTTTATGGCTGCCGAGGCGGGGCTCTGGTGCTACGAGAACGCGCAAGCGCGAGATCATTTGTGACTACCCCGAAGACTTTGCCACCCAGCCCGTGTACGAGCACTTTCGCGACTACTTTCAGCACCGGGGGATTCAGGCGGCGCTCAAAGTTCCGCTGTTTTTAGGCGACGATCTGCGGGGCGTTTTGATGATGCGGTTTCAGTATCGGCGGGTGTTTATGCCCGAAGAAGCCGAACTGGCCTTCGCCCTGGGCAACCAGGCGGTGCTAGCCCTAGAGCTTACTCGCCTGGCCGAGGTCGCCCAGTCCGCCGCCATCATGGAAGAGCGCAACCGCATGGCCCGCGACATTCACGACACCCTGGCCCAAACTTTTACCAGCGTTTTGATGCGCTTGCAGGCGGCCTCGCTCGTGCTCGCCGAGCCCGGTGGCCACTTAGCTGATGCCCAGGCCAATATCGAGCGGGCCTGTGAGCTGGCCCGCGAAGGGCTAGCCAATACCCGGCGATCGGTGCAGGCTCTGCAACCCTCCGCCCTGATGGATCGAACCCTGCCCGAAGCCCTGGCTGACTACCTACAGTGCATGACCGATGGCACCGCCGTCGTTCCCCAGTTTCGGGTTATGGGAGACCTCCTGACCCTATCTGAAGAAACCGAGCTAGAGCTGTTTCGCATTGCCCAGGAGGCGGTGAACAATAAGCTTGAGGTTTCGTCCGACTTCAAGCGCAACCTCCGCACCCTGGCCAAGCGCTATCGCCACATTCGTTCAGACCTAGAGCCTCTACTCGCCCAACTACAGGCTGGAGATTGCCCCGGCGACCAAATTTCGGGCATTGCCTATACAGTCTTTAAAGTACGGCTCAGAAACACCCGACATTCCGCAGAGTGATCCAGATTCTCTATCTCCAAGAGGCTATCCCAACGCTTGCCCTGAGCTTACCTTAGCCACCCCAAATATTCCTTTTGTCAACCTGCGGAATGTTGGGGTTTAGGGTCATCTGAACATTCTCCTTCGTTGGCGGCTCTTCAGGAATGCCTACTTTTTCGAGGTAAAGCCGTAGCTTCTTAGGGGGAACCAGAGGTGGTTCTGGTTGAATGAGTCGGCTCAGTCGCTTTTTTGCCCATTGGAGAACCTATAAGGGCCATCAAAGTTACCGACAAAAACCGTATGGGAAACCAAACTACCATTTCCCCACATGTGGAGCTGATAGGCAGGGGGTTCCATGACAAATTGGCTGGCTTTATCAGGCTGTAGATCTAGGTAGCCTTGATGAACCAGGCTAGGCTGTGTGCTAGCAATAGTGCCAGCCCAACGAAGATACATTACCCGGTGCAAGTGGCCACAGCTAATCCGCTCGACCTGGCCGTGCTGGGCAATCAAGGCGGCTAAAGCATCGCTGCCACCAAGCCTGCGTCGATCCATCCAGGGAACACCGGTCATAAACGGGGGGTGATGCATAAATATCAGGGTGGGGGCCTCAGGTGCTTTCATCAGTTGGGTCTCTAGCCACGCCAGCCGCTGACTATCGAGTCTGCCCGACTTTTCCCCCGGCAGCGTGTTATCTAGCATAATCAGGCGGATGGGATAGTCATCTACGACATAGCTCAGGTGATCTATAGAGCTAGCCAGGTAGTGATGATCGGCAAATGCCCGGCGCAGGTTTGCCCCCTGGTCATGGTTCCCAGGCATCAGATAAATTGGAGTGCGTAGGTTTGCCAGCATTGCTCTCAGCTGTTGATAGTCGGCCAGGGTGCCTTGCTGGACTAAATCACCCGTGGCCACGACTAAATTTGGTTGGGGGTTCAGCTGGTTTAGATGCGCGATCGCAGCCTGCACCAGTGAATTGGTATCCACAACGCCATAGACCAACCCGCCTGCCGATTGCACATGCAGATCGCTAATTTGAGCAATCAGGGTCATCGCGAATCCGCCGGTTGGCAGGCTTGCTTTAGACAAGGTAGAAAATGCTCTAAGTCTGGGGTGTCTTGGTTAGGCACTTTAGCCAAATCATCCCAGCGGCGCAGTTGCACTGCTTGTGGGGCGTAGGGTTGCTGGATAAAGGCGGTGGCAGCCGCCGGTGAAAAAACACCCCCCTGAAGCTCCAGGCTACGTTTAGAAGTCGCCGATAAAGAGTCCCAGTAAGCGTCATCTACGGTACAGAGGTAGCGTTTGGCGGCGACATGGAGCTGAATCGGCAGGGTGACGGCGGCTGGAAAAATCTGTTCTAAAACAGGGATGGCTCGTTGTTCATGGCGATCGTCAAGGCCGCGCCCGGCTGGATCATCACCCAGGTGGTGAACGAGGTGCCCCAGGTCGTGGAACAGGCAAGCTGCGATCATCTCAGGAGGTTGCTCAGCTTGCTCAGCTAAGGCGGCACACTGAAGGGCGTGCTCGAACTGGCTGATAGCTTCGCCGCCGTATTGGGCCTGACCCCGTTGGCGATAGAGATCAAGCAGAGTTGCGAGGGTATGTGGCATAGGACTGAAGAATTAAAGGGATTGTTTAACCGGCAGGCCATTGATGTAGACAGCGCGAATGGCGCTGGGTAAGGAGTCATCAGGGGTAAGCAAGAGAAAATCGGCATCATAGCCAGGAGCAATTTTGCCTTTTTGATCGCCGATTTTGGCGGCTTTAGCCGGATATTCGGAAACGCACTTCCACGCCTGCTCAAATGGCATTAGTTCTTTTTCGGCCAGTAGAAAAGGGGCGTGGAATAAGGAGGGGTAGTGATAGTCAGAACAGAGGCAGTCTAAAACCTGGGATTGGGCCGCTGCGGCAACGCTCATATAGCCGACGTGGGAACCGCCCCGCACCAGGTTAGGGGCTCCCATCAAGACAGCGGCTCCGTAGGCGCGGGATGCCTCGGATAGCGGTATAGAGGCTGGAAATTCTGCGATCGCAACTCCCCGCTCGCGGCTTTTAGCCACATCGGCGGCGGTTTCATCATCGTGGGACGCCACCGGAATACCCAGCTGATGACAGCGCCGCACCAAATCTTCGCACTGAGCTAAGCCCTCCTCCTGGCGGGGATAGGCAGACTGAACTAGAGCCAAGATGTCGGCTTCGGATAGCTTTAGCCGTTGACGCAGCCCCTTCGCGTATCGCTGTAACGTTTCATCATCG
>JANPIO010000239.1:0-4186 GCA_031425055.1 Phormidium sp. VAR_61_metabat_6
TCTAGGCGTTGGTGGAGCTCCATAATAAGTCTGGCTGTTGATAATCACTTCAGCCAGTCTCGGACATGACGGCCCTCCAGGGCGCAGGCGTGTCCGTTTTTCTTCACCTCTCCCACGGCCTGAGAACTTCGCACTGTCCAGTACGAACGGAAAGAGAAGTAAATATAGGATGCCAATGAGCGCAACACTTGACTAACGCTTTGAAGCATATATTACGGCGAAAGAAGGCAGCGGGTGCAAGTCGTCAAATTTAGCTATGTATCTTAATTTAATGTTGCCATGGATAACTTGTCCCACGAGCAGATAATAGCCATCTTTGGCCTAGCTTTTGCTATTCTAGGGACATTGGCTGCTGCCTTTGCAGTTCCAGAAAAACTAACGCGTTTTCTATTAATTGTTTTCACTTTAGCTTTAGCTGTTATATTTTTTACTTATTTGTACACGAGTTTGCATGATGAGAAGTCATTACAAGAGTTGTCTAAAGAAGAACTGATACAAGAAGCTAAACGCCAACTCGTAGAAGAGCAAACCAGACGAGACGAAGCCTTTAGGCAAGCGAGAGAGCGATTAGAGCAGGAGCAGATCGAGCTTGAAGCAGCAGAGAAGGCAGCTAAAGAAGCGAATAACCAAGATGAGGTAGAAAGAGAGGCACGAGAAGCAATTGTACGAGAAGATACGGTCAAGAAACTTAGAGAGAAAATGGAGGCTGAGGAAGCTGAGAGGGCGAGACAAGTTGCGGAGGCAGTTATTATTGGTAAATGGAATAATAATACTCTTCCATGGTACATCAGAACAATCGAGTTCACTAAGAACGGTAAGTCCATCAACGCCTTTGGCATTGCTTACGAGTATAGAGTAGTTGACGCTATGCATGTAGACACGAAAACCGCATTCGGTAACTACATAAGACGGAGATTTGAAGTGTCCGAGAATACATTGCATTTTTTTGGTACAACTTACCTGCGCGAATTAACTTACACGCGCGTTAAGTAAACGGGAGTAGTCCAACAAAGCCCATGTACACCGATCGCTGAAAGTTGATTGGTTATGGTGCAGAGGTTGCTTGTGGCGGGTGATTGGGAACGTTATATGTATTCACAAACCAAAACTAGATCGAGTACATTTACTGCCAAAATATTTTCTTTAAGCGAGTAATTTTATCAATTGTCTAACTGATATGGTTTTTCATTAGTCTATTTTGGAGTACTGATATGGCTGAACAATCTTCCACTTTTCAGAAAGCAATTGAAACAATTGAAACCTTGTCACTAAACGATCAAGAAGCTCTACTCGAACTTCTCCAGAAGCGCCTCATCGAGCAACGACGAAAAATACTGATGGGTGAGATTGCCGAAGTTCGTCAAGAATATTCTCAGGGACAAGTGCAATTTGGTTCTGTTGCTGACTTCATGGCTGAGCTAGACGAATGAGACAAATTGGCTGGACTCCCAAATCATTGAGAGCCTTTAAGCGGCTAGTAAAGCGCAACCCAAATTTGCGCTTTGCAATTGAGCAAACGCTGAATCAACTTTCTGAAGACCCTTTTCATCCCAGCTTGCAAACCCATAAACTAACAGGTGACTTGGCTGGAATTTGGTCAGCTTCAATTGACTACAAGCTGAGAATTTTGTTTGAATTTGTGAATGATGACGTGGAGACGCAAGAGCCATCAATTCTGCTGTTAAATCTTGGCTCCCATGATGACGTGTATTAGTTCTTAGCAGCTGATCGGCCAACTGCGTGGCAAGATCCTCGTGCCACACAGTTGGCCCAGCCTACCTATTCAATTGACCTGCCCCGCCGATAGGCCACCGCATACCCCGGCACCTCAAGCTGCGCCACACCCTGCTCATCCGCCACCGGGGCCGCCGCCGTCAGCCGCAGCGGAATCTCCCCCGCCCACACCGGCAGCGCGTAATCTTCCGGCGCATCAATCGGCGGGCCAGTTCGCACCTTGGCCGAGACTTCGGCGATCGCCAGAGCCAGCACCAGCGTTCCGGCCAACTCCTGGGGGTTCGGCGGGCGCACCTCCGCCCAGCGCCCCGGCACCACATGGTCGGTAAACGCCGTCAGCGCCGTCAGCTTTTCAGTCGGGTCATCTACCCGAGTGGCCGTGCCAAACAGCACCACCGAGCGGTAATTCATCGAGTGGTGAAAGGCCGATCGCGCCAGCACCAGCCCATCCAGCAGCGTCACCGTCAGACACACCTCCACCCCCTGATCCAGACTGCGCAGCATCCGACTGGCGGGGGAACCGTGGATATAGAGCTTGTCTTCTAATCGACCATAGGCGGTGGGAATCACAAAGGGCTGCCCTTCGACGACAAAGCCTAGGTGGCAGACCAGCCCTTCATCGAGAATGTCGTAGACCTGCTGGGGGTCGTAGCTGGCCCGCTGGGGGATGCGCTTGACTTGGGTGCGGGGGGTGGGGGAAGTGGGGTGGGTCATGGGGGGAGAGTTCCTAATAAGGGGTAGGGGAGATGAGGGAATGGGAAGGCGTTAGAGAGTATCAGGAAGGTGGGCGATGAGGACTTGGGCGGTGGGGTGGGTCTGCAATGCGGTGATGATTTTTGGGTGCGGTTGAGGGTAGAGGGTGGGATAGTCGATTTCGCCACGGTGGGGGCGGATGGGGAAGGCGAGCTGTTCGCGAGGGTCAAAGACCGGCTCTAGGGGGCCAACGCAGCAAAACTCTGCCTGCACGCCGGGTTTATTGCCCGCGCATCCAGCCGCACCCAGCGGTTTAGCTCTGGCAGGTAGACAGCATTGAGGCCGTGGAGGGTGAATCGGTCGGACTGGGCATCGTCGAACACCAGGCGCTGGTAGCAAAAGCCAGTGGGAATGGCGCAACTGCGCAGCAGTGCCGCCAGCAGGTGGGCCTTGGCAAAGCAGAAGCCGTGGCCCTGATGCAGTACTTCAGAGGCGGTGCAGGTGACGCGATCGCCGCCAATGCCGCAGGTGTGGGAGATGCGTTGGCCTCCCAGGGCCGGCCTTTGACCATCGCGCACCCACTCATACACCACTTTGATTTGCTCTGGAACGGAGGAAATGCTCTGGGTTAGCGATTTCGCTAGGGGCAGAATGGTCGGATGTTGCCAGTCAATCACCGCTGAGGGGGCAAGGTAGTCTGCCAAATGGTTAGATTCTGGAACCAGGAGAAGAGTCATAGGAGTTTGGTTGCGGTTAGATCGAGTTCCATCAAATTGCTGTCGCCAAAGCCCAGGCGTTGGTAGAGCGGGCGGGCCTTGGGGGCGGCGTTTAGCACCACTTTGGTGCAGCCAATGCCGCGCAAATGCTCCACGGTGAACTGGGTCAGCCGGGTGGCGATGCACCGATGGCGATACTCAGGCTCCACATAGACGCCCCAGATGTAGCCGTACTGGCGATCGCTGGAGGAGAAAACCCAGGGATACAGCCCGTCAAACCGTTGTCCTCCCGCCGAGCCGACGATGGCCCCCGCCACCTCAGCTACAAAGGCCTGGTAGTGCAGGTGCTGGCGGGCCTGGGCGATGAACTCAGTGCAAAGGGTAGGCCACTGGGGCAAAATCACCGCATCGGTTATGCCCAGGTCGCGCCACATGCGGTAGAAGTGCTCGGCGATCACCCCGTCTTCCTGGGTGGTAGCGGCTCGAAAGTTAACGTTAGAGGGTGTCTCCATGGGGGCATTCATCCGGCTATCCGGTCAGCAAAAATAACCGTAATCGCAACTGTTCGCCTAGCATAGGCAGCAGATTGGCAATCCACAAGAGCCAATTTTGACACAACCCACCAGTCCACTTTGGCCTCATGGAATTCACCCTGCTGCTTGACCCCCACAGCCCGGTGCCCTGCTACCAGCAGATCTACGCCGCCCTGCGTCAAAAAATTCTCACGGGCCAGCTCGCCCCTCGCCAGCGGCTGCCCTCCACCCGCGCCCTGGCCCAGAGCCTGGGGGTATCTCGGGCCACTATCACCCAGAGCTATGACCAATTGCTCAGCGAGGGCTATCTGCAAACCATGACTGGCTCTGGCACCTACGTGGGCGACCAACTGCCCGAAACCCTGCTCCATGCGCCGGGAGCTGAGCCAGTTCCCTCTGCCTCGCCCCCCTCCCCGGTGCTCTCGGCCTACGGTCAACGTCTGGCTGAGGTTGCCGCCGGGCCAAGCCCGGAACCCAACACTCCCATCAGCCTGACTGCCTGACACAAGT
>JANPIO010000240.1:0-19151 GCA_031425055.1 Phormidium sp. VAR_61_metabat_6
GTTCTTGCCGAGCGTGAAGCCCGTCTGGCCCAGGGTTGCGGCAACCCAGATGACCCTGGTTCTGAATTGGTGGCCGATCGCTGCCGCATTTAGGGCGGTGCTTATTCCCAGCCTCCTAAGCAACAGCAAACGGGTATCAAAAAGGCTGAGTTCCCTCAATATGGAACTCAGCCTTTTAGTTTCAAGGGTGTTGATTCAAAGAGTGGCGTTAACAGTCAGACTCAGAACCACTGTCTTCTGACTCATCAAGGGCGCTGCCGGTGCCGTTGTAGAGGGCATCGAGCTGCTCGCGAGCATCTTTAACCGAAATGGAGCGCATGACCAGCAGCGGTTCGCGGATCACCTGTCCGTCTTGATCAAGCAGCTCAGGATGGGGCATAGGCCGATCGCCTAAAGCGTTCTGCTGACCGCCGTAGGTTCTGGGCTGGGGGTTGCGGGCGTTGCCGCCGAGCAAAATTAAGTTTCTGACCAGGTTTGCGATCGCCATAATCGCCAGAACCGCAAACGCAATAATGTAAACCACATGCCACATAGCTGCTGTCCTCTGGCGAACCGTTGCCTGTACTGACTCTAACGCGTTTCAGGTCGGCGTGCTTCGCTAGACCTGAAACTCAAATGTCAGCACCTCTTAACCTCTAGTTTAACCAAAATAAGTCTTCCTCAGCCGGGGGAGCTGACGGGTTGAGAGGTTGCCATCCCGGCTGCCAGAGGGCGCGATTTTTGAGCTGTTTGGCATTGACCCACAGCCGCACCGTGGGGTCACAGGAGGCCACCAGCTCCGCAAACACCCATGGGCCATCCTGCTTGCGGTTGGTCACCTGAAAATGCCGCCAGCCTTCGATCTTTTGGCAGGCCGTCCATTTTGAGCCGAGCAGGTGAGGATACTTTTGCTTACGGGGCATTGGGCTCTCTATCGTATACCGCTGGCTTCGAGGCGTTTTTTGATACCGCCCATGTGCACGGCCCGGCTGCTGATTTGGGCCTGTTTTTCACCCAGCAGCACATACACACGGCCTGAGAGCAGCTGGCGCACGAAGGGACGGCGGTAGACCAGAATGCCCTCTAGGGTGGCCTCAGTATCTTCGGTATAGCCCATTTCAGCCAGGGCAGCATCTAACTCCCGCTTAAAGGTTTTGCGGCTGTTGACAGGCAGGGTCGCCGTGGTGCTGCGATTGACAAAAGCCCCGATGAGACCGCCCACAGTGCCAAATAGGGTGCCATATAGGTTGGGCAGGCCCGTGTCTAAGCCAATGCCGAGAGACTTGACCGCCAGCAGGGCTGCGACCAGAGCAGTGCCAGAAAAGTAATACAGAAATGTGAGGCCGAAGCCGGGGCCGGAGGGCAGAGTGGGTTCGTCAGACATAGTGGAGAAATCTCTTGAATCCGGGCACTGGTGTCTATCTTTTCATCAATGTTGGCCCTTGGGAATGGGGGAAGCTTGATAGGCTGATAGAGATTTTCTAAACCTTGGCTATGCTTGACCTGCTTCAGCTCACTGGCAAACAGCGGCAGTTTATCGACCTGTTGCAACGGCAGCAAACTGTGGCGAGTCTGCGATCGCTCTGTACCCAAGCCGGGTTTGACTTCAACTTTATCAATGGTTTTTTGCTCAGCGGGGCTTTAAATGGCTACGTGCAGTGGCAGGAGCAGACTCAGCAAACCTGGGCACTAACGGCCAAGGGAGAAGATTTGGACGGCGTGCTGCCGGGGTCTCTGCTGGCAGATCGGCTGTTGCAGGGTCAGCGCGATGGCGGAGCCTCCCCTGGGGGGAATCGCGCCCAGCTCCAGGCTGAGCTCGGCCCTGCCTTTAGCCTCAACTACGGTGCCCTACGGCGCGAGCAGGCTGTCGATTTGATCGATGGCGATGGGGAAGGGACTGTGGCCGTGCTGAAGTCGTCGGTGCTGGGGGCCTACCAGCAGCGGCAGGGCGTGTTTGGGGCGATCGCAGCGGGCAAAGATTTAGAGGCCAGCGCATCGTCCTCCCTGGAATGGCTCCAGCAGCAGGGCTACATCGTCAGCCGGGTTGAGACCGACTATAGCCTCACTGTGCTCCCGGCTCTGCAAAACCTGGACTTGGGGGATGTAGTGACGACCCTGACCAGCGAGCTAATTTTGTCGGGCCAGTGGCGGCAGGCCGACCTCAAGCCCTACGACATTCACGCCGAGGTGCCCAATGTCGCCTACGGTCGCCCTACCATTCTCACCCAGTGCATTCAGCGCATTCGCGACATTTTTTTGAATATGGGCTTCGACGAGATGTCGGGCTACATGGTGGAGTCAGCCTTTTGGAATTTTGATGCCCTGTTTACCCCCCAAGACCACCCGGCCCGCGAGGTGCAGGACACATTTTATCTGGCCAACCCCCAGACCCTGCCCCTACCCGACGACTCAGCCCTAGTGCAACGCGTCAAACAGGTGCACGAAGCCAACTACGGTGGCCATTGGACTGAGGCCGAGGCCAGCCGCGCCATTCTGCGCGCCCACACCACCACCTCTACCGCTCGCCGCCTGCACCAGCTTCAGGGCAAAGACGGCAAATACTTCTCCATCGATCGCGTCTTTCGCAACGAAACCGTCGATCGCACTCACCTGGCCGAGTTCCACCAGATTGAAGGCGTGGTGGTGGGTGAACTGCTTAGCGTGCGCACGCTAATGGGCTACCTGACCTATTTCTATGAGCGCTTGGGCTTCAAGGATTTGAAATTTAAGCCCACCTATAACCCCTACACGGAGCCGTCGCTGGAGGTGTTTGCCTATCATCCGCCGAGCGATCGCTACATCGAAGTGGGCAACTCGGGCCTGTTTCGCCAGGAAATGCTGGAGCCCTTGGGTTGCGGCGAAAAAGCCACTGTCGCCTGGGGGCTGGGTCTAGAGCGCATTGCCATGCTGCTCTACGGCGTCGAAAAACTTTCTGACCTGATTGGCCCCGACATTAGGCTTTGAAAGATTGCTGGGGTAATGGCCCTAGGCGGCAGACTCTTCGAGCAGGTTGTCTCCAGAACCAACAAGCACCTCTAACTCTAGGGTAAGCTGCTCAGCGGGCTCAGCCTCAGCGTCTAAGGGCGCTTCCTCTTCTTCTCCAGTCGTTTCGCCGTGGCGATCTAGCCAGGGTGAGTCGAAGTGGTGCCAGGGCAGCACAGGCTCATTGGGTAAGCTCTCGGTGAGCACAGTAATGTTGCTCGCATCTGGCTCAGGCAGCGCTACGCGCCGCTCTAGAGTCGTTTCCTGCTGTCCATCACTCATACTGGTTCCCGCTTTATGCGGTCAAAAACGTCAGAGTCAGCGCTTCTGGCCGTGGTCTCTAGACTGCTGCTAGATTAACCCAGAAGATGACCCACTAGCCACGTAAATTACCAGGATATGTACCAGCATGATAACAGTTGTGCTCCAGATGGTGTAGGCCGCATATTTAAGGCTTTGCGACGTATCTTCGAGGCGCTGCTTGTTGGCGTTGTAGGTTTCAGACAGGTTGACCAGCATTTGCAGCTGGTAGTCTTGCTCAGGCAGAGCCAGGTAGGTTTCTAAAAATTTACGATCTTCTAAGTTGGGGGTAACGGCCACCTGGCGGGGCAAAAACGCCCCCATTAGCAGCGAGAAGCTAGCCAAAAACCCAATGATTTCGGCGATGCTAAACACGCTGCCGCTCACCAGCAGCCGCGAAATGCTGAGGCTAGTGAGCAACGCCCCGTTGGCCACAAACAAGATGTTGAGCTTGGTGGTCAAAATTTGGCTTTGCTCATTTTGCTCGCGCAGCACCATCCGCACGTCCTGAGCCGCCAGAGCCAGCGTCGCCGGGGGGACGGTTAACGGCTCTGGGACGGGCTCTTCGACGGGCAAACTGAGCTGCACCTCATCGGGCGAAGCATCTACTGGGGGCAGCGTGTCGGTAGGGGCAGGGGTAGAAACGGCATTGATCATGGCAGTAGCCACTCAGACGACCCTTTTGAGGTGAACAGATGAATTGGAACCCAGTCAGGTTCCAGGAACTCGATCTTGTAAAGCTTGACCGGCAGCCGTGCTTAAACCAATGACGATTGCCCTGCCTCTATGGTAGTCAGAATTTTCTCTGCCGAGCGGGGTTTGAACGCCAAATCCACTGCTATATCAAGGCTTGGTAGTGAGTAACGTGCAGGCTGGCTGATTTGCCCCAGGTGTAGTTGGGCAGCACCGCCTGACTATGCTGTACGAGCTGATCTGCTGCCTCGGGGTCTAGCGCCGCAACCATAGCAGCAGCAATGGCAGAGGGCAAGTTGGGGTTGACTAATAGAGCCTGGTTTGAGCTGAGAAATTCAGTAAAAGGGGGCTGATCCGCAGTGATGACGGGGAGGCATGAGGCGATCGCCTCTAGCACCACCAGCCCCCAGCCCTCTTTGGTCGAGGGAAAGCAAAACACGTCGGCGGTGCGGTAGAGCACGGGCAGCTCATCATCATCAATTACCCCCGGCAAAATCACCGATTTACCGATCAGCGGCCCGTGCGGCGGCGCTAGGTTTTCAGCTAGGGCGAAAAATTCCTGCCGGTAGGGTTCGTAGTCGAATAGGGTGGCCCCACCAGCGATGACTAACTGAGCCTGGGGGTGCGTGGCCAGCACTTGAGCAAAGGCCTCCAACAAGCGCAGAGAATTTTTACGCGGCTCAATGCCACCCACGGTGAGGTAGATAGGAAAGCCCGTGAGGCCGTAGCGAGCTTTGAGCGCATCTTCCCGACCCGAAAAGGCTGGAGAAAATCGTTGTAAATCCACGCCATTGAGCACTCTGGGGGCCGTGATGCCGTACCCATGGCGGAGGGCTTGGTGCCAGCGATCGCTGACGCACAAACAAAGATCCGGGTCGCGAATTGACTTATCTTGGCACTGCTGAAGATAGATGCTGGGGTAGTCTTCGATGTGGTGAACGGTACGCACCACGTTGGGCACTCGGCCCTGCTGCTGCAGCTGCACCAGGGCATTGGCCCCAATGCAGTCTTGGGCGTGGTAGATATCGTGATTGTCTTCGGGATGGGCTAAAAAGTAATCGACAAATTCTTGAATGCGCTGGCGAATGAGCGCATCGGTAGCCCGGTCGGATGGGAGATTTGACGGCAACGGTTGAGCAGGCACCAACTGCACCCTGGCTGCAATCGCCCGGTCAAAGCCTTGACCGTCTTTATCAAGGGCGTAGACGCAGACTTGATGACCCAATTCTGTCAGCGCCGTCGCCAACTCCAGGGTATGCACAACGCTGCCCCGCAGCTTGGTGGAGTAAGTCAACAGGGCGATCTTAAGCGGTTGCGGCATACAGAAATTTGCTTTAGGGGTTTAATAAGCTTGGGCTGCGGGGATTTGAATCATAGACCATAAAACGAGACAGTCCTACGTGAGCTGCGCCATCAACCCCGACCAACTCCGCTAAGCAATTTCATTGGGAATTCATCGCTGTTTGTAAGACTGCAAGGAAGAACGAAATTAACCGCGTTCGACCACATTCTTCGAGGTGACCAATGGTAAGCCAGAACTTTTGGAAAAATAAGAAAGTCTTCATAACGGGGCACACAGGATTTAAGGGAAGTTGGTTATCCCTTTGGCTGCAACAGTTGGGTGCAGACTTAATGGGGTTTTCACTTCAGCCACCTACTCACCCTAGCTTGTTTGAGCTGGCGCAGGTTGCGCAGGGTATGACTTCCATTATTGGAGATGTGCGAGATTTAGATCAACTTCAGAAGGCTATGGCTAGTTTTCAGCCAGAAATAGTAATTCATATGGCGGCCCAGCCCTTGGTGCGCCGTTCCTATAAATCTCCGGTAGAGACCTATACGATTAATGTCTTAGGGACGGTTCATGTCCTAGAAGCCGTTCGTCAGGTGAGGAGTGTGCGCGCCGTTGTCAATATTACCTCTGACAAATGCTACGAAAATCGTGAATGGGCTTGGGGCTATCGAGAGCGCGATGCTTTAGGTGGCTATGATCCTTACAGTAGTAGCAAGGCCTGCGCTGAGTTGGTAGCAGCGTCCTACCGGAACTCTTACTTTAATGCCGACTGTTACGCAGATCATGGCGTTGCTTTAGCAACAACGAGGGCAGGCAATGTCATTGGCGGGGGTGACTGGGCTAGCGATCGCCTGATCCCTGACATTTTGAAGTCCCTAATGCAGGGAGAATCGGTGTTGATCCGCAGCCCCCAGGCAACTCGCCCATGGCAACATGTACTAGAACCTCTGAACGGCTATTTAATGCTAGCTGAAAGGCTCTATAGTGAAGGTAGCACCTATGGCGAAGGCTGGAACTTTGGCCCTGACGATATTAACGTTAAGCCAGTTGCCTGGATTGCAGACTATCTATACCGTTACTGGGGCGAAGGCTTAACCTGGCAGCGCGATCTGTCCACCAAACACGCCCACGAAAACACTTACCTGAAGCTTGATTGCTCGAAAGCCCATGCGCGCCTAGATTGGCACCCAAAACTGGATCTAAAGACAACGCTTGAATGGATTGTGGATTGGACAAAAGCCTATCAGCGCGGCGTAGATATGCAGAACTATACTAAAGCCCAAATTACTCAATTTATGGCCCTGGGTGTTACACCCCAGAGGGCAATTAGCCACCCCCACATTTTGATGGGCTAGATACAGACTAACGATCGCACCTAGAGCGTCCTAAAGTGAACCAAGCATGGCTGAAAACCTGTCCATCAAATCCCTAGGAGAGGTTTTCAGCCGTGCTTCCTTAAAGGTAAACGCAAGGTGAACTGACTGCCTTTACCAAACGTACTCTCTACGGTCAACGATCCACTATGGCGATGGACAATAGCCTGAGCAATGGCCAACCCCAAGCCAGAACCGCCTTGGCGAGAAGAGCGATTTTGATTAATCCGGTAAAACCGATCAAAGATCCGCCCTTGTTCTTCAGGGGCAATGCCTATGCCAGTATCTTTTACGTGAATAACCGCATGGGTTGAGTCTATGGCAAGAATAACGGTTACCTGACCACCTACAGGCGTGTAACTCAGAGCGTTGCTGATTAGATTAGCGATCGCCCGGTGTAATTGGTCTGTATCACCAACAATATTAACAGCATGAGACGCTTGAAACTGAGTAGTCAATAGGATGCCATAGTCATCTGCAATGGCCATAAATTCATTGTTCAGGTTGTCAATAACTTCGTTAAGACAACATAGCCCCAATTCAGGCTCGCGCGAGGATTGCTCAATCTGACTAAATAAGAGCAAATCTTGGACAAGTATGCTCAGACGCTGGCTCTGACGGTCAAGGATTTGCAAAGTATCTTGAAGCTCTTGAGGCGATAAATTTTCAGATCTCAGGGCTGTCTGCACAATCGCGCGGAGGGCAGACAGCGGCGATCGCAGTTCATGGGCGGCATCAGCCGTGAACTGTTCCATACGTTGGTAAGAAAGATTCACTGGCTGCATAGCCAGTCTGGCTAGCCACCAGCTGGCATAACCAACCATAGCAATGGTCACTAAAACCATCACCCCCAAGGCAATTTCGGTCCAAAACAAAAAAATGTCGAGGGGGTCAACTGACCGAGAAATTTGCAGAGTTCCCCAAGGGGAGCGGGATGATGTTGATAGAGGATAATCAATTTGATGATAATAATTTCCTTCTGAATTTAGATCACCCTGCCAAAAATCAGGATCTTGGCAGTAATTGGGACTGCCCGGCAGTTGTAGCCACGCGACAGGTCGATGATCTAAGTCCACTAGTTGAATACAAATTTCTTGTTGCCGACTTAGATGGATCAGCTTACCAATCAATGAGGTAGCCGCCGGAGAAGGAAAATCTATGGATTGAGAGCACTGATCTGAGTAAAAGCAAAGTTCAGGCATCTGCTCCTGGGCATCATCACTGATCTGACCAGGATCGATTAGCAGTGGTTCTATTTCAGCTTCGACTACATTTGCCAGCGCTTGCATTTCTTTTTCTAGATTCAGCCACCCAGCGTGAAGAATTAAACGATGTACAAGTATTCCAGGAATAATTAAAATAAGAGTTATGATTCCGGTGTACCAGAGAGCCAAAGATTTCTGTGTTGCTTTGAACACATTGTTAGGCAATAACTTATTGAACATAGCGCGGATTTACCCGATATCCCATGCGGGACACTGTTTCAATAAAATCATGACATCCCTGCTCAGCCAATTTACGCCTCAGCAGGCGAATCTGGGCTGCCACCACGTTCCTAGATCCTTCTTTCTCCGCTTCCCACAACTGATAGAGTAATTGATCTGCGTCAATCAAATGATGAGGGTGACTCATAAAGTACTCAAGTAGCTGAAACCCCTTATTTGTCAAGGCGATAGGCTGGAAGATATCATGTTTATCTTGGCAATAGACAGTGCGGCTGGTGTAGTCTAACAAAATCTTACCTAGCTGCAGTTGCAAGACTGGGGAGTTAGGAGGTCGACGTTGTAGCGCCCTCACCCGAGCTAATAGCTCTTCCACTTCAAAGGGCTTGACTAAATAATCGTCGGCTCCTGCATCTAAGCCTGCAATTTTATCTGCCGTGCGATCTTTTGCCGTCAACATCAAAACAGGCAGAGGATTGTGTTGTCGTCTCAGGCGGCGACATAGATCGATTCCCATAGTCTTTGGCAGTAGCCAATCTAAAATAGCTACGCTATATTCTAGCCACTGGCTCTCTAAGTAGACCCAGGCTTCTTCCCCATCTTTAGCCCAATCAACAATGTATTTTTCCTGTTTGAGAGCCCATTTTATTGCTGTACCTAAATCTGGCTCATCCTCTACCAGCAAAATTCTCATAGGCTATAGCTACAAAATACAAAAGTAGATTGCTAGCGAAAAAATATCCTGCCTGCTATTATTGCAAGGTAATACTATTGATGCACTGAGCAGCTTTGGATAGAGGAATACTTTACACATAAATAAAGCTAGTGCAAAGGCAATTCAACTCAGGCTTTGCAATTAGTTGGCATCAATAATGCTGCTTCTCGATAATCCTGGACGGCAGCACTTTACTGGGTATGATGTCCAGAGCTTTGGGAAAAACCGGTGAGGGATTCGGTAGTAAAGTCCCAAAAGCAGAGGGCAGCGTCGCCAAGCTGGAGGGTGAGTGTTCGCCCATTAGTTATTTTGCCTACCGGTTCGCACACCAAGCCTCGACCGTGGAACTGGGGCTGTATTTGCTCTACAGTTTCGGGGCGCACGCTGAGCAGGTAGCCGTAGCTGGGGAAGCTGAGCAGCCAGGGGAGGAGGTCTATTTGGGGAGGTGGGGCGATCGCCCCTAAATCCAGCACTGCCCCACACCCCGATGTCTCTAGCAGCATGAGGGTGGTGCCGACGATACCGCCCATGCTGATGTCTTTGCCGGTGTCGCAGAGGCCTGATTCGGCTAGGGCGGGCAGCAGATTTAGGTTGGCTTGCAGGCGATCGCGCTCACAATCCGTCGCCGCATTCCAAAACGGGTATTGAGGGTGCATTTTGCCCTGCATATCGGTGACGTGGAGCAACACATCTCCAGGCTGGGCGCTGAAGCTGGTGATCAGGCGCTGGGCGCGGCCCAGGATGGCGACCGATAGAGCCGCATAAGGGCTATGGCAGCTGGTGTGACCGCCCACAATCGGTACGCTAAAAGCTTGAGATGCCGCGACCATGCCCTGCCAAAGAGGATCCACTGTTTCTGGAGACTGGCTCCAGATGGTGTCTACTACGGCGATCGGGCGGCCCCCCATGGCGTAGATGTCGCTGACGTTGACCATCACGGCGCACCACCCAGCAAACCAGGGGTCGGTTTTGACTAGGGTGGGCCACATGCCTTCTGCTGCCAAGAGCAGATAGCCATTGTCATCGGGGATGGCGGCGCAGTCATCCCCCAGCAAAATGGGTTTTTGGGTGGTGGAACGCACGTGGGCACCCAGACGATCTGCTGCTGTTTGAATGTCTTGTTTGTGGAGAATGCCGAGCGATCGCCGCAGTTCAGTGGCTAGTTCCCGTAGCTTTAGCTCGTCGGTCATGGATGCTCGAGGGTGCTAGGAGTAGGAGGTTACTTGTTAGGGCACGAAGCTTACTGCTGACGGAGGTGGATGGTGAGAAACCAGACTTGCCGCTGGGGCCATTTCGCTGGCCCCAGACCCCCTTCTCGAAGGGCGTTCCGCCGCCCTTCACTCTACGGAAAGGATTGAGTGATCATCGGTTTAAACCTATGTTCTGCAAATTGGCTGATGGGTAGCTTTCAACGAGTTCTTGGTCAGCGCACATCCACACCATCCACCCTTTACCCATCCACTCATCCACACTTCAAGACACTTGCTGTACCGACCAGGGCAGAACGGGCCGCACCTCATCGCCGGGGGGATAGTGGGCTAGATCGGCTTCCATCAGATGGTGGTTGCGATCGCACAGCACCATCTCCTCTAGCGAGTCCCAGTGGAGGCGCTGGAAGAAGCGGACGTTTTGCTCTTGCACGGTGGCAAGGAAGCGATCGCAGCCCCAGGTATTCGCCGTGGTCACTGCCTTGTGAATCAATCCTTTGCCGATGCGCCCTACCCGGCGATAGTGGGGATGCACCCCCAACCGCCCGCCGTACCAAAGTCGAGGCGATTTTTCGTAAATGCGCACTACCCCCACCACGCGACTTTCCGAGGATGCCTCGTGGTCGATGGCGACGATGGGATAGGCTACACCGTCGAGGGTGTCGGCGTCATCGTGATCAAATAGCCCCTGTTCTTCGCAGAAAATAGCCTGACGGAGGGCAAAGTAGCCCTCTAGGTCATGGGGAGTTTTAGCCAATTCAAAGCTATAGCGATGGAGAGCCATGGTCGTTAACCCTCAAACGTGGACAGAGCCGAACAAGCGCCGCACTTAGCGCAGCCTGCCTTCATATCTGCTGAGGCCATGCCCGACTGCTTCAGCAGCGCCCCCACCCGCTGATAGAGGGCAAACATGACCTCGCTGCTGGGAGAAGGGTGGTGGGCCAGGGGCGTTTCGCCAATGGGGACAAAGGGCACAACGAAGGGGTAAACGCCGAGCTGGATCAGGCGATCGCTCGTTTCCACCAGGGTTTCTAGACTGTCGCCCAGGCCTGCTAGCAGGTAGGTGCTCACCTGGCCCCAGCCAAATACTTTCACCGCTGCTTCAAAGGCTTCAAAGTAGACAGTGAGGGGGACTTCCGCCTTACCGGGCATGATTCTGGCTCGCACTTCGGGATCTACTGCCTCCAGGTGCATGCCCAGACTATCGACACCTGCCGCCTTCATGCGCTCAAACCAGGCGAAATCATCCGGCGGTTCGCACTGGGCCTGAATGGGCAAGTTTGGTACCCGCTGGCGAATGGCGGCAGCGCATTCAGTTAGGTAGGCTGCCCCGCGATCGCTCGTGTTCGGCGTGCCTGTAGTCATGATCATGTTGGTTACCCCATCTAGCCGCACGGCAGCTTCGGCTACCTCGGCAAGCTGCGCTGGGGTTTTGCGGGCGATGGTGCGCCCAGCGTCCAGGGATTTTTCGATGGCGCAGAATTGGCAGGCCGTAGCCGGGTCACGGTAGCGCATGCAGGTCTGCTGCACGGTGGTGGCTAGCACGTCCCGCCCGTGGAGCAGGGCAATCTTTGAGTAGGGAATGCCATCGGCGGTAGTCAGACCGTAGAACTTGGGCGCGTCGGGCATATCAACGGGGGTGATGGCTTCCCCCAAGGCCTCTAGATGCAGGGGGCTGGCGGCGGTAGCCCTGAGGGCGTAGGGAGAGCGGGCAGCGCTGTCGGTGTAGACCGGCACCATAACAGTAGTGCCGTCAATGGTGATGGCCCGGTGGTCAGAGGGGCCTGCCCCGCCCCGCCTACCCGCTGTCCCTGGGGTTGAGTCCACCACTTGCAGTCCGTGGGATTGCAGTTCTGTAATCAGCCGTTGCTTGTTCATGGCCTGCCATTCAATACCCGAAAAAACCTGCGTCAATTTGCGCCACCCCCTACGAGTGACCTGTGTGGGCCAAGAACCCCGAGTTCTTCTTCGCTGCCCAAAAGCCAAATCTGTTCTTTGACCCAAGAACTCGGGGTTCTGTCTCCACAGCCTAGGCTGTCGGAAGCTCCACTCCGTTGAGGGATGGGTCGATGGACTCCGCCTCAGCAAAGGCAGCTGGTGCGACTCCATTAGTCATAGGAGAACTCGCTTTGGCGGCGGGCGTTTCTACCATCGACCAAGGTTCGGTATTCACCTTGAGGCGCAGCAGGTCGGGGCGAGCGTAGTGGCCCACTGAGTCCATCATGCGTTTGCGCTTGGTGATTAACGAGAAGTCGAGATCGGCGATCGCCAGCCCCTCCCCTTCGTGAATCGGCTCCGTCAGGGGCACTCCCTCGGGGCTAATAATGGCGGTGTAGCAGCCCCCCGACAGCACCCGGTGCATCCCTTCGTCAGCGGTAATCTGCTGCTTTTGCTCCGGCGTGAGCCAGCCGGTGGCATTCACCACAAAGCAGCCCGACTCCAGGGCGTGGTGGCGCATGGTGACTTCCATCTGGTCGCCAAAGATCTGCCCCACCATTGACCCCGGAAACTGACCGCAGTGAATCTGTTCGTGCTGGGTCATCAGCGCGTAGCGGGCGAGGGGGTTGTAGTGCTCCCAGCAGGCCAGCGCCCCGACGCGCCCCACTGCTGTTTCCACCACCTTTAGCCCGGCCCCATCCCCCTGGCCCCACACCATGCGCTCGTGGTAGGTGGGGGTAATTTTGCGCCGCTTCAGCACCAGGGTGCCGTTAGCGTCAAAGATCAGCTGGGTGTTGTAGATCGAACCGGCCTCGCGCTCATTGACCCCCAGCACCACCACCATGCCGTAGGAGCGCGCCGCTCGGCCCACTGCATCGGTTACCGCCCCCGGCACTGCCACCGCCTCTTCATAGAGCCGCATGTGCTCTTTGCCCATGAGAACGGGCGGCTGCACAAAGGAGAAGTAGGGGTAGTAGGGGATCAAAGTTTCTGGAAAAACGATGAGCTTCACCCCGGCTTGGGCCGCCTGGGCGATGGTTTCTAGCACCTTCTCGGTAGTGCCGTCACAGCTAAATAGCACGGGGCTGATCTGGGCAGCGGCGGCGCGAATGGTTTTGGTGTAGTCCATGAGCGTTGGTGGTGGCAGGAGGGGGATGGTGGGCAGTGACCACCCTACGGGACTCCCCTCTCCCTAGGCGAGGGGCTGGGGGCGAGGGTTCTACATCGTCCAGGTGTCGAGGATGAAGGCTCCTTCTTTGCGGTGCATGAGCACAATATCGAGCACGTCAAGGGGGTTAATGGGGCGAATGCCGGGGATGAGAGAAGGCTCGCCGTGGCCATAGAGCGCTTGGAGAGCAAAGCGACAGGCGTAAATCTTGCAGCCCATCTCCAGCAGCTTGACGACCTGGTTATTCATCGCCATGTGGCCAGGGAAAGCTTCGTCGCCCAGCTTGGGAAAGCCCCGCTGCACGCCCAGGGTGACGCCAGGGCCATAGAGCAACACCGAGGTCTCAAAGCCTTTGCGGATCAGGCGGGTAGCTTGCAGCAGGTTCACCAACCCGATAGACCCTTCAAAGGCCACGGTGTGGAAGGTGACGAGGGCTTTTTCACCCGGTTCAGCCTGCACATCGGGAAATACTTTCTCTTCGTAATCAACCAAAAAATCCCCAGCCTGGTGGGCTGGCAAAGTTACTTCAGGCATAGATTCAGTTCCTTACAAAGTTGCTGGCAGCGCGGCATGTCTGGCTGCATGTCTCAGCACCTTACGGGCGATCCCCCTGGGTTCTCGTATCAGCAACTACAAACCTTGGAGGTCTGACCTAATCAACAGGGGCTAGGGTCAAACCTCAGGGAAGTAAACTCTCTGAACAGAGAATACCCCTGTCGAAAGTGATAGGGGTACCGCCCCGATTTGCCCTAGTCGAGGGCATGGAAGGGCAATCAATGTGCATTGGCGCAGCCTCTCTAAAGGAGAATCGCCTCATCCCCCTCTCACTAGCGCTAGATCAAGGCTTTCGGTAGCCGGAGTTACAAGCATCCCCTGAGCAACGGCCTAGGGTACGAAAAAGAAGCTCGGCTCATCCCACACCGTTTTCAGGACAGACGCTATGACGATGCACTACGGCGTAATTGTGATCGGCGGCGGCCAGGCAGGGCTGTCGATTAGCTACTGCCTCAGTCGCCTAGGCATTGACCACATCATTTTTGAACAGCACCAGGTCGCTCACTCCTGGCGCACCAAGCGGTGGGATTCGTTCTGTTTGGTGACTCCCAACTGGCAGTGCCAGCTGCCCGGCTTCCCCTACCCCGGCGACGACCCCGAGGGGTTTATGGGCCGCGACGCCATCGTGGAGTATATCGAGCGCTACGCCAACCACTTTGACCTACCGCTCAAAACCGGAGTCAAGGTAGAACGGGTGCGCCAGCCCGAGGGCGGCGGCTTTGAGGTGGTGACTAACCAGGGCAGCTTTACGGCTGATCAGGTGGTCGTGGCCACGGGCGGCTACCATACGCCCAAAATTCCTCGCCTGGCGGAGCGGCTAGCTCCTGATATTGTGCAGCTGCACTCAGCAGAATATCGCAACCCTGAGTCGCTGCCGGAGGGATCCGTGCTGGTAGTGGGCACCGGGCAGTCGGGCTGCCAGATTGCTGAAGACCTTCACCTGGCGGGCCGTAAGGTGCATCTGTGCGTGGGGGGTGCGCCGCGATCGCCCCGCCGCTACCGAGGCAAAGACGTGGTCGAATGGCTCGACCAGATGGGCTACTACGACCTGGCGATCGACGACCACCCCCAGAAAGACACCGTGCGCCACAAAACTAACCACTACGTCACCGGGCGCGGCGGTGGCCGCGAAATTGACCTGCGCCATTTTGCCCTCCAGGGCATGGGGCTGCACGGGCGACTCACGGATATTCAAGGCACCCAGCTTACCTTTAGCGACGACCTGAAGGAAAACCTCGATCAAGCCGATGCCGTCGCCGAAAGCATCAAGCGCACCATCGACGGCTATATCGAGAAAAACGGTATTGACGCCCCCCTAGACCCACCCTATCGGCCCGTGTGGGAACCGGACGCTGTGGATACCGGCATCGACTATCGAGAGGCCAACATTACCTCAGTGATCTGGTGCATCGGCTACGGTCTTGACTTTCGCTGGATCGAGCTACCCGTGTTTGATGGGCAGGGCTATCCCGGCCACCGTCGAGGCGTTACCGCTGTACCGGGGCTATATTTCCTGGGCCTGCCCTGGCTCTACACCTGGGGGTCGGCGCGGTTCTCGGGCATCGCCCGCGACGCCGAGTATTTGGCAGAGCAGGTTGCTGCTCGATCTGGAGTTAGCCCTCTCCGTGCCCTACAGACGGTCAACGAAGTAGCAATGGGTTCGTAGAAACTCTCTGAGATGTCGCATTGCTGAGCGTTTAGCATGTGTGGCAAAAATACTCTTCCCCCAGCCACACTTTAGCGCTAGGTCTACTGTGAGCTTCGTACTTGAGGATTTCGGTTTTCGAGCCACCGTTGCAGCGAGGTTTGACTTTCGCATGAAGGTTGCCCCAGCAAAATGTTCTTCAAGCTAATGTCTTCATCAAGTTCTGGCCAGTGGATGCCTGCTTGACTGCCGGTTAGTTGCCAGTTGTCACGTTCTGCTGAGGTACCGTGGAGCAGTCGAGGATACCAGGCCAGCGGTACAGCGATAACGCGCCCATCCGATAGATCAACCGTGAGCAGGTCGGCAGAAATAGAAACCTGTTGAATTTCAGGGATGTTGAGGATTTCAACCATTGAAGAAGTCATGCCAAGCCTCCAATAACTGCTGCTGATTGTCCTCGGTCAACGCTTGAAGGCGGTTTATCTCGTGAGACGAAAACCCCTTATTAAACTGGAGCCTCACTGGAGTCAGCCAAAACTTGGCCTCACTACCGTCGCGCTCAATATGAACATGGGCTGGCTCATCGCGATCGCCCGCGTAACAGAAGAAGCGGTAGGGGCCAACGCGAAGTAATGTGGGCATCGTGGCTGTATACGCTCCCAAACACTTCAATTGTATGTCTGCATCGCCTGAAGATTGATCAAGACTGCCCCAGTTCCTTAGACCGCACGTAGGCCGATCGCACCGCTTCGATCAGAGCCGATCGCAGCCCACCTGCCTCTAGGGCCGCAATGCCTGCAATGGTGGTGCCGCCGGGGCTGGTAACCCGGTCTTTGAGCACGGCAGGGTGGAGGTCGCCTTGGTGCAGCAGTTCGCCGGTGCCGCGCACGGTGGCGATCGCCAACTCCAGCGCCGTTGCCCTCGGCAGCCCCACCGCCACGCCGCCATCGGCCAGGGCTTCCACCACCAGGGCAATGTAGCCTGGCCCAGACCCTGAGAGCGCCGTCACCGCATCCATCTGAGATTCGGGCACCTCGACTACAGTGCCGACGCTGGCGAAGATAGCGCGAGCCTGCTCTCGCTGGGCAGCACTCACCGCCTCTCCTGCTGCCAGGGCCGTCACTCCGGCTCCCACGGTAGCGGGCGTGTTGGGCATGGCTCGCACCACCGCCCAGCCCAAGAATTCTTTTTCGAGCCGGGCCAGGGGTACCCCGGCCAAAATCGACAGCAGCAGTGGCGGCTTCTCTCGATCTGGAAACCTGAGATTTTCGGCTACGGCTCCCAGCATCTGGGGCTTAATCGCCAGCAAGACGGTCTCAGCGGCATCGATTACGGCTTGATTTTCTGCGGTGGTTTGCACGCCGTAGGTGTGGTGCAAAACCTCTCGCCGCGCGGCCTGAGGGTCACTCACGATCACTGCCCCAGGGGCAAAAACCCCCTGAGCAAGAAGGCGGGTGATGAGAGCTTCTCCCATCATCCCGCCGCCGATAACCCCAAATGTTGCCTCAGGCATAACCATCCTCACCGACGACTCGATCGTTTGCGATCGCTAGTGAAGACAATAACCTAAGGTAGCCCCCGGCACTAGACCGGGAGCGGTGATAGTCACGTGTTGATCAAGCGCGGATAACGCTAGGCCATGCGAGCAATGGACTCAGAACCCCAGGCGGGAGCGGGGGGCATTTGGCCGGGCATGGGCATACCCTGGGGCTGACCCATGAAGACTTCTTCTTCGTACTCGGTGGGGGTGCTGACCTGCACGCAGTTGGGCGTAAACAGGAAGATGCTTTCGCCGATGCGCTCTTGGTGCCCGTCGATGGCATAGGTGCCGCCTGCCACGAAGTCAACGGCGCGCTGAGCCTGGTCAGGATCCATAATGGTGAGGTTGAGAACAACCGACTTCCGCTCCCGCAGAGCCTGAATGGCCTGGGGCATCTCTTCAAAGGAGCGGGGTTCCATCACCACTACTTCGGAGGTGCCGTTCATGGCACCGGGCATACCAATTACGTTGCTGGCCATCGGGGTCATTCCTGCATCAGTGGGCATCATTCGTTCGCGGCGGGGGCGGCTCCGGCGAATTTCTTCGGGCTGGGGCGGCTGCACAATGGGCTGGGTGTTTTCTTCCTGGTAGAGGTTCTGGTACTCCTCTCCATCCATTTCTTCGTATTCGTAGTCGTAATCTGCTGGGTCGTTGAGGCCAACGAAGTCCCGCAGTTTAGAAAACATGTTGCTCACAACTTACACTCCACGATGACTATCACTCTGGTAGACCAACCCCGCGGCCTTTGACCAATGGGGCACATCATGCTCCGGTTATCCGAGGGCCATGATAGCGCCAATTTTCCATTTGCAACGGCTGTTGTGAAAATTAGTGGGGCTAGCCTGGGGTTATGGGGTAGTCAGCCTCTCTAAGAGGGCTACTGACCGTCTAAACCTAGTCCAAAAACTCAGTGGATAGAACAACACCGTGGGTGACGCTTCTCTCTGAGCTAGGGCAGACTTAGGGTTTTGCCTTAATATCCTGTACATAGAATATTGAGTCCACAGTATACACGAAATTAAAAAAAGGAAAAGTCGATTCACAATTAGTTAAAGTTTTCTCAATCTCGTCTTAGTTTTGCGTCCGAACACAGATTTTTGACTGGGTAAATAACCGGCATCATTGGCCGCTAGCGATCGCCCCAACCCATTGCCCCACCACTATCTCTGCCGCCGATTCGAGTTGATAACCGAGGGCAAAAATACCTGCATCCCTCCCTAGCTGAGTTAGGTAGATGATGGCCGAGCGCCAAACAGAATGGTACCGAGGCGTACCATGGTGGCTCCGCAGGCGATCGCCACCCCATAGTCTCCCGACATGCCCAAGGAAAGCTGGTCGATGTGCAACCGGCTCAAGCTCTGCTGGTTGATGCGATCGGCCAGCCCCCTAGCCCCAAAAAAGACATCGCGCACGGTCGCCGCGCTGGCCCCCTGAGGGGGAATGGCCATCAAGCCGCGAATCTTGATATGGGCCAGCTGGTCAAATTCTGGCAGTAGGACATCCAAATCCGCTAGGTCGATGCCGGACTTGGGCGGATCGGGCACGATTTTGACCTGGAGGCAGCACTGGGGTATCCGGTCTAGCTCTTGAGCGATCGCATCTAACCGCTGAGCCAGCTTCAGGCTATCGACCGAGTGAATCCAGTCAAAGTGTTCGACGGCTTTGCGGGCTTTGTTGGTTTGTAGACTGCCGATCAGGTGCCAGGTGATGTCGGGCAAGTCACTGAGGTCGGCTTGTTTGGCGATCGCCTCCTGCACTCGGCTCTCGCCAAAATGGCGTATGCCTCTGTCGTAGGCCGAGCGGATGGTTTCTACCGGCAAAAACTTGGTGACCGCAATCAGGGTGACCGTGGGGGGAATGCCTTGCCGAATCCGATCAAATTGCTCAGGCAGGGCACCGGGGGCAGCGGTCATTGAAAGGTCTGCTTGTAGGTGTGCTGAAGGCGATCGAAGTCGGCCTGCTGGCCTGCCCGCCGCAAAATCCGCAGGCGACTTTCGAGCATCATGCGAGCGTTGCTCCGGCCCAGGGGTTGAAACACCAACCCCTCAGCGGGGGAATTGGTGACCAAAAAAAACAGCCGCTGGGCGTATAGCGTGGCATACAGCTCTTGACCGTCGTCTACTATACACACTCTAAAGAGCAGGCCAAAATTGGGGTGATTTAGATAGGTTTCTGTGCTCATTCAGGTATGAGAGAGGCTCTTCCTTACGGCAGGACGATGGTCATGTCTGTTCAATTCGCCACATGCATTCTAGAACCTGGTGTGCTACGTGCATGCATTCCCAGGCAGATCAACCGTTATTTACCGAGAATAGCGGAGCT
>JANPIO010000241.1:0-2785 GCA_031425055.1 Phormidium sp. VAR_61_metabat_6
TCTAGGCGTTGGTGGAGCTCCATAATAAGTCTGGCTGTTGATAATCACTTCAGCCAGTCTCGGACATGACGGCCCTCCAGGGCGCAGGCGTGTCCGTTTTTCTTCACCTCTCCCACGGCCTGAGAACTTCGCACTGTCCAGATGGAGTGTTAACTTGACCTGGGGAAACTGCTGACAAAACGCCTGGACGATCTCAGGCAGATGACTGTTGGCAATCGACGTATTGATGCCGACAGTGAGACTGCCCCGCAGGCCGGCCTGGGTGGCTTGCCCTAGGGTGACAGCCCGCTGGGCCTGGGTCAAAATTTGCTCAGCTTTGGCTAAGAAATCGCCCCCCGCCTCAGTGACTCCTAAAGGGCGGGTAGAGCGATCGAACAGTTTGAACCCCAGCCTGGCCTCTAGGCGCTGAATTTGTCGGCTTAAAAAGCCCTGATCAAGATCCAGGGCGATCGCCGCCTGAATAAATCCTTGATGTTCTTTGACGGAGATAGCGTACTTAAGCTGCCGAAATTCTAAGTCGTGCCAATCCGCAAAGGCCATAGCCACTATGACTAAAAAGTCATGACGCAATGTCAATGATGATGATCGGATCATAGTACATCCCGTTAAGCTGCTCTCATTCGGTCAGCCATTCACGGACAAACGCTATGGAAAGGATTAACCGCGTTTTGATCGCAGGGGGCACCCACGGCAACGAACTGCTTGGAGTTTACGCCATCAAAACTTTTACAGCCCGGCCCGACCTCGTGCGAAGATCCAGTTTTCAAACCCTGACGGTGCTGGGCAACCCTGAGGCGATCGCCGTCAATCGCCGCTATATCGACCACGATTTAAACCGCTCCTTTGGCACTCCGGCTCAACTCGACGGCATGGGGTATGAATGGCAGCGCGCCGCAGCCCTGCGCGAGCAGTTTGGCCCTAGTGGGCGGCAGCCCGTCGATTTTGTCATTGACCTGCATAGCACTACCTCAAACGCTGGAGTCATGCTCATTCTCGACAGCCTTTCAGGCTTTACCCTCGGGCTCGCGGCCTACATAAGCAGAGTGCATCCAGAGATGAAGCTATATAGTTCTGAGGGGTCTGGCCGCCGACAAGATTCGCTGCGATCGATTGCCCCCCACCGTATTGGCATTGAAGTTGGCCCCGTTGCCCATGGCACCTTAAACGCCCAACTCTTTCAAAAAACTGAGGCGATTGTGCAAACCACCCTCGATTACCTGGAGCACCACAACCTCGGCCCGGCTACTGTCGAGCCGCCTACAGCACTTACTCTCTACCAGTACATTGATGTCCTCGACTATCCCAGGGATGGCGAAGGAAACCTCCTGGCGATGATCCATCCCCAACGCCAATGGCAAGACTATGCGCCCCTAGGGCCGGGGGAACCGCTATTTCTCACCTTTGGGCAGGAAGTCATTCCCTATCGAGGCCACGCCACGGTGTATCCCGTGTTTATCAACGAAGCGGCCTACTACGAAAAAGGGATTGCCCTTTGCCTGACGGAAAAGCGCATCTATCAACTTGATTGACTATATGGAACAACCCCAGCGAAGCTTTATTGTGGTCTGGCAAAGATAGAGGCCAGCTTTTCGATACCCGTGGCGATCGCTTCTTCATCCAGCTCCGTGAAGCTAAAGATGAACTCGTGACCGGGGCTCTCCCCCAGGTACTGAGGAGCCGCTGAGATCAACCCGATGCCCACCTGCTCCGCCCAAGCGATCAGCTCTGCATCTGGGATGTCGCTCTGAAACCGCACCATCATGTGCAGCCCAGCCTTGTCGCCCAGGATGGTGGCACGGGAGCCAAAATGGGTCTGCAATGCTGTCACCATAGCTTGCCGTCGCTTGTCGTAGAGCGATCGCATCTGCCGAATATGACGCTCCAAATGCCCCTCAGCTATAAAATCAGCTAATACGGCTTGCTCCAGGGTCGGCACCTGGCGATCGGCCAGCCACTTGGCCCGGCTGAAGATCGGCACCAGAGCCGAGGGCAGAACCATGTAGCCAATCCGCAGGGCCGGAAACAGCACCTTCGAGAACGTGCCCAGATAAATCACGGACTGCCCGCTGCCCAACCCCTGCAAGGCCGGAATGGGTCGCCCGCCATAGCGATACTCGCTGTCGTAGTCGTCTTCGAGAATCAGAGCGCCCTGCCGCTGCGCCCAGGCCAGCAGCGCCAACCGACGCGGCAGCGATAGCACCGCCCCGGTCGGGAACTGGTGGGAAGGGGTGACGTAGACCAGTCGAATCGGGCCGGTCAACCGGGCCAAGGTGTCTACCTCCATCCCGTCAGCATCCACCGGAATGGGATGCAGATTGGCCCCCTGGCTGGCAAAGATGCGGCGGGCGCTGAGGTAGCTGGGTTCTTCCAGGGCTACGGTGTCGCCGGGGGAGACCAGGATTTGGGTGGCCAAGCTGAGGGCCTGTTGGGTGCCATTGGTAATCAAGATCTGGTCGGGGTGGCACTGCACGGCGCGGGCCTGGGCGATGTAGGCGGCGATCGCATCCCGCAGAGGCCCATAGCCCATGGGGTCGGTGGCGTAGTCAAGCCAGTCCGCCCGCCGACAATGGCGTGACAGCAGTTGCCGCCAAACCCCCAGGGGCACTTGGTCGAGGGCAGGGCGACCATAGCGAAAGCTGATGGGCTGACTGCCTGACACATCTTTAGGCGGCCTCCCAGGGTGGTAGTTGGCAGCACAAGGAGTGAATCCTAGAGAACCAGATGCGGTCATAATACTGAGCTTCAGCTTTTTTGGAGGCAAAACAGGGCTCTGGGTCAACGGTCA
>JANPIO010000242.1:0-28386 GCA_031425055.1 Phormidium sp. VAR_61_metabat_6
AAAAACGGGATCGCTATACAAGCCACCAGCGGCAGCAGGGTAACGGTGGTCAACCAGGGAAAAGTCGCGAGGTCCATATCGTCGTTTCTCGTCGCGTTCTGCTTAAGAGTGGATGAGTGGATGGGATGGGGGATGTGGGAAGGGGGATGTGGGAAGGGGCGAATAGGTAGAGCAGTTTAGTAGAGTGTCGCGGCATCAAAACCCATCTACTCATCCACCCTCACACCCATTCACCCTCACACCCTTACGTCACCCCCGACAGCAGCACTAGCCCTAACACCGCGCCAAAGACGATCAGTGCGTAGAACTGAGCCCGTCCATTCTCCAGGTACTTCAACCCTTCGCCCGTTACCAGGGTAACGAGGCCAGCGAGGTTGACGAGGCCATCGACAATGCGGATATCGACTTCGAGCACCTGCTTGGCTAGCTTGCGGCTGCCCTGAACAAAGACAACCTCATAGATGTCGTCGATGTACCACTTGTTGAGGGAGAGGTTATAGAGGAAGGGAATTTTGGCGGCGATCGCCCTCGGATCAATCGCCTTCGTGCGATACATCAGCCCGGAGATGATGATGCCGACCGTGGCGATCGCCACGGAACTCCCCGCCATCAGGGCAAACTCGTTCCAGTCAAAGGCCTCCGCCGTCTCCACCACCTCCATCACTTCTCCAGGGGGATGGATGAATGCCTCGAAGTAGTTGGCAAAGGGAGTGCCGACTAAACCCACCAAGACTGAGGGCACGGCCAGCGCCATCAGCGGAAAGATCATCGATAGCGGCGACTCGTGGGGTTCGTGGGCGTGGTCCCCATGGTCGTCCTGATCGTCGTTGGCGGCATCTAGGGTTAGCTCCTGGGGGTTCATGGCCCCAGGGCCTAGAGACATGCCCATCTTCTGGAACTGAGCCCGCTTGAGGTCGCGGCGAATACCTTCGTCGTTGCCCCGAAAGCTGCCTTCAAAGGTGGAGAAGTACATGCGGAACATGTAGAAGGCCGTAATGCCCGCCGTCAGCCAACCCACCGCCCACAGGGCCGGGTTGACCGCAAAGGTCGCACCGAGAATTTCATCCTTCGACCAGAAGCCGGCGAAGGGAGGAATCCCCGAGATAGCCAGCGTGCCAATGAGGAAGGTAATGGACGTGACGGGCATATACTTGCGCAGGCCGCCCATCAGGCGCATATCTTGCGCTAGCACCGGGTCATGGCCCACCACCGCTTCCATGCCGTGGATGACGGAGCCGGATCCCAAAAACAGCATGGCCTTGAAGTAGGCGTGGGTCATCAGGTGAAACAGACCGGCGCTGTAGGCCCCAACGCCCATGGCCATGACCATGTAGCCCAGCTGCGACATGGTCGAAAAGGCTAGCCCTTTCTTGATGTCGTTTTGGGTAATGGCGATCGTGGCCCCCATAAAAGCAGTAAACGCCCCGGTGTAGGCAATCACCGTCATCACCGTGGGGATGTGCTCAAACACCGGGTACATGCGGGCCACCAGGAATACCCCAGCCGCCACCATGGTCGCCGCGTGAATCAGCGCTGAGATGGGAGTGGGGCCTTCCATGGCGTCGGGCAGCCACACGTGGAGGGGGAACTGGGCCGACTTGGCCACCGGGCCCAAAAATACCAGAATGGCGAAAATGGCAGCGACGCTGGCGGGCAGGCTGCCCACATTCACCATGTCGGTGAGTCGTTCGCCCATAATCTCAAAGTCGAAGCTGCCGGTAGCCCAAAACAGGCCCAAGATGCCGAGCAGCAGGCCAAAGTCGCCTACCCGGTTGGTGACGAAGGCCTTTTGACAGGCATCGGCAGCGGGCTTGCGATCGTACCAAAAGCCAATCAGCAGGTATGAGCACATGCCCACCAGCTCCCAGAAGACGTATACCTGGAGCAGGTTAGGGCTAATCACCAGGCCCAGCATTGAGGAGCTAAACAGGCTCAGGTAGGCGTAGAACCTTACATAGCCCGGATCGTGGGCCATGTAGCCATCGGTGTAAATCATCACCAAGAAGGCGACGGTAGTGACCACCACCAGCATCAGCGCTACTAGATGATCGATGGTGTAGCCCATCTCGATGCGGAAGTCGCCCGCTGAGGCCCACTCAAACATGGCCTGGTAGGGAGCGTGGCCCTGCCATTGGCTCCAAAAAATTGCAAAGGAAAGCACCATCGCCGCCCCAATCAGGGAGACGATGAAGATCGCCACCGGCTGCCGCAGCTTGTTGGTGGCCTCGCCGTAGGAAATTAGCCCGGTGCCAACTACGGCAGCCCCGATGAGCGGCAGCACCGGGATCAGCCAGGCGTATTGATAAAGCGTGTCTACAGAATCCATCTTGACTGCCTACTCCAAGAGCTTGCGTGAGTTGGCAAAAAACCGCTTACATTCTGACATACCCTTCCCCAAGGAAAAGTCGGTTTCGCAGCAAAGTTGGCGAATCTGGAGTGCGATCGCCGCCAATTTGACCAACCCTAGAGCCTGGCTTAGCCGCACTCAAAGGCTGCCAAACCCTTGCCACAGAACCATTTTGTCGACCTGCGTGGCCTGGGGGCAGCTTTCTTAAGAAAGATATCTAATTCTGTGAGCAATTCTGGCTGAGAGCAAAATCTCATCCTTAAGTCATAATCAGGGCAACCACTGTGCTCTCTCAATAGTCTGACGGCTGGCCAACTCACGGTCTACTTAGCTAGTCACTGGAGAAACAGATTTTTTTTGAACGCTATGAAGCTCTGGCTAGTCTGCTTTTTGATCTTGTTTTTTGGGGCCGAAGCGGTGCAGTGGTTTGGCCAGCTGCCTTGGGTGAGCGGCGTTGAGCTATCGCTGCCGCTGACGGTCGTGGGGGGTATTGGGTTGGCGATCGCATCCAACCGTGGCGCGCTTTTTGGTCGCAATTGGCCTACCTTCGGCCCCCCGCCGGCAAAGTCAGCCGATCTCCCTTTGCCCAGCCCTACCCCCCCAGTCGTGGCCCCTGTAAAGCCCGCTAAGGCTAGCCACAAGGCGGATACAATTTCCTTTGAAATCAAGAAACCACAGAGAAAGGGGTGACGGAGTGATCGGGTATATGGAGTAACAGGCTGCTAGGTGCAGAACTCCCCCACTCCATCACTTTCCCACTCCCCTACCCCATCACTCCCCCACCTCCCCTACCTCCCCATATTCCGCTTCAGCTCCTCCAGCTCCTGCTCCGTCTCCCACCGCTGAAACGATTCCTCTACCGGATCCATAGGATTGCGGCCAAAGTTTTCGAAGGGGGGCTTAGCCCAGCCTGTGTCCCAGCTGGTAGTGGTGTGCTGGGCGGTGCGCTGAGCCTGGGTTTCGGCAATTTTGGCTTTGAGTTCGCGGCGGCGATCGTGAATTTCTTGTTGTAGATTGCGGGTTTGTTCAATCTGCTCTTTAACGCTTTTCATCTGGCCCCAGGACTGGTTGCCCTGGCGCAGCAAGGCCGCCTCGCGCTCTTGGGCGGATTTAACTAGGTCAAGGCGGTTGGCAGCCTGGGCATTTCGAATGCGGTCGTGCCAGCGCTGAATGTCTTGGGCTGTGGCAAGAATGCTGTCTTCGAGCTGCTTTTCGCGGCGCTTGAGGTCGCCTAGCAGGTGAATGGCGTCTTGTTCTTGGCCCCGCAGCTGGTCTTCGAGCCCCCACAGCTCTAGGTGGGGATTGGCTTTGAGAAACTCGTCGAGCCGGGTTTCGAGAAAATTGCTCAGGTCTTCAAAGAGGCCCATGGTTTAACTCCGCAATGCCTGCCTTTCAGAATAGCGGTTTGACCTACGGGGTGATCAGCGTTTTACCTGGGGGGTGACGCCTTTGCTTTCGACGCAGGCTAGGTAGGCAATTTCGGTGTCGTCGAGTTTGTAGTCGTTGTAGTTGTCTTTGACATCAAAGACTTTCTCTAAAAAATCGTTTTGGGCTTCGCGCAGGGCACGGGCAAAATTCCCCTGGCTGAGTTCTTTGGGCAAACACTGGGCCATGGCGGTTAAATCGGTGCCATCGGCAGCAATGTAGCGCTTGGGCGCGTCTGCGGCGTAGGCGGGGGCAAACAGGCTAGAGCTGAGCCACAGCAGCCCGGCGAGAACGGCAAAGGCAAGACGCTGAGCCATGCTACAGGTAAACCGTCGAGAGATGGACATAGCGATAAAACCGGTGAGTGGGACGTTTACGGTTTTATTGTAGTGAATTAAAAATAATAGGATAGGCAACTCGGTTGAGCAACGCTTACCCCGAGAGCGCTGCTCAACCGAGCTGTCGCCCGCTGAACCGAGGTTGAGTTTCATTCAGCCGTTATGGCCATGACAGAGTTGGTTTAGAAGCGCTGGCCAATGAAGATCGATCGCACTTCGCCATTGCGGCGAATCACCACTTCTTCGTTAGAGACCGATACCAGGCTCCAGCCGCTGCTGCCAATGCGCTCACCGATGTAGACCCGCTGGGAGACGCCGCTAATTTCAAACAGAGCGGCCGAGCGATCGCCCAGTTCTAAAATGCCCACCAGGGTGTGAATCGGGTTCGCCGCCACTGGAGCTTGTGCGGGCGCAGCGGGGGCTACCGGAGATGGCGCGCCTACCCTAGGCTGCGGCCCCGGCACCGTCGCGACGGTGCCGGGCTGCTGCTGCGCTGTCTGGTAAGGAATGTAAACTCGCTCGATGACATTGACTGGGCCAGAGCCCAGGCTGCCTACAGTGCCACCGGCCCCTAAGGGCGGCAGCATGGGCGGGGCAGGAACTGCAACCCCGCCAGGGGCCTGACCAACGACGGTCGAGGTGCCTACTTCGCCTCGCTCCATCTTGCCCGCAATCACGTCTAGCGATCGCTGCAAATAGGCCAAAAATTCTTCGTCAGACTGCTGGGCCGCGGTTTCGGCAGCGGAGCGCCCCAAAGAAAAGCGATTGCCCGGCTGGCTAAACCACAGCAGTCCCCCGACCCCCATCAGCGATAGCGCCGTAATGGTCAGCAACATGCGGTCAAACAGCTTACCAAAGCGGGTCTTGGTCGGGGCTGCCGGGGGGGCAGCGTTTGTGTCGTCGGCGCGGAAGAAATCGAGGTCGGTGCCTAGGGGAACCAGGGGCGCATCGGCCACTGGAGGATCTACCGACTCGGCGGTAGTTTCGACAAACGGGGCGATCGCCGTAGAGGCTGGCTCTGGGGCTACTTCTACCGCTGCCAAGGCGTCTTCATCGCCGTCTAAAATTTTGTCAACATCGTCAAACAGCTCGGTGATTAGGCTGTCGGCGTAGGTAGTCACCAGGGTATCTGGATCGACTGGGGTCGGCTCCTTGGGCGGCAGTGTGGCGGTGCTGCGAGAATCTTCCTGGTTCATAGGTCGATTTATCCTGGCGGTGGCAAAGGGAGAAACGGGCTGCCTGATAGGCTATTTGGGAGGCTCAAACAGGCGTAGCTTAAGGGCTAAAAGACGCTTTAGCTGACACTTCCCCAATAGTCTGATGAAGTTTACCCTAACTTGCCAAATCTTTCATCCACTCGGTGGGAATCTGTGAAATGTCTTGATGAGAAGGAATGAGGTGGGGAAGGTGAGGAGGGCGATGAAGTAGTGATGGGGCAAGGTGGGCACTGACCACCATCAACCTGGGGTAGTAAAAAGAGGTCTGTCTACTACAGCCATCGCCAGAACGGTTAGGCCCTGACTTGTATTCCTTGAGTAGAGGCGTTAGTAACGCCCTGGCTCTATCGATTTGGCCTTGCCAGAGCTGTAGGCCGTCGTCGGTGACCAACCAGTTTTGGTTCGGCCCTAGCTACTCAACTCGCAGGCGGCGAGTTTCGACGACCATGCCATCTTCGCGAATGACTACTGTCGATGCCCAGCGACTGTCAGGCTCGGCGGCGGCGGTGCCGACTTTGTAGAGCCCGCCAGAGCTGAGAATGTCAAAAACCACCGGGCGCGGCGCAAAAAAGTCTTCGGCGGTCACGCCTTCTTCGACGGCAACGCCCATCAGCGATCGCCCTTCTAGTGGCTCCACCACAATTGTGTCAAAGCTGTAGGATTGGCCTGGGGTGAGGGTGGTGGGTAGCTGCACTTGCAGGGTAGGTGGGTTGTCGCCCGACACTAGGCGGTTGGTTTCGCTCAGGATTTCTTGGTAAGCGATTTTTCCGTTTTCGAGGCGCTGGCGCGAAGTGGTATCGGCGGTCAGGGTGAGGGTGCGATCAGGGCGCGTTTGAGTGCCGGTGGCGGTAGTGCGGGTTTCGAGGGTGTAGCTGCCGGGGCCATTGGCCTGCCAGCTCAGCAGCTCAATGTCGTAGGTGAGGTCAGGATACTGCTGCCAAAGGGTTTCAAGGGTTTGGCGCAGCTGGCCATAGTCAAAGCCGGTGTCGCTGTCAAAGCCTTCGCTGTAGAAGGCCATAACGGCATCGAGGTTGCGATTGCTCGCCGCCGTCTCTAGGTCGCTCAACAGTCGCTGCACCTCAGCGGGGGCGGCTTGGGCTAAGACCGGTGTGTTCGCCTGGCCACCCGGAGCAAACGCCCCAGCACCCCATAGCACCGCCGCCATTGACGCGATTCCCAGACTCCACCGCCGCACTGCCGAGTTAGCCACGCTGAACCGCCTCATTAACCAAAATACTTCGTCTACCTTATATCAGTTTCTTTACAACCGACTACGGTGGTAGCCCAGTCGTCCTCCTGGCACTAGCCTGTTTTATCCAAGGTTGGATCCATTTTTTAACGAATAATAGAAAACCCCGGGCATAGATTCTGGGCAGGAGTTGGTATAGTCTAGATGCGTTTTTAGCGTCGCGGGTGTTCCCTTGTCATCTACATCTACCCAAGCGGCATCTCCCCGGCTGCTGGTGGCCGCCAGCGGCACGGGTGGGCATCTGTTTCCGGCGATCGCTACTGCCGAAGCCCTGCGCCAAGAGGGCTACACCATCGAGTGGCTAGGGGTGCCCGATCGCCTCGAAATCACCCTGGTGCCCAGCCACTTTCCGCTACACACGGTACGCATGGCGGGCTTTCAGGGCCGACCCGGCCTTAGAACAGTGAAAACGCTGGGGCGGTTTGGCCAGGCGACGGTGCAGGTGCGGCGACTCCTCAAACAAGGGAATTTTGACGGGGTTTTTACCACTGGGGGCTACATTGCCGCCCCGGCAATTATTGCGGCGCGATCGCTCGGTCTGCCTGCGGTCTTGCACGAGTCGAACGCGCTGCCGGGCAAAGTCACTCGCTGGCTCAGCCCCTGGTGCACTACTGTGGCTCTGGGGTTTGAGGCTGCCCGCACCTATTTGCCCAAAGCTCAAACCGTGGTTGTGGGCACCCCCGTTCGCGACGAATTCTTGACCCCAGAGCCACCCGTGCTCACCGATCCGGCCATTCCCGATGGGGTACCGCTGATTGTGGTGGTGGGCGGTAGCCAGGGAGCCGTGGCCGTCAACCAACTCGTGCGGGCCGCTGCCCCCGGCTGGATTGCAGCGGGCGCGTGGATTGTGCACCAAACCGGCAGCAGCGACCCCGAAGCCGACCGCTACAGCCACCCTCATTACATTCATCGCCCCTTCTTTAGCGCGATGGCCGCTCTCATGCATCGGGCGACTCTAGCCATCGGTCGCTCCGGGGCGGGCACCCTCACGGAGCTGGCGATCTCGCGCACGCCCTCGATTTTGATTCCCTACCCCTACGCAGCAGAAGACCACCAGACGGTCAATGCTAAAGCCTTTGTTGATGCCCATGCCGCTCTGATGTTGCACCAAAGCCAAGTCGTCGCCCCAGAATTTCAGGCCTTGGTGCTTGATTTGCTGGCAGAGCCGCAGCGGCTAGAGACGATGGCTGCCGCCGCAGGGAACTTGGCCACTGCCGATAGCGCCACAAAGCTAGCAGATTTGATTCAGAAGGTGGTGCTAAACCGTTAGGTTGTTTCCGCTACCACCACAATCCACAGACCCGTAGGGTAGTCAGTGGCTAAGAATTAAAGAGCGATCGCATGGGAACCTGCGACCACTCCTCCAAATTATGCGTAGACCTCACCATCCTGAACGCTATTCAAATTGAGGCTGTCTGCCTCTTCTAACGCGGGCGACTCGCATTGCAAGTGGGCTTCTAACAACTTTAAATTCCGCACGTTCGACTTATAAAAGGCGTCAAACAAATCCCCCAGCAGCGGAACGGTACCCACTACCGCTTCCAGGCCGATATTAAAGATCATTTGCGCTAAAATGCCCCGAGGCAGGCGAAATCGGGCTGCCAAAACAATCACGTAGGCTGATACTGCGGTAGCAATCAAATCGCCTAGCCCAGGTATCAGCCCAAGCACCGGATCCCAGCCAACTTTTAGCTCTAAAACGGGAATTTTGAAGGCCGTATCCATCAATCGGCTAATGCGACGGATGCGGTTTAGATTTCTAAGTTGAGCGACGGTGTCAATGGTATTCATAAGCTAATGCTGCCAGCTATAGCTAGCGATTGTCGTACCTCGAAGGAAGGAAAAAAGCTGATTAAATGGATAGATCGCATGTAGCGATCGGCTCAGACCTGGGATTGTTTACTTTTTGGTCGAACCCTCAGGCATGAGGTTGATGCCCTCTTGCGATGGGCCAAATTTATCCCTAATCATTGGCTGTCAGATGCAGACTTTGTATTGAACTACTTGGTTAGCTCGATGGTCTCAGCATGAGCAACGGCCCGAGCAGTCAGCGGCTGGAGGCTAAAGCCGACAACCTGATGCCCACGGCAGTAGAAACCCAGTTTAGGGCGCATCTCAAAAGCAGGAGTAGTGCCTTTCTGCGCTTCGGCTTTGGTGTAAAGCCAGTAGCCTTGAGGCCCAGCGATTAGCTGCACTGAAGTCTCTTTGGTGCGCGAAATCAGCAGATGAGTAGGAGTGAATGTCATTGCGGTTTCCTTGGGTGCAATCGACCCTGAGTGAGTAGTAACTCTATGTAACGACTTCTCAGGTAAACTCGCGAGTCGGAGAGCCGAATCTCGATGGGGAGGATCTCCCCATCCGCCGCTAGATAAAGCTTCTTAAGGTGCCCAACGGTGCCTAGCGAACACCACAAACTCTGAAAGACGTACTAAATTGTTAAACATGGGTTACAAAACTTCATCTGCTATTGGTCGTACCTCGTTTTCAGGTAGCTTTCATTTATGAAAGAATTCAGCGCCAGCCAAACCCTGCGCCTGCGGGTGCCCAACGAAGCGATTCCCATTGAGCACTACCTGCGGCAGCCCCAGCGCCTGGTGCAGGCGATCACCGACCCGCGCCGCATTGAAGTGCTGGGCGATGGCCTCTATCGGCTGAGCCTGCGGCCCCTACAGTTTTTTGGCATCAGTATTGAACCGACCGCCGACCTGCGGGTGTGGAGCCTGGCCGACGGCACCCTGCGGCTAGAGTCGGTGGCCTGTCGGGTCAAAGGCCCCGAGTACCTCAGCTTTGTGAATGACTCTTTTGGCATGGCTTTGCAGGGCAGCCTCACCCCCCAGCGCCAGGACACCCACACCGAACTTCAGGGCCAGGCCGACTTGCAAATTCATCTAGAGCTGCCGCCGCCGATTCGCTTTATGCCGACTTCGGTGCTCGATCGCACCGGCAAGACCTTTTTGAGCGGCATTCTCGGTACCATCAAGCACCGTATTGAGCGGCAGCTAGTGGAAGACTACCGCGCCTGGGTGGCAACTACCCACCGCCAGCCCCAGGTCAGCCCTCAGGGGGCTATGCAGGGTCGCACGGTGCAGGGTTAGGAGGTCAGGGTTAGCTCAACGCGATCGCCTACTGCCAGCCCAAACTGCTGCTGGGCACTGCCCTGGTTCACGGCCAGTTCTACAAAGCCATGACTACCCACCAGCGCCAGTCCTTGGCCAGGCAGAACGTTCCCGTAGGTTTGGCCACCGCTCAGCGTCCGGCCTTCTATTGTCACACTCCAGTCGTTAACGGTGACTGCGCTAGCGGGGATGGTAGTGGCGGCATTGCCGAAGCGATCGATGTACTGCACTGCGCCCGTCCATCCTGTTGCCGTCGCCACCGGAGCCTGTAACGGAAGGTTGATGAGGGATTGAGGGTCGATTCTGGCTCCCAAGTCATCTAACGGTATGCCATTGGCCAGGTGAGCCGCTACCGGGGCAAAGATGTCGCGTCCGTGGAAGGTGGGGCTGGGGTGGGGCGATCGCCAGCAGTTCCTATTCGTTAGCTCTACCGCATTCTGAATGCCGTGATTTCTCTGACCATCACGCTCCCAAGCGCCACTGAGCACCCCATTGTCTGGCCCGACGAGCAGGCCTTGGGCGGTCTGCACCGCCACTGCCCGCCGCTGGCTGCCCACCCCCGGATCGACCACCACCAGGTAAACCGTACCCGACGGCATGTAGGGATAGGCGCTCAGCAGGGTGAACCGCGCCCCATAGCGATCCTGCGGCGGCAGGTCGTGGGTCAGATCGATGAGCTGGGCGGTAGGGGCTAGCGTAGCGATGACGCCTTTCATCACGCCCACGTAGCTATCCTGAAGGCCAAAGTCGGTAAGTAGAGCAATGGGCATAGGATTACAGTGGCAGGATAGCCACCGGCTGTTAAAGCAATATTCACGCTTTCGCTTCGTAGTCGCCCGACTTGCCGCCGGTTTTTTTCAGCAGGCGAATGCTGCGAATCTCGATAGATTTTTCCAGCCCCTTAGCCATGTCGTAGAGGGTAAGGGCGGCGACACTGGCGGCGGTGAGAGCCTCCATTTCGACCCCGGTTTCGGCCTTGATTTTGACCGTCGCCTGAATGCGGTAGCCAGGCAGCGCCCCATCGGGGGTGATTTGCACCTCCACCTTTTGAATGGGCAAGGGGTGGCAGAGGGGAACCAGGTGGGCCGTTTGCTTAGCCGCCATGATGCCTGCGATGCGGGCAGTGGCCAGTACGTCGCCCTTGGGGGCGTTGCCTGCCTCTATGGTAGCCAGCGTCTCGGGCTGCATGACAACGGCGGCCACGGCCACCGCTTCCCGCAACGTCTGAGCTTTAGCGGCCACATCTACCATGTGAGCCTGGCCCTGGGCATCGAGATGGGTGAGTGCGGCGGGTGCTAAAGGATTTTTTGTCATGGGTTTAAACTGCGCAAAGGAATATGCTAGTATCAAAAGCCTGCACGAGGGCGTGTGGCTCAGTGGATAGAGCACGTGGCTACGGACCACGGGGTCGGGGGTTCGAATCCCTCCACGCCCGTTCTTCAAAATCCCACTAAACGAGCTTTCGTTTAGTGGGATTTTATCGTTTGAGGTAGGTCAATGGCGTAGACATCCTGTCCGCGCCCCAGGGCAAACCGCAGGGAGTGGGGCAGGTCTTTGCTGTTGGCGGTGGCAAAAACCACCAGCCCCACCAGGGTCATCACCCCCGAGAGGCCAAAGATTCCTCTGTATCCCACCTGATCGGCGATGGTGCCAAAGATGGGGCCAGCCAGGGCAATACCCACATCAAAGCCGACCATGGCCAGGCCAAAGGTGCGACCGCGATCGCTAGCCGTTGAGCGATCGCCCATCAGTGCCGCAATCATCGGAATTAGCGTGCCGCCCGCAAACCCCTGAATAAACCCCGCCAGCAAGAACATCGGCGCACTGCGGGCCAGCCAAAACATGGCCATGCCCAAACTGTAGATCAGCAGGCTGGCAGTAATGAATCGCCCTCGGCCATAGCGATCGGAGGCCCTCCCCACCACTAGTCGCGACATAAAGCTCGCCAGGGCTGAGGCCGTGTAGATCAGTCCCACATTCAGCGCCAGGCCTGCCTCTCGCACATACAGGGGCACAAAGGTGCTCAGGGTGCCAAAGGCCAGCCCCACCAGCAGCAAAATAATCGCCGGGGTTCGTACTCGCCCGCTCCACAGCTGGCCCCAAAACTCCTGTGAGCCAGCGCTTTCTACGGTGCTGGGTGGTTGGTAAGACTCGTGCAGCTGTGCCACTAGGGCCAATCCGACTATGCCCAGCAGCCCCATCACCAAAAACGCGGTGGTGAAACCCGTCGCCTCGTAGAGAAAGCCGCCAATAGCAGGCCCTAGGGCCAGCCCGATGGGGTTGACCAGGGTCATATAGCCAATTAACTCACCCCGGTTCGCTGGCGGGGCTAGATCGAGCACCAGGGCGCTGTAGGCCACCACAAAGGCGGCAATGCTTAATCCGTGGAAAGCGCGAATGCCAATCATCGCCAGAATCGAGCTATCCAGCGTGATGCTGTAGCTCCCCAGCGACAGCGGCACGATCGCTCGGGGCAAGAACTGCACCAGCAGGTAGCCAAAGGGGGCGATCGCGATCGCACTCAACCCCACCATCAGCACGATCTTGCGGCCCCGCTCATCAGCCAGCCGCGATAGGTAGGGCCGGACGGCCAGCAACCCCACCGCAAAAGACGCCATCACAATGCCAATCTGCTGGCCGCTGCCCCCCAGAGTTTCAATAAACAGCGGCAGCGTTGGCAGCAGCCCGGCCAACCCGGCCCAAAAACACAGCCCCGCCGCAAACAGCACCGTCAAATTGGTGCGCACTGCTGGGGTGAAGGTTGAGAAAATAGTCAAACTGTTGGTCTCCGCGTAGAGTGCTGGGTGCTCAGCAGCGCTCTTCGCCGCCCTGGTCAGAACCACCGCGCCCCACCCTTCAATGTAAACAAATGTTGCAGCTGTCGGCCATAGAACGTTTGCCACCTTCGACCTCACAGGCCGATATCGATACAGCCTCGGGCGGCGGTGGAGCGTCTGTCCAACCGATCTACTCCCCTACCCATCCACCCATCCGCCTACCTCTGCCGCCCCGGTTCCTGATACACCCCGTAGGCCGCCACAATCCCCAGCACAAAGCCAAACAGATGCCCCCACCAGGCCACCATGGGCTGAGTCGGGAACATGCCAAAAATAAAATAGCTGTAGTTAATCAGCACAAACATTGAAATCAGCAGCGGCACTATCCGACGCTCCAGCCAGCCAATGCAGAGCAGGTAGCCAAACAAGGTGTATACCACGCCGCTCAACCCATGCACGCTGCTAGGGCCGAGCAACCAGGCCACCACGCCGCCCCCAATCCAGCCCACCAGCAGGGTGATCCAATAGTCGCGACGGCTTTTGGCCAAGATTAGCCAGCTAAAAATGAGGAATCCAATGGTGTTGCCAATCAGGTGGGCAAACCCTGAGTGAGAAATTGCCGACAAAAAAATGCCCGGTATGCCTTCAATGCTGCGGGGGTGCAGAGGCAGATTCCAACGGCCGCCAAACACCAACTGATCAATAATTTCTTGCGCCCAGGGAATCGCCACCAGATAGACCGGTAGCAGCGCGTTGCCCTTCAGCCGTTGCAGCCAGGGTTGGGGCGCTGGGGCAGGTTTGCCGGTGGAATGTCGAGTGGACGGAGGCGCAGCGGTGTTGAGCTCTGCCTCTAGCTTTTTGAGTTTGGCCTGTAGGTCTGCGTCGTCCAAAGGGGTTTGCCTGGCTGGATTTGGGACTATAGCCAGAGTAGCGTTTTCGCCCCCTCACTGCCCAGGGCTAGAGACTACGGACGATATTGGTAACAGATTTGACACAGCCATAGGGGTAAGCTGCTAACAGGGGCTCTAGCCTAAGGGCTGAAACCCTTATTCAACAAACAACGGGCCATGCTGGAATCGAACCAGCGACCGACCGCTTAGAAGGCGGTTGCTCTATCCGCTGAGCTAATGGCCCCAACGTAATCACTTTACATTTTAGGGGGTGTGGGTCGCTCTCAGGGCAGACTAGGGCGAATAGAATATTGAAAAAACAGCGGCGAATGCTGTCAGGGCGGTGAGTGCCGCTAAAATAAGTCACTTACTTCATAGAACTCACCGTTTGCGAGGGGTTGCCAGGCTTTATCCCATCACGATGACGCAGTAATAAGGGTGCGGTTTACCGTTGCAGCCGCCGCCTACTGCAGGTACTCACCTCAGTTAGGAGTCAGCAGGCCATAACATGTTTATTCTCAAGCGGCAGGATGTTGACATCAAAACGATGCATCATCCTCAAAAAGATCAGCAAATTCCAATTTTGTCGTACCAGGGTCAAACCTTTCGGCTGCTGAGTGTGTTTACTGCCGCCCAGGAAGACGACGCTAGGGCGCTGTGGCGCGACCTGACCGACAACCGGGGTAAGGCCTGTGTGCTGCTCGAAGAACCCGATCGCTTTAGCATTTGGGGCAAAATTCGCCTTGACCAGTTTGATGACGCTGGTCCCGATACGGGCACTCCACCAGCGGAGGCCACCTACATTAAAGCCTGCCTGCTGATGCTACAGGTGCTGTATATGGATGTGGAAGATCTGTTGGGGGCCAAGCAGGCGCGTCAGTTTGAGGGCGACATTAGCAAGGTGTTTGCGGCTTGGAAATTTCCCCAGGCAGTGACCCCCGATGCGGTCAAGAATTTGCTAACCGTAGACCCGCTGGCAATGCCGCAGTTGCCGCCCTGGCAAGATCACCATCTGCAACGTCTGCTCGAAGAAACCCACCGGATGGGCAAGGATTATTTTGGCAATGCCAATTTTGCCGATCGCGCTCTGGAGGCCGTCGAAGACTTAACCGCCAACGAACAGGCTCTGTTTCGACGGTGGTTGCAGCAGTCTCCGGGGGGCAAGAACTGGGTTTAGGGCGGCTGGGGCTGGCTGGCTGGGTAGCGAGTGACCGCGCATGAGTTTAAGAATTATTGCTCTGCACGACTAATTAGGACGATTCTGCCAGGCTGACGGCTCAAGGCAGTGGGGAGTCGGTACAATTCAGGCGTTGTGCCAGGCCCGTGCTAGAGTCAGCCGATCGCTGCGGTGGTGAAAACGGCCCTTGGGGCTAGCCGCCGCTGTCTAGTTGGCATGGGTGCCGTTGAGTTCCGTTAGGAGTGAGCCCTTGAGCAAGTCATCAACCCCGTCATCTGCTAGTGCCTCGTCTACCCCGCTGTTGGTGGGGGCATGCATCGCCTGGGGCGTGGCTACCCTGCTGTTTTTCCTGCTGTTTACCGCTCCGGGAGAAGATGGTGCCCAACCCGGCTGGTTTTTAGTCGGCATTAATCTACTGGAGATCGGGGCCTTCCTTCTGGCGTCGCTGCTGTGCTTTCGCAACTGGCGCAGCACTCAGATTGTGAGCGGCCGCAACGTCTGGTTTTGGATTGGCCTTGGCCTGATGTTCTATACCGTGGGCAACATCCTGTTCTTTCTCTGGGGCACCATCTGGGGGCTCGACCCGGAGGTATCCCTGGGCGATTTCTTTTACATTTTCAGCTACATTTTTCTGGCCGCTGGCATGTTTAAGGCAGTGCTGCCCCGGCGCTTAAATCTGGAGCTCTCCCAGTGGCTGATCGTAGTGGGCATTGGGCTGGGCGGCATTTTGCTGGCGATTTTTGTCAAGGTGACAGCGGCGGAAGCGGCAGTAGTGCCCACTGCCCCAGCTCCGGCATTCTATTTGGCCCAGGCAGCCCCCCCGGCCGCGCCCGAGGTTGTGCCCCCAGCGGTGCCAGAACCTGTTGCTGAAGCCTCATCTGCCCCCGGCTGGGTACTCCAGCTCGACGGCCTCCTCAAGCCGCTGGAGGGTGTGGTGGGCCTGTTGTATCTGATTGGCGATATCGTGCTGCTGATTATTGCCGGCACTCTGCTAGTGGCCTTTTGGGGCGGGCGCTACTCCCAGTCGTGGAAGCTGATTGCGATCGCAGCCTTTTGCCTTTACATTGCCGACATGTTTTTTGCTTACGCCCTCAACACCGGCACTTACGTGGAAGGCAACCTTTGGGAAGTCTTCTGGACATTCTCGGCGGTGTTTTTTGGCCTGGGAGCGGTGGTTGAGAATGCCATTTCCGTAAATTCCCGTCGGAGCCCACGGCGGCGGCGGGGGTAACGCGCTCTAGAATGTTAAATGGCACTGTTACGGAACCCATGGCATGGCACCCAAAAAGCTGACCGAGGCTGACAAGACTTCTATCTTGAGCCTGTATCGCCAGCCCCAAGAGACCACATCTACCTTGGCAGAGCGCTACGGAGTGAGTAACAGCACCATTAGCCGCTTGCTGAAGTCCAGTCTGCCTGGAGATGAGTACAGCGTCTTAATTCAGCAAAAGCGGAGCACCACCGACAGGGCAATCATTGGAGAAGACTCTGTGGCCGCAGCAGAGCCCGCTGCACTTGCCGAAGTTGAAGCAGAGTCTGCTGATCCTGCTGAGGTTGACGTCGAGCCCGCTGTCGTAGACTCCAAGCCGTCCCCCAAGCCCAAAACGAAGCCTCGCAGCAAGCAAGTTGTTGATCCGGTAGTGCCTGAGGCTGCGTCGGCTGAGCCCGCCGCTCCGCTCACGGCTGAGCCGATCGTAGAAGAAGTGCCTGCTAGTGCGGCTAAGCCCCCGCGCAAGCGGCGATCGCGGGCCGCAGAAGAGCCGGTAGCTGCGATCGTGGAAGAACCTCCAGCGATCATAGAGCTGATTACCGCAGCGGCGGATGAGGAACCTGCCCAACTCTCGTTGCCAGATCCGGCCCCCGAAAAACCAGCCCCCGAAAAACCGGCTCGCCCGGTGCTGAAGTCGGCCCAAACGGTTTCCGCTGAAGCCCAAGCCGCCACTACCGAACCCCTTGATGCCGCCGAGGTGCTCAACGTCGCTGAGGCCCTTGACGACGACTGGGATGACGATACTGTTGGCCTTGACGACGATTACGACGACGATGATGACGGCGATGATGACGACGATAATGTCTACCCCTGGGACAGCGGCAATGGCGCTGCCGCTAACCTCGAAACCCTAGAAATTTTTCCTCTTACGGCGGCCGCTCTGCCGCCTCTGTGCTACGTCGTTGTAGAGCGCACCTCGTCGGAGTTGGTCGTGCTGCCCCTACGCACCTTCGCTGAGCTGGGCCAAATTCCTGAAGAAGAGGGTGATTCCCGCACGCTGCCGGTGTTCGAAAACCACAATGTGGCCCGTCGATTTTCGCGCCGCAACCAGCGGGTGGTCAAAGTGCCCGATGGTAGCCTGCTGCAAACCACCAGCTCCTATCTACAGGCAAAAGGTATTACCCGACTGTTTATTGATGGGCAGGTGTTTTCCTTAGGTCAAGACTCCGTAGAGCCCGTGCTTCCGGTCGGAGACGATTGACCTAGCCCCGGCCTAAGCGACAGGCTGCTCAAAAGCCAGCGTGCCCCGGCGCATTTCCTGCAATCACCCCATACACTAGGTTTACTGGTGTTTACCCTGGGGGAACATGGATGTACTGCTGCACATTGCCATTGGCATTGGCCTCAGCGCCGCCGCCGGGTTTAGAATTTTGGTGCCGTTTTTGGTGGCTGGTGTGGCCGCTCAGCAGGGCTATCTGACCCTGTCTCCCGGCATGGCCTGGATGAGTACAACCCCGGCTATTCTGGCCTTAACTGCCGCTACCGCCTTGGAAGTGCTGATCTATTTTGTGCCAATCGTCGATAATTTGATGGATGCGGTAGAGCTGCCAGCAGCGGCGATCGCAGGCACCGTACTCACTGCTGCGGTCACGGGTGGCGACATGAACCCCTTTTTGCAGTGGAGCCTAGCCCTGATTGCCGGTGGTGGTATCGCCAGCAGCACCCAGGCGTTTACGGGCCTAGCCCGACTGGCTTCCACTGCGGCGGGTGGCCCAGTGGGCAACATTGCGGTTTCGACGACCGAGCTGGCTAGCTCGACCATCCTTTCGGTACTGGCGATCGCGGTGCCAATTCTAGTACTGATCGTAGTAGGTGTGCTGCTGTACCTAGTGTTTCGACGGCGAGGCCGCAAACGACGGTTTTCCTAAACCCTTTGCCCACTAGCCCAGCTACCCTGCCCAACCTTATCCCTTCGGGAATCGCCTTGAGCCATGGCTAAAAAAAATATTACCACTCACGCTAAAAAAACCTTTAAGCATCAATTTGACGCGATGGTGCCGCTGATTCTATCGGAATGGCCCCAGCTAGTTGAAGACAATTTGCTGGAGACTAAAGGCGATTTAGAGCTGGCTGTAGACTACATCAGCGGCGAAATGGACTACACCAAAACCCGCATTCGCCGCCATCTAAACGAGCTGGCCGACCTGATTGAAGTCGCTCCACCGGCCTTGAGCCATACCTCTCGCCAGTCTGCGATCAATGGGATATCGTCTGCCTTAAAATCTACTGTCCTAGACGCTACTGAGCCCCTGGGAGTAACTAAATCCAGCATTGACAATCTGCTCGATGACCTCGAATCGCGCACCGAAAACCTCATCCAAGAGCTGAAGGCTGAAATGCTTCCCGAGCTTGAAAAACGCGCTCGCAGCAACCTGGGGCAAAGCCTGCTGATCGCCCTGGGCCTTGGCTTTGTGTTGGGTCTAATTTTGGGGGGCAAGCGTGGCTAGCTCTGACTCCACTTTTGACCAAATCGAAGGCTACTTTCGGCGGCTGTTGCGTCTGATGACGGTGCTGGTCGATACCCACCTCAATGTGGCGGTGCAAGAGGCTAACTACGAAAGCCGACGACTGATCAGCGGGTTTATTTTGCTGGGTATCGGCATCGGTCTAGTGACCACAGCGGTTGTGCTCGGCATCGTCGCCAGCGTGGCGTTTGCCCAGTCTCTAGGGCTGAGCTGGCTTCAGGCGATCGGGGCCGTAGCTGGGGTCAATCTGCTGCTGGGCCTGATATTTCTCACCCTGGGGCGGCTGCGGCTGAGCGGGCCGCTGATGATTCAGACCCAGGCTCGACTGTCGCGATCGCTAGCACTGCTGAAAGCAAAAGACTAAGCCCCACATCACCAAAAGCGGAGATCGACATTCGGGCACTCTAAATCTCACCATGAGTGTCCACAAACTTCTCTCTATGCCCACCAATCTGTCAAAGCTATCTGACGTAATTCGTATGGCTGCCCGTGCCTACGACGGTGGCAAACGAGAAACAGCCCTAAAGCTCCTCGCTATTGTTGCCTCTAAAATTGAAACTTTAGAGGATCGGCAAAAGCTGTTTGCCTTGGTCAGGAGTGATATCCAAAACTCTGGCATCAGGGTGTATTTTCAATCTACTATTCTTGGCTCTGGAGGCACGGCTGTTCACAGGTAGATGCGCAGTAGTAGAACAGTGCCAAGCAGTGCAACGGTGCTGTTGATCTAGCAAAATTAGCTAATCTTGCTGGGTGGAGAACTGGCGCGCTCCGATCGCAGCCAGCACCCCAGCCACCGCTACCAGAATGGGGATCGAATACCAGGGAAATTCGCTTAGGGGCTTGTAGGCGGCTGCCCGCAGGCCAATGGTGGTGTAGGTCAGCGGCAGCAGGTAGACAATCGCCTTTAGCGCCACGGGCAGAGTGCTGGGGTCAAAAAATGTGCCGCCCAAAAACGACATCGGCACAATCAAAAAGTTGTTGAACAGGCCCACGCTTTCCAGCGATTTGACATTCAGCCCGACAATGACTCCCAGGCCAGCAAACACGGCGCAGTTGAGCACCACCAGCAGCAAAAATAGCGGGTTCACAAAGCTCCAAAACCGCCCGGTGAAGAGAATCGCCACCAAGATTACCGAGCCTGCCGTCATCATCCCGCGCACGATGCCCGCCAGCATTTTGCCCAGGTGCAGCGCTAAGGGATGCACCGGGTAGAGCAGCATTTCCTCAAAGGTTTTGGTAAAGAGGCGATCGCCGCAGATCGAAAACGTAGTGCCGCCAAAGCTAATCACCATCGACGATAACGCCACCATACCCGGCAAAATGAACTCTAGGTAGTTGTCGCCTGCTGAGGGCGTGGTCACTTGGTCGATCGCATTGCCTAGGCCTAAACCAAAGGCCAAAATATAGATCAGCGGTGATACGAGCCCCGATGCCGCCACCTGGGGAATGCGTGCCCGCAAATCGAGCCAGTCACCCCAAAACACGGTGAGCGTATCGCCCCAGAGGGTTTTTAGGGGCAGGGCCTCGGCCTGACGCTGGCGCGGACGGGAAAGAATATTGGTCACGACATCATTTGCAACGCTTCTTAATAGTCTACGGCGTAGGGGGCTGATGAGTTTTGTTCGCGTAGCGTCTCCAGAGGAGAAATGTTGAGTTTTGAATTTTTAGTTCTTGCTGTAAGCCTTTCATCCTTAACTCAACATTCAAAACCTACAACTCAAAACTCTTTACTCTTTACTCCCTAGGGGTTAAAAAGTTCATCTTCATGGCCAACCCACCACTCTCCCAATCCCATCAGCTCCTTGTGCAGTGCCTGGAGTTCTTCCATGTAGAGGTCAGGCGGAGTGGTGTCTTTGCGCTCTTCTAACTTTTTTAAGCGCAGCAGCACCAGCAGCCAGGGTTTAGAGATGCCATCTCTGGCTTCGATAAATTGGGCAAGCTCGCGACTGTCCATAGTTAACCTGCGGCTGGGGGTATGAATTACTGTAACGCGGTGCCAACGCTCTGCCTGACCTGCCCTACGGCCTGCGGTTGTATACATCTATTGCGTTCGAGACACGAAAAGTTAGACAAGGTTGTGGGCTGATCCCTAGATTTTTAGCATGGAGATGTGCGATGCGTTGGCGAAGCCTCTTGGGCATCGCCGAGCTCCAGCTACTCAGAAATCTCAACCGTCTCTACGGGTGGAGCATATCGGTCGCACAGCTTTTGCGAGTACTTCTTTGAGGTGGCGACATGGTAGCTACGTCTGTAGTTCAACAGTCTTTGGTGCAGCGTGATCAACAGTTGGTGCTCTGGCTCGATCAGGTGCGGCTAGAGGATGTGCACTTAGTGGGCGGCAAAAATGCCTCCCTCGGCGAAATGATTCAGCAGTTAATGCCCAAGGGCGTGAGAGTGCCAACGGGGTTTGCCACCACCTCCTACGCCTACCGCTCCTTTATTGAGAAAACCGGGCTGGATGCCCAACTGCGGCAGGTGCTGGGCGGTTTTGACGTCAACGATGTGAGTGAACTGCGGCGGCGGGGCAGAAAGGCGCGATCGCTCATTCTCAATGCCGCCTTCCCCGACGACCTGAAAACGGCCATTCTCACGGCTTACCACCAGATGTGTGAGGAGGCGGGGCAGAGCCTCTGCTTCGGTGATGAGTCTTGCCTACAAGACCACGCTTACACCGAGGTAGACGTGGCCGTGCGCTCTAGCGCCACTGCCGAAGATTTGCCCGACGCCAGCTTTGCGGGCCAGCAAGAGACCTACCTCAACGTCTACGGTGACCAGGCCGTGCTGATCGCCTGCAAGAAGTGCTACGCCTCGCTGTTTACCGATCGCGCCATTTCCTACCGCACCACCAAAGACTTCGACCACTTCGATGTGGCGCTGTCGGTGTGCATTCAGCGCATGGTGCGCTCAGATCTCGCCACCTCGGGGGTGATGTTCTCCATTGACACCGAGACCGGATTCCAAAACGCGGTGCTGCTGACCGCTGCCTACGGCCTGGGCGAAAATGTGGTGCAGGGCACCGTTAACCCCGACGAGTACGTGGTGTTTAAGCCCACTCTAAAGTCGGGGCACAAACCCATTCTGAGCAAGCGCCTGGGCACCAAGGCCCTGCGCATGGTCTACAACACCACCGGCACCGAGCTCACCAAAAACGAGCCGGTGCCCCTGGTCGATCAAGAGCGTTTTGCCATCGAAGAAGACGATATTCTTCAGCTTGCCCGCTGGGCCTGCACGATCGAAGAGCACTACACCCAGCTGCGTGGCGTCAACAGCCCCATGGATATTGAGTGGGCTAAAGATGGCCACACGGGGGAGCTGTTTATCGTGCAGGCCCGGCCTGAAACGGTGCAGTCGCAGAAATCACAGAATGAGCTGCGATCGTACATCCTGGACGTGCCCAAGGGCGTAGAGCCGGTCGCCCGAGGTCGGGCCGTAGGCGATCTGATTGGCCAGGGCGAGGCCTGCGTGATCTTAGAGGTGTCCCAAATCGCCGAGTTCCGTCCTGGGGAAGTGCTGGTCACGGCCCGCACCGACCCCGACTGGGAGCCGATTATGAAGCAGGCCAGTGCGATCGTCACTGACCAGGGCGGGCGCACCTGCCACGCCGCCATCATTGCGCGGGAGCTGGGCATTCCGGCGATCGTCGGCTGTGACAACGCTACCCAAATGATCGCCATGGGTGAGCCTGTTACCGTCTCTTGTGCCGGGGGTGAAGAAGGGGTGATCTACCGAGGCGAGCTGCCCTTTAGGGTTGAAACCACCAAGCTCGATAGCCTGCCCGAAACTCGCACCAAGATCATGATGAACGTGGGCAACCCCGAGCTGGCCTTTACCCTAGCTGCCTTGCCCAACGACGGCGTTGGCCTGGCCCGGCTGGAGTTCATCATCGCTAACCACATCAAGGTGCATCCGCTGGCCCTACTCAACTTTGACGGCCTCGCCAACGGCTCTGAAAAGCGCGAAATTCAGCAGCTGACCGCCCTCTATGACCACAAGCCTGACTATTTTGTCGATAAGCTGGCCCAGGGCGTAGGCACCCTGGCTGCCGCCTTTTATCCCAAGCCGGTTATCGTCCGTCTATCTGACTTTAAGAGCAACGAGTATGCCCATCTACTGGGTGGCAGCACCTTTGAGCCTGACGAAGAAAACCCAATGCTGGGCTGGCGTGGGGCTTCTCGTTACTACGATGAGCGCTACCGCGCTGGTTTTGCCCTTGAGTGCCAAGCCCTCAAGCGGGTGCGCGACGACATGGGGCTCACCAACGTGATTCTGATGGTGCCCTTCTGCCGCACCCCCGACGAAGGTCGCCGAGTGCTGGAAGAAATGGCTCAACATGGCCTGGTGCGCGGCGAAAACGGCCTGCAAGTCTACGTCATGTGCGAACTGCCCAACAACGTGATATTGGCCGATGAGTTTAGCCAGATATTCGATGGCTTCTCCATTGGCTCGAACGACCTCACGCAGCTCACCCTGGGGCTCGATCGCGACTCTTCTCTAGTGGCTCACCTATTTGACGAGCGCAGCACCGGGGTCAAGCGGATGGTGAAGATGGCGATTCAAACCGCCAAGGAGTATGGCCGCAAGATTGGCATCTGTGGTCAGGGGCCCAGCGACTACCCCGAGTTTGCCCGCTTCTTAGTCGAGCAGGGGATCGACTCGATTAGCCTCAACCCCGACACGGTGATCAAAACCCGCCTGGAGATTGCCGACATGGAGCAGCAGATCGGTTAAACAGTCAGCCAGACCCTAGAGTTCCCGAACCCTGGGGTCTGAGCCTAAAGGGAATATGGATGCGATCGCGGCCCTACGCTACTCCAGCGAACATGGCTTCGTAGGGCTGAGGGTTAGCGTTGTCTTGGGCCACAATTTCCACAATTTTGTTGCGTGACTGGGGCAGGTATAGCGCTTCTACACAGACCTCAGCCACCTTGAGCCGAGAAATGCTGCCCTCAAACAACATATCTGCCGGGGCCATAACTACGGTGCGGGTGTCGTCATCGTCATCTTTAAGGCCGCCGGGGCGAACGATGGTGTAGGTGAGACCGCTGGCTTGCAGGTAGGCCTCAGCCTGATGCTTCCAATAAAGAATTAGAAAAAACAGATTGAGGGGGTGAAAAAAGCGGGAGGCGCAGAGCGACGACACCATGACAAAGTGCTCGATGCCGGTTTCTTTGGCCACATCGATTAGGTTTTTGTTGCCTTCGTAGTCCACCTGGTAGGGGCCGGTGGGGTCAAAGCCGGGGCGGGCACCGGTGGCCGATAGCAGCACAGTGCAGCCTGCGTTGGTCGAAGACCGGACTTGGTCCATCGCCTTGCGAATGCTCTCCTTATCGGTCACACTGCCTTCCATCAGCGTGACCTCAATGGGCAGTTTGCCTCGGGCGGCGGCGGCATCGCGCACAAAGGCCACCACGGGCACGCCGCGACCCACGAGCTGGTTCACAATTTTTGAACCTGTGGCCCCAGTTGCCCCGGCAACAAATGCTTTCACGGCTGCTTCCCCAATGGTTATAGAACTGACCTAATTTTATGAAAGGTGATGGGAAAAGAAACCAACCCTAGGGCGGGTTACATAAAACCGTGATAGGCGTGACAGTTCTGAGGGGCACACTTGAGATACTAAAGCCTTACGATGGGTTAAGCCTGGGACGCAACCTTCGGCGTAATTACATTGTCTGATGTTGTTTAAGCAAGTGGTTGCACAGTGACTCTTGAATTCATGCCATCTGCCCACAACCCGAATGCCTCACCCTTGCCGGGGGATGAGGGGGTTAGTGCTGATGAGGCGATGGTCAACGAGCAAACTCCGCCGGCCAATGCTGACCATGCCGCCAGCCCAGCCCCCGCCCAGGTTCCCCTTACAGACGGGGCACTGCTGTTAGAGGGGCATTACGCTGGCAAAATGGATATGGCGGCCGACAGCGATACCGTCGGTCGCTATCTCAACAGCCACCGGGGGTGGTTTACCCGCTGCGCTCACCCGATGCAGGTAGAGCCACTCTCAGACAATGGCTATGGGCTGGTGGTCGGGCGCTTTTCGGTGCTGGGTTATGAAGTAGAGCCGAAGGTGGGGCTGTATTTGTCGCCCCTCGACCATCAGGTCTACCGCATTGATACGATTCCGGTGCCGGGGTACGTGCCTCCCGGCTACGATGTCGATTTTCATGCGGTGATGCGCTTGCAGGATGGCCCCAAGGCCACTCCTCCCGCCACCAACCTGACTCAGGTGGACTGGGATCTAAGCCTGGCGGTCAAGATCCACATGCCGCGCCTGTTGAACTCGGTGCCGCGATCGCTGCTCAAGTCGTCGGGCGATCGCCTGCTCAACCAGGTGGTGCGTCAGGTCTCTAAGCGCCTCACCCGCAAGGTGCAAGAAGACTTTCACCACAGCCACAACCTGCCCCTACCCGAGAGCTACCGGGGCCACCACTTTTGGTCGAACTGGGGCCGGTGATCGGGCGGTACCCACGACGGGCGGGCTTAGGCTAGGTCTGGGGATAGTTTGAACTGTCAACACAAAGCGATCGCGGCCCAGGAATTTTCTTTGGGCTGCGATCGCTGAAGAATTTATTGCCTAGGACTGGCTGGCTTACCCTAGGGACTAAGATCCAGCTGAGGCCTGAAGGTCAGTCAGCAGCCGCTGCACGATTTTCATGCCGGTAAAGGCTTGCCAGCTAAACAGCCCAACTAGCACCATGTTGAGGGTGATGTGGGTGAGCCGCGCTGTCTCACTGCCCTTCTGCATAAACGGCACTAGGGCGGCTGAGACGGCAATCAGGGTTGCCATCCCTAAGCCTGCCAGCAGGTGAGGCCCCACAAACAGCTTCCCTGCCTCTAGGTAGGTGGCCCCCATACCCCCCACAGTGCCAATCACCATAAAGGCCAGCAGCACAGATCCGACCTTGTGGTGCTTGAGAGCAAACTTGCCTTTGATCAACTCTTTGCGGGTTTCGGCATCGGCCAAGCGAGTGCGGCGCGACTGAACCCCCAGGTAAAGGGCATAGAGGGTTATTGCCAGCAGCAGCCACATGGTTACGGGGTGAACAAAGTTGAGCCAGGGTTGAATCGTGTCTAAGGTCATGGGGCTCCGTCGTTGCGGTTTCCAGCGTTACATTTATTTAACAAAATTATAGGAGCACAGATTCTGGCTTGGCAAAGCATTGGTCAGAATAAATAGGTGCCAGGCAGGAACCTGGTTCCTGCGATAACGTCGTGCAGACGTAGCCCCGCGTCTCGCCCTCACCCGTCACTCAGGGAGCATGGCCCCAATTGTTCCCCATTCGTCTATACAGAAATCAGCTTTAGGGAGATGTCATGCGGCGATTGACCAAAGGCCAGGCTCTGCCAACGCAGCGGTTTGTGACAGCATTGTTGGCCAGTTTTTGGGGGGCGGTGCTGCTTAGCCAGGGGTTTAACTTAGGGGGATCTCCAGGGTTGGCGGCAGAGCCTGCCGGAGCGGCGGCACCAGCGGTAACGGTGCTGGCCAATGCCGAAGATGCGCTGCCGGTAGACCCGGCCACGCTGCCCGAAAATACGCTGCCCACTCCATTCCCAGAGCAGCCTGACGGCACCCTCAAACTGCCGCCCAAGGAATCCGGTATTCCCGAAATTGACCCTGGCTCTGGGGCCGTGCCATCGATCGCAGACATTGATGCCGATTCGACTGTGGGGCGGGCGCTGCTGCTATCGGGCCTGTTGCCCGAGGTGGCCAAACGCAGTGAGATCTTGATAGAGGCCGATCGCCTCTACCAGGCGGGCGATCGCAACGATGCTGAGCTTCTTTACCGGGCGGCCAAAGACCCAGAATGGCTGGCAGAAACGGGGCCAGAGCTGGCGATCGCCCCCCTCACCGACCCCGCTGAGCTGCCTCCGGCTGGGCAGGTCTACTGGCGCGAGGCCCAGGCCGGGGCCGAGTCCGAGTTCCCCAATCGGGTGCTGGTGCCCCTAGAGCTGCTGGTGAAGAACTACCCCGAGTTTTTGCCGGGGCAGGCCCTCTACGCCCGCTACCTGGTGCAAAACGACCGGGCCGATGAGGCGGCTCAAGTGCTGGATGGGGCGATCGCCCGCTATCCCTACAACCCCGACCTGCTCAAGGCTCAGGCCGAGGTGCAGATGGCCCGCGAACAGTGGATTGAAGCCGCCATTACCGCCAACCAGTTCGCCATCCTTAACCCCGAGCACCCCGAAGCCGAAGCCATGGGTGCCCTGGCCCGGCAGAACCTCGATCGCTTCCGTGGCGAGACGAACCAGACCCTGACCCGTAACCTGGTGTCGAATATCATCACTGGGGCAGCCGGATACATTCTCACTGGAGGGCTGCTGGGGCCATTTAGCGCGCTCAATTCCGGCATTTTGCTCATGCAGGGCGAAAGCGGTCTGGGCAATCAGGTGGCTGAGCAGGTGAAGCGACAGCTGCCCATCGTCGATGATCCCGAAATTCGCGCCTACGTGAATGACATGGGCCAGCGGCTGGCCGTCCTGGCTGGCCGCGACGAGTTTGACTATACGTTTGAGGTGATCATGGATGACAGCCTCAACGCCTTTGCCCTGCCCGGCGGCAAAATTTTCTTGAATACCGGAGCGATCACCAAAAGCCACTCCGAAGCCGAACTGGCCGGACTGGTCGGCCATGAACTGGCCCACGCAGTGCTCTCCCACAGCTTTCAAATGGTCACCCAGGGCAACCTCACCGCCAGCCTGGCCTCGTTTATTCCCATTCCTGAGGTGGCCAACATCGCCGCTGGGCTGGTGGTGTCGAGCTACTCCCGCGACATGGAGCGCCAGTCAGACATTTTGGGCACTAAGCTGCTGGCCACCAGCCGCTACGCCGCTGACGGGCTGCACAATCTGATGATCACCCTCGAAGACGAGTTCGGCAACCAGGGCGTGACCTGGTTTGCCTCGCACCCCAATCCGGGCGATCGCGTCAGCTACCTCAAGCAGCTGATCGACCAGGGTGGCTTTGACCGCTACGCCTACGAAGGGGTCGAAACTCACTTGAAGATGCGCTACAAGATGAACCAGCTGATCACCCAGTACAAGCTGGAGCAAGGCATTGATGAAGATGAACCGATCCAGGATAGGCGGCGCTAGGCCACGCTTTGCTGAGGCTTAGCAACCTATGGCCGGCAAGACACCTGATCCCCTGAATTAACCAGAGGATCGTGCAAACGCTCTGGAGGAAGCTCACCCCACGATCTCTGCCAGTAGCAGCACCCCCCCCACCCCAAAGCACCCCACCATTGACCAAAAGGCAATTTTGGCGCTCTGGTCAACGCTTTTGGTAATAGCTTCGTAGGATTTCAGCGTGATGATGTAGGGCTGGTCGTCCTGGGCGGGCTTTTCAATGGTGATGGTGCCAGTGCGATCGCTCTCCTGGGCCGGTCTCCGACCATCGCTCGCCATGCCCACCACCAGCAAAGGCCGATCGAGCGGCAGCACGGTCTCCCGATAGCGGTAGCCCAAGGTGCGACGGGGGCCGCCGATACTCTCATCCCCCAGCGCCAGCGAAAATGGGCCAAAGGAAAGCATTCCCCCCGCCGGGTTGCCCGGTCGAAATTCGTCTAGCACCTCGACGGGCTCGATCTTGGCATCTTCAGGATCCACTCGCACCTGCCCCGATTTATCTACCAGGTCGAAGGGAATGCGCTGACTGTGCTCGCTGATGGTTTCTGAGCCCCGCTGGGTGCTGGTGGTGACTTTGCCGTCGCTGTCTTTTTGGCGCACGGTTTCTTCGTACTCGCGCACCACGGTACTGGTGTAGCAGACGCAGGGGATGGCTTTGAATTCTGAGGTGAGGGGAGCTTCGGCTTTGACGGTGCCCCACAGCCACACGTAGTCGCGCCAGTCACCGCCGCCAATTTCCTTAGAGACGGCAGTAGCCATGGACTCTAAGTCTGCTGCCTGACAGGCACGGGCCAGTTTGAGCTGGCGACAGCGGCGCTGCTGGCGGTTTTGCACCCACCCGAGCACGGCCCCAGCGATCATGAAGATAATGCCTGCGATCGCCATACTGCTCTCCCAACCATGACTGTCAGCTCTGACTATCAGCTTGCCCAGACGCAGCGCCAAAAACCCCGGGCCTTAACGAATTTGCACGAAAGGCTTCCCTGCTGGCG
>JANPIO010000243.1:0-12012 GCA_031425055.1 Phormidium sp. VAR_61_metabat_6
GCCTCTACCCCGCGCCAAAAGAGCGAGTAGGGCGGCTGGAGGCTATCGATGCGCCCGAAGGTCATTGCCTCTTCGAGCTGAGCTTTAGAAAAGTTCGATACCCCGATCGCGCGAATTTTGCCCTGTTCCTTCAGCTGGTTCAGCGCTCCCATAGTTTCACCAATGGGCACAATCTCGCTCTTAAAGGATCCTGACGGCCAATGGATCTGGTACAGGTCGATCACATCGGTCTGCATGCGCTGGAGAGACTTCTCGCAGGCCTCAATTACCTGGTTGTGCTTCAGGTGGTTGGCGAAGACTTTGGTGGCGAGAACCACCCGATCGCGGCGATCGCCCAGCGCCTTGCCCACTAGCTCCTCCGAATAGCCGTTGCCGTAAACCTCCGCTGTGTCGAAGGTGGTTATCCCCGCATCCAGCGCCGCCCGCATCGCGTCAATCACGTCCTGGTCTTCTATGCCAACCCAGCCGCTTTTCCCCGCCTGCCAAGTGCCAAAAATCAGCGGCGTGATCTCAATATCGGTGTTGCCCAACTCGCGAGTTTCCATGCTCAAGCGCCCGTCCCTGGATTTAGCTACCTGCATGATAGCGCCGCTGCCACTAGCGCTCTTGATCGCGAGGGCAATAAGGTAGTACTCGTTTATTCTTAAAAAGAACTGGAGATGAGAAAGGTAGGGGAGATGGGGGAGATAAGGGAGATAAGGCGATAAATCCTCTCCACCTCCCACATCTTCTCCACCCTCCACTCCATTACTCCCCTACCCCCTACTTCCCAACTCTCCCTCAATGCCTCCCCAACTGCGCCCTTACCAGATTGACCTGATCAACGACCTCTACCGCAAGCTCAACGAGGGGCACAAGCGGGTGGCGATCGTCGCCGGTACTGGGGCAGGCAAAACCGTAATCAGCGGGCAGATCTGTGCCCACGCCGAGCGGGCAGGCAAGCGGCTGATGTTTTTAGTGCACCTCGATGTGCTGGTGGGTCAGACCTACGAAAAGATGGCATCCTTTGGGCTCAACTGCGGCTTTATTAAGGCGGGGTGGGAGGAGAACCGCGACGCCCCGATTCAGATCGCCAGCATTCAAACCATGGCCAAGCGGCAGTGGTGGAAGCAGTGGCCTGCGGATGTCGTGTTTTACGACGAGGGGCACATTACCCTATTCAGCCAGGTGGGCAAAAAAGTGCTCAAAACCTTCCCTGATGCCTGGCACCTAGTGATGACCGCCACACCCAAACGCCTGGGCAAAGAGCAGCTGGGCGACGTTATGGATACTCTGGTGGCCTCGCCCGTGCCCAGCGACCTGCAACAGCGGGGCTTTTTAGCCCCAATGAAGTATTACAGCATGCCCCCCGATGGGGTCGTCAACCTGAAGGAAGTCAAGACTGTGCGGGGCGACTACGACGAGGTCGGGTTAAAGAATGCCTGCGATCGCCCCGAACTGATCGAAAAAATCGTCCGCGAGTGGCAGCGCCTCTGCCCCGGCAAGCGCACGATCGCCTTTTGTGTGGATATCGAGCACGCCCGCCACGTCGCCGACGCCTTTAACGCCGCTGGCATTACCGCCGACACGGTAGAAGGGGGCACCCCGATCAAAGACCGTAAGCGCATGTACAGCGACCTGCGGGAAGAAAAGATCCTGGTGCTCACCTCCTGCAATGTGATCAGCATCGGCTTTGACGAACCCAGCGTAGAGGTGGGGCTGATGCTGCGGCCCACCCAGTCGAGCGCCCTGCACCTGCAACAGATTGGCCGGGTGATGCGGATCTCGCCTCAGTCGGGCAAGCAGTACGGCATCATTCTTGACCAGGCGGGCAACCTAGAGCGGCTGGGCTTTCCCGAAGACATTAAGGACTACCATCTGCCGGTGCAGGCGCAAAAGGACAATGAGGAGGGCGCGCCGCCACCCACAAAGCCCTGCCCCCAGTGTGGACGGATTGTACTGTCGTTTATCGCCAAGTGCCCCGACTGCGGCCACCAGTGGATCACCGAGCGCCCCCTCAATCTGGAGGATATGGTAGAGATCTACTCCGCCGACCAGGCCCACCAGATCAACGACATTCCTACCCTGGTAGAGTTGTTCCGCGGCCACCGCCGCCGCGCCTATATGCGTGGCAATGCGCCGACCTGGGCCGAGCGATCGTTTTGGGAGCACTGCGGTCGCAGGGCCAAAGATGAGTGGTGCTTGGGCTCCATCCTTGGCCCACGACCCACCCCCACGCAAATGAAGCAGTACTTTGAGTACCTGCAAAAAAGCGGCAACCGCATCGGCAAGCGGCAAGACTGGATGGTGCAGGAGTTTGAGAAAGAGTGCGGCCCTGGGAGCTTTCAGCGGATGGTTAATCTCCGTCAAGCGATCTAGCCAGGGCCTTTAGGAGCGAGTCTAGGCCAGCAGAATTTGGCCAGCGGCATTGACCCCAGACCCAGGGGTGAACTGGTCGTAACCCAGCTTGGTCAGGGTGGCCTCTAGGGAAGCCACAGCGGTCAGCACGTCGCGATCGCCCACAAAGCCCAAGTGCCCAATCCGAAAGATCTTGCCCTTCAGGTGGTCTTGCCCCCCGGCTAAGACAATGTCAAACTGCTTCTTCATCACTGAGCGAATTTGCTCAGCATCGACCCCCTGGGGCATGACGGCGGTGATCGCCGGGCTGGCGCAGTCGTCGGCCCCAAACAACGGCAGATTGAGAGCAGCCATGGCGGCGCGGGTAGCTCGCTTCTGGCGATCGTGGCGGGCAAAGATCGCCTCTAGGCCCTCTTTCTGCATCATTTGCAGCGCCGCGTGTAGGGCAAAGAACAGGTTGACCGGGGGGGTAAAGGGGGTCGTATTCTTAGCCGCCCCTTTGCTGTAGGGCTTGAGGTCAAGGTAGAACTTGGGCAATGTAGCCGTTTCGTAGGCCTCCCAGGCCTTGGCGCTGACGCTGACAAAAGCCAGCCCCGGCGGAATCATGTAGCCCTTTTGGGAACCCGAGGCCACTACATCTAGCCCCCACTCGTCCACCGGCACCGAGATCGCTCCTAGGCTAGTCACCGCATCTAGCATGATCAGCGCGCCGTGGGTCTTGACGTGGCGGTTGATGGTTTCCACATCGTTGAGCACCCCGGTAGAGGTTTCGCTGTGGGTAATAATTACCGCTTTGATGTCTTTAGCAGTGTCGGCCTCTAGGGCTGCCTTGAAGTCGTCAGGGTTGAGGGGTTTGCCCCACTCAGCGGTAATTTCATGGGTGTCGAGGCCGTAGGCGCGGGCGACTTCGCCCCAGCGTTCGCCAAACTTGCCGTTGTTGCCCACCAGCACCTTATCGCCCGCGCTGAGAAAGTTGATCATGCCCGCTTCCATCGCCCCAGTGCCGCTGGCGCAGAGCACCAGCACATCGTTTTGGGTCTGGTGCAGCCACTTGAGGTTTTCAGTCACCTCGCCCATTAGGGCGCTAAACTCGCCGCTACGGTGGCCCATGGGGTGCTTGGCCATGGCCAACAGCACCTGCTCGGGTACCGGGGTCGGCCCCGGAATCATCAGCATCAACTTGTTATCCATGCCTTACTGCCCCAACTCTGCGATCGAAGAACAAACCTCCAGCTTACCAATAAGGGTTAGGGGGTGAGAATTTTCTTTTAGGTGTTGTAAGAAGTGCCGACGTAGGATGGTCAAAGCGAAGGCATACCGCGTTCAAATGTCCCGGATCGACATACCGATGGTTCCACCCCTCACTGTCCAAAAACTGACAGCCCAGCCTATAACTCCAGAATCCTTTGCCCCCTTTGGCCAGGTGATTTTTCCCAGTGCCGACGGTGGTGTCTTTGGCCCCGACAATGCCCAGCTCCAGCTCGATCGCGGCATTCCCCGCTTTTACATCATGACCCTAGGGCGCAAAGGCACCCGGTTTCGCATTATCACCCGGCACCAGTGCTGCACCCAGTGTCTGGGGGCACTGGAGGGCAAAGATTGGTTTATGGCGGTGGCTCCCCCCAGCACTGCCGACCAGCCTGACCCTAGCCAAATCCGCGCCTTTCACATCCCCGGCAACTGCTTTATCAAGCTAGAGGTGGGCACCTGGCACGCGGGGCCATACTTTTGCCATCCCACGGTGCACTTCTACAACTTAGAGCTGAGTGATACCAACATTACCGACCACCAGACCTGTAGTTTGGCCCAGGACTTTGGGCTGGAGTTTGAGATTGTCGGGAGTGGGGGCAGGGGGTAGGGAGCTAGGGGGTTAGGCGATAGGGAGGGGAGCTGGCTCGGCTAAGAGGGGAGGCAGGACGTAGGCGGTGGATTGTTTGATCGCGGGCGATCGCAGCCCATAGGGCACCTTGCCATTGGCGGCGGCAACGTACTGACGGCAAAACTCTGCCAGATCGGGGGCCGACTGGCTGGGCGAGAGGTCGTTAAAGATAAAGGTCAGCTTGCCGGGGGCGCTGAGGGCGGCATTGCAGGCGCGATCGCAGGCGGCCATGCAGCGCACTGGCTGAAGGGTGATTTCGCCTGAACTAGTTTCGGCAGCCAGGCAGTCAGTCAGCTGGTCAATCAGGTGCTGCCCGCCAGAGGTGTCACCCGCGCCAGACTCAGCAGCGGAGACTTTGCACAGGGCACAGACAAATAAAGTCGGTTGGGTCATTGGGTCCAAACTATAGGTGAATAGGATTTGTCAGCCAGCCTTGAAGCTTAGGCGGCTGACAAACCCAAGGAATTAGGATTTGGAAGTAGCGGTAAACTCGGCCTGGCGATTGCCTATCTGGCGAGAGCACTCCGGCGGTGGCACCGCCCAGCCCTTTAAGCAAGAGATGTAGGGTTGCGAGTCACCTAGCAAGAGCAACATGGCGTCCCGCGCCGGGTCGTAGGTGGCGACGGCATTTTCTACCGCTGGTCGCTGATCGGCGGCTAGGTTAAGGTTTTGCCAGCAGGTCGCCAGTTCGGCCTGGGGCACAAAGTGGGCGGTGTAGGGCACCGCCGTGCAGCTCCAGTCCACCGTAGCGGTAACGCCGTGGATTTCGCAGACCACCATGCCGTGACCATGCTCAACGAACCCCTGCCAAGCCAGATGGCCGAGGGGCAACCAGTATTCTCGAATAAACAGCGGCTGCCAGTCGCCAAAACAGCCCTGCCAAACTGTGTCTTGTACGCGCATGGCCATTACCCTGCGCGACTAAACATAGCTGAAACCTGTGACCCAGGGCACCAGCGCCCTAAGCCAAACCAAAGACTATTAGTCATCTGTACCTCGCAGATGGATATGAGAGCGGGCATCCATCGGCGGGCATTCTGACTCGGCTATTTTGGTGCTCAACGACTAAGTCGCTGAGCACCAAAATAGCCTCACAGCTGCGGGACAGTGGCAGATTTTCGCTGCGCTTTCCCCGTTTCCTTTAGCGGCTGACCCCCGCTAAAACCGATAGAGCTGCATCCTAACACCTTAAGGATGAAGTGATCCGCAACAGATCGTTGCGCCTTGAGGTGAAAGCTATTGCCCGCCAGTGCTACTGCTTCTGAGGGGCATGGCGATGGCGGTAGGCATCCATATAGACCACGTTATCGCCAGCGCGGTGATCGCCGTGGCCAGCCAACAGCCCTGAGGCCTTGACCTGCTGGGCCAACGCCACCGTTAGAGTTGAGCCCGCCTCGGGAGGCACTAGCAGCTCTTTGAAGCTGACCTGGATTTCGGTATCGGGAGCCCAGTCTTGCTGGCGCACCCAGCAGCGATCGCGATCGCACCGCACTACTACAAAATCGGGTATGTGGTCGTCTTGACCCTTAAGGCGAACCCGTGATCCTAGACAAATCGTTAAGGAAGCCATAGCGCTGCACCTGAAATAGGCTAGCCGTTATAGATTCAACAGTAGTTCATTTGAACTTAATTTTGAACGAGAAATTCACAAAATAATTTCATTGGTTTCATTTTAAGGGATGTTTTACTCCTTTGGGGTTGACTGCTGGCGATGGGAGTTTAGACTGCCAAGCTTGCTACCTCTCCAGGAGAGGTGTGCTGTGGCAGACTGAAGAGGTCGTCGGCTTTGGTTATCTATGCCCCTTCAGACCGCCTCGTTATCGCTGGCTGCGGTGCTGCAGCAGCGCCGCGATCGCCTGGCTGAGCTTCACCCAGGGCCAATAGTACTGTGGTCGGGGCGGGCGGTGTCGCGCAACTTTCCGGCCAATACCTACCCTTTTCGAGCCAACAGCCACTTTTTGTACTTTGCGGGCCTGCCCTTAGCCAATGCCGCCATTCATCTTGAAGCGGGTCGGCTGACGCTGTTTATGGATGACACCTCCTCTGAAGCCGCTCTGTGGCACGGGCCAAGCCCGAGTCGAGACGCGATCGCCGCTGACATTGGAGCCGATGCCGCCTATCCTTACCAAGACCTAGACTCCCATCTGGCTGAAGCGACGACCCTCCCCACCCAAACCGTTGCCGACCCAGAACCCAGCAGAGCCTTAATCAAAGCCCTGGTGACCCTGCGACTGCACCACGATGACTACGCCCTCGACCAAATCAAACGGGCGGCGGCAGTCTCTGTCGCCGCCCACAAAGCCGGTATGGCCGCCACTCCAGGGGCCACCACTGAGGCCCAGGTGCGTGCCGCCATGGAGCAGGTGATTATGGGCCAGGGCATGGCCTGCGCCTACAACAGCATTGTCACCGTCCACGGCGAAGTGCTCCACAACGAGCAGTATCACCATGCCCTGGCTCCGGGCGATCTGCTGCTCGCCGACGTGGGGGCCGAGGCTTCTAGCGGCTGGGCCTCGGATATCACGCGCACTTGGCCTGTGTCTGGGCAGTTCACCGCAGCCCAGCGAGATATCTACAACCTAGTGCTGGCCGCCCACGATGCCTGCATTGCCACCGCTCGCCCTGGGATTGAGTTCCGGAATCTACACCTTTTAGCCTGCCGTACCCTGGCGGCGGGGCTAGTCGATCTAGGGATTCTGAAAGGAGATCCCGACGCTTTGGTTGAGCGGGATGTGCATGCCCTATTTTTTCCCCATGGCGTGGGGCATCTGCTGGGGCTAGATGTGCACGACATGGAAGACTTAGGGGATGTGGCAGGCTATGCGCCGGGGCGATCGCGCAGCGATCGCTTTGGCCTCAAGTTTCTCCGCCTAGACCGGCCCTTGGCGGCCAACATGGTAGTCACCATCGAACCCGGCTTTTACCAGGTGTCTGGCATTCTAGGCCCAGCGCGGCAGTCGGGCCAGTATGACGACGTCGTTAATTGGGATCGTCTCAAGACCTTTGATAGGGTACGTGGCATTCGCATTGAGAATGATGTGCACATCAACTCAACGGGTTGCACTGTTTTAACCGCCGCCCTACCTACCCACGCTGATGTTGTAGAAGCCTTAGTTAGCACCACCTAAGGCGTTTCCCGACCAGCGTTGCTGGACACAGTTATGCATCAAGCATTCAACGTCCCTCGTAGGGGCAAACCGCCGTTTGCCCTTACCCAAATTCATGCCTCAATTCAGCAACACCTTCCGACCAACCCCAAACTAGGGGTTTAGAAAGTCTTAGCTTTTGTCAAGCTGATCATCTCCCTAGTGGCTGATATGATTTTAGTGAGCAGTTTTTAACCATTTCTTATGGATTCTGTAGACATCGCGCTTCAGGCTCAGCCAAACCTACGGGTTGGCCTAGGGCGGGTACTCATCGTCGAAGATGAAGAACTGATTCGAGAAACATTGGCCATTGGGTTGGCCGAGGAAGGGTTTGATGTTCTCGTTGCCGCCGATGGTCTAACTGCTCTCGATATGCTGGGCGGCACATCGGTGTCGAACCGCACCGACCGGCCCGAAGTCAACCTAGTGGTGCTCGACCTTATGCTACCCGGCATGAATGGGCTTGACCTCTGCCGTCTGCTGCGCCACCAGGGCATTGATGTGCCCATTCTAGTGTTGAGCGCCAAGGGTACCGAAACCGACCGCGTGGTGGGGCTCGAAATTGGTGCCGACGACTACTTGAGCAAGCCCTTTGGCATGCGGGAGCTGGTGGCCCGCTGCCGGGCGCTGCTGCGCCGACAGCGGGGCAAAGCTAGCGTTGCGAAAGACAACGTGCTCCGGTTTGAAGACATCATGCTCCATCCCCAGGAGTGCCGTGTCTTTTTGAAAGGCGAAGAGGTTAACCTTTCCCCCAAAGAATTTCGAATTCTGGAACTGTTCATGAGCCAACCCCGGCGGGTGTGGTCGCGGGATCAGATTATCGACCAGGTTTGGGGGCACGATTTTATGGGCGACAACAAAACTGTAGACGTGCACATCCGCTGGATTCGCGAAAAGCTAGAGGTTGACCCCAGCCACCCGCAATACCTAAAAACCGTGCGTGGTTTTGGCTACCGCCTCGGCTAGAGGCGGTCAAAACCCTTGTCAGGCGATATGTTAACCCCTGCGGAGTGCGCACTTCACAGGACTTTAACTTCAGCAACAAATAAACCGAGTCCTGAAATTGTCGTTTAGGCTAAAGGGGCAGAGGCGAAAGAGCGGCTGCGCGCCAAGGATTAGTTCGTGGCCGTAGGCCGTGACGTTTAACCTGTCAGCAGCTCTAACCCTGGTAGGCTTATGCCGCTCACCATTTTAATTGCCGAAGATGACGAGGGTACTCGCCTGGCATTGTGCGATTATTTAGAGCTTGAGGGCTATTCTGTGCTGATGGCCAGCCACGGCGAAATGGCGCTGAGTCAGGTGTTTAGCCACCAGCCCCAGCTCATCATTACCGACATCGGCATGCCCGGTCTCGATGGGTTTACGTTGGTGCAAAAGGTGCGGCAGTATCCAGCCTTTCGGCTGCTGCCAGTGATTTTCCTCACCGCTCACAATCAGACCCAAGATCGAATTCGGGGCTATCAGCTTGGCTGTGACCTCTACTTGCCCAAACCCTTTGAGCTGCGAGAGATCGGGGCAATCGTGCGCAATTTGCTGGAGCGATCGCAGCTGATCCAGTCGGCCTGGATTCAGCAGGTGGCTCTCAACACCGCTCAGCAGCGCGCCCTTCAGTCCGGCAACGTCAGCGAAGTCAGCGAAGCGATCGCGCCCTGGACCCCTAACCCGATCGATATGGTAGCTGAATTTACGGCTCGGGAACAGGATGTGCTGGCGCTGCTGTCAGACGGGCTATCGAATTCTCAAATCGGCGATCGCCTATTTCTGAGCCCCCGTACCGTCGAAAAGTATGTCAGCAGCCTGCTGCGCAAAACCGAGACCAGCAACCGTTCTGAGCTGCTGCGGTTTGCCATTAGCCATCACTTGGTGCCCTAGCCATCAACCGTCATGGCGCAATTGTGGATAACAGTGGTTCTTAGTCTGGCTTTGGTACCCCTCGCCGCCTGCCAACTCCAGGAGGCGCGGCCCGAAGTGCAGCCATCTAAACCCACCATTGCCACTGAACCATCCGCTGCTGTAGCGCCCAGCGCGCCCGGTGAGTATAGCGATGGGCTGGTAGTTCCCGGCGAACGGGTGGGCCCAGTTACGGCTCAAACCAGCCGCGCTGATCTGGCCAATCTCTATGGCGAGGTCGCCCTGAGCGATCGCCCCGTTTCCCTGGGAGAAGGCAGCACAGAGATGGGCACAGTGGTTAACCCTGATACTGACCAACAGTTTGCCGTAGTGTGGGCTGACGCCGCCCAAAGTCGGCCCCGGCTGATCAAAGACTTTGGCCCGGCCTGGCAAATTCCAGAGGGGTTGAGGGTGGGTGCGCCCTATGCTGCGGTTCAGGCGGTGCTAGGCGACTTCGACCTCTACGGCTTTGCCTGGGACTACGGCGGCACGATTGTGCTTGAGGGCACCGCTCTAGCTCAGTACGACAACATGCTGTGGCTGCGCCTGGCTCCCTCAGATAATGCTATAGCAGCGCACCTCAAGGTCTACGAGGCCATGATGGGGGATGGGATTTTTCCCAGCAGTGATCCCAACTTAACGGTGCTCGAGCCGTCGGTTTATGAAATGGTGGTGTCTTTCGACGTCGCCCCCTAGCCCGTCAAGCCGCTGCGGGTTGGGTAGCGGCGCAGCTGGTTAAAAAAGCTAGAAGAATTAAAGCTACGCGGATCCATGCGGTTGCCGGAGCGATCGACCGCCTGATGAGTGGTAATCCGGCTGTCAGGAATGGTGGTCTGAGCCAGCAGCCAGGCTAGAGAATCGTACTGAGCCTGGGTATAACCGCTGTGGCTCCGGCGATTGTTGAAGCCATCACCGGGGGTCTCCAAAGACACGTGGTAGGCAAAATTGTTCACCGAGGGGGGAAACGCTGCATTAGTGCGCACAGCCTCTGGGCCGTTGGAGCCGTTGAACACTGAATTACCGGCCCCAAAGGCCCGTTTTTCAGGGGGCACAATGTAGTAGATCGTGCCATCGCGGCCAATTAGGGCATGGTAGCTAACCTGGTCTTGGTCGCGTGGGTGCCGCGTGCGAAATAGGTTAAGGGCACTCTGGGCCGAGCCTACGGTTTCGTGCAGCACGGCAATGAAGTCGTTGCGCACCACCTGGCCATTGATGTCGGTGAGAAAGCGATCGCCGTAGTTAGTGGGGTCGGCTAAGGCTGTCACCTGGCGGGGCGGAGCCGCCTGGGCCAGTTCCGCCGGGGCCGCAAAATCAGTTGGCCCCGGCTGAGCGGCTTTGAGCGGCTGAAGCATTGCCGTCGCCGTGGTTTGCATGGGCGGCAAACCCCTCACGGTGAGCATAGGCTCTAGGGGACCTGCCGCACGAGCTGAACCGAGCCCCAGGCTCAGCAGCGCCACTAGCATTCCCCCTAACCCTATCCAAATCCAGCGACGAGCCACGGCAACCTCCGGGTGCATTGTCAGACTATTTTGTAGCGCGAAATGGGCTCAATGACCCCTCATCTTGCGACGAAACCCCTGAACCGTCGCGAAGAACCTTAAGAAGCCCAGCGATCGAGGGCCCGCTGCCCTCCCCAGCGGGCGACAATTTCGTCGTCATAGCTGTCCGCGATGCGAATCACGGTGGCAACGGAGTGATTTAGGTCGAGGCGATCGCAGGTTTCACCCACCAGACTGTGCTCAAACACAATGTCGTCCTCAGCATCGTAGGCAAAGCGGCCAAAGTAGATGCCATTATTCTCCCGCAGCAGGTAGTAGCTCAGCTCGGGGGTGAGGTCGATCGCAGTCACCACGTAGGCTCGCGTAGTAATCAGCGTCTCATAATCGTGCCAGGGCACCACTCGAGTCGAGGCCACCGCCGACCCCAAATTCACAATGAAGAGAGGTTCATCATCAAATACCACCAGCGCTTCGCCAAACAGCTCATGCATCCAGGGCAAAATTCGATGGTAAACCGCCTCCTGTCCAGGGGTTTTAAACTCCATACAACACTCGTAGAGGAACGAACAGCAGAACCTTAGCCGTCAACTAAAGCCCTAACAGATTAGCCCTAGAACGAACCAAGGAAAAGCTGCATCCCAATTGTCTCACTCTTGCTCTAACGTCAGCTCGCGTTTGATGTCTATTCGCGGCTCAGCCATTTGACAACACCGGCTGACGCGCCACAGCCCTGGCAGGTTCAAACCTGTCCACTTACCCAGCAGCCCCGTGCCCTCTGCCAATCGCGAATTCCAACCGTTTAAACCAGAGCCGATCGCAGGCTACAGCGCTCTATAACTCTGAGTCTGAGACATCAAAATTAAGGGCGGCCCTTGCAGTAGGCTTTGGATAAGTCCTCTGTCCCTATCTATAGCGCCCCCTCGTTATTTCTATGGCCTGTATTATCTTCACCGACCTCGACGGCACTCTGCTCAATGGCGAAACCTACGCCTACCAGGCGGCCTTGCCCACCCTGGCTAAGCTTGCCGACCAGGGCATTCCGGTGATACCGGTGACAAGCAAAACCCGTCAAGAGGTCGCCCAACTGCGGCAGGATGTAGGCCTACGCGATCCCTTCGTGATCGAAAACGGCAGCGCTATCTATATTCCCAGTGATTACACAGGCTTTGCCCTACCGCCCGGCGACGATGTCGATGGCTACCGGGTGCTGCAACTGGGCTGCAACTACGTCACCGCTCGCGCTGGGCTAAAGGCGATCGCC